>DIXD01000065.1:48437-54139 GCA_002435985.1 Spirochaetaceae bacterium UBA6089
TCGATATCGAAATAATGTGGTTCGTCCACCCACTGATCATCCTGCTTCTTCGAGCGGTTCACCGCAATCGAAAAGCGGCAAATCGGTAGCCCGGATGGGGTATATTTCAATTCACTGTCGCGAGTGAGACGTCCAACCAACACTACAACATTGATATCGCTCACGGTATGCTCCTTTACCTATTGCCCGAGACAACCCTATTTTTCGATTTTAACGACAAGGTGCTGTAAAATCGAGGGGCTGAGCTTAATCGCGCGTTCAAGTCCGACAATCGATGCGGGCTCGAGGCTCATACGGTAGAGCATATAATGAGCGCGCGTTTTTTTCTTGATGGGATATGCGAGTGGTTTATCCCCCATATCTTCTTCTTTTACATCGATCGCCTTGTACTGCGCAAGCAGATCGGCGATTGCCTGTTTGCCGGCCTTGAACTGATCTTCCTCTGAGTTCAAGACAGCGACAAGTTCATACTGTCTCATTCATTCCTCCCCATGGACTATACACCCGTACGGGTGCGTATGATCCGACGATAACTGTCGGATAAAGAGGGCCTTGTCTATATATCACAAAAGGTTGTAAAGAGCAAGCGTACCGCGAGGATCGCTTCATGATTTTTCGGGCACTGCCCGCTTGCATGGACTGCGAATTATTTTCATAATAGCTGAGCATTTGACTGTTGGAGTAAAATTCATGCCCAGTATTCAGCCAAGAGTATTAAAAGGATTTCGTGACTTTTTGCCGGATGTCGAGATGGCCCGCGCGACGCTCATACGAAAGCTTGAGCAAGTATTTTCCTTGTTTGGGTTCGTGCCCATCGACACACCGGTCCTCGAATATGCCGACATCCTGCTCGGCAAAGGCGGCGGAGAGACCGACAAGCAAGTCTACCGTTTCCGAGACCACGGCAATCGGGATGTGGCAATGCGCTACGACCTAACGGTGCCCTTCGCACGCTTTATGGCGGAACACGCCGAAGAGCTCTACCTGCCTTTCAGAAGGTACCACATTGCAAAAGTATGGCGCGGAGAAAACACCCAGCGCGGCCGATACAGAGAATTCATGCAGTGCGATTTCGACATTGTCGGGACGGACACTGCATCGGCAGACGCAGATATCCTCCTCACGGCCGCCCGCGCCATGGAGGCTCTCGACGTCGGAGACTTTTTTCTCCGCATCAATCACCGCGCGCTCTTCAACCGATTTTTAGTCCATATAGGCGCACAGGACAAAGCACTCGAAATACTCAGGACCGTGGACAAGCTCGAAAAGATAGGGTTGCAAGCCACAGAGCAAAAGCTCTCGAGTCTCGTGGACCCTCAGCGTGCGAACGATATTCTCTCATTCATCCAAACAGAAGAAAGCTTCGAAAAAACGCTCGACAAAATGTTTAGACTCTGCGATCACAACGATGATGAGGCTCAGGCCGCTCGGTCCCGCTTGCTCGATATCATGGAGTGCGTCACTGCGACCAGCGACGAGCGACACATTGTGCTCGATCCGAGCATTATGCGCGGACTCGACTACTATACGGGCATGGTCGTGGAGACCTCGCTCGCTGCCCTGCCCGAGATAGGTTCGGTGTGTTCTGGCGGTAGATATGATGACCTCGCAAGTCTTTATACTGAAAAAAAATTGCCTGGAGTAGGCGCGTCAATCGGTCTCGATCGGCTGATGGCCGCCCTCGAGGCGCTGGGAATCCAGACGGGCCCCACCACCTCGACACAGATTCTTCTCATCAATCAGCCGGAGAGCTCGACCGCCAGGCTGCACGCACTTGCGGCATCGCTGAGAGACGCGGGCTTTGCCTGCGAAGTCTTTCCTGAACCGAAGAAGGTCCTCATCCAGTATACCTATGCCGAGCGAAAACACATCCCCCTTGCGATCTTTGCAAATTTCTCCTTGGGGTCCTTTACGATGAGGATTCTTTCCCAGCGTGAAAACGTCGAAATTTCCGATTTCTCTCGTCTCTGTGAAATAGCAAGGGAAGTGCTGCATGCCTCGCGCTGAGTCATCGATTTATTCGCAAGAGGTTGTGGGCTCACCCGCCAAGACGCAAGGGACCAAAGCCGAAGCAAGACAAAGAGAGGGCGACGGCATCCTCGACGGCAGCATCCGCACCTTTGTCCTGCGATCGGGCAGGATCACCGAGGCCCAGCGCCGTGCAATCGAACGATTCGGACCGAAGTACCTTGTCCCCTTTACTGGAGCTCCTCTCGATCTGAATGCGCTATTTCTCGAGAAAAAGCACATTGTGGTGGAAATTGGCTTCGGCATGGGTCAAGCGACGTGGAAGATTGCTCAGACGAGAGCACAATTCAACTATCTCGGAATAGAAGTACATACCCCCGGCGTCGGAAGACTCATCTCCGACCTCGAAAGCCATGGGCTTGAAAATGTGCGCATCATTCAGCACGATGCCGTCGAAGTCCTTAAAACGATGTTGCCTGCTGAAAGCATTGCCGGCATTCATATTTTTTATCCCGATCCCTGGCCCAAAAAGAGACACCATAAGCGCAGGCTTATGCAGGAGGCCATCGTCGCGCTCATGGCGGCAAAACTCGAGGTGGGCGGATATCTCTATTTCGTGACCGATATCGAGGAATATGCCTCTTATGCCAAGGCCTCGCTCGATTCCTGCGGCGCGCTCAAAAATCAGTATGAAGACTATGCGCCACACCAGGCATGGCGGCCCGAGACGAAGTTCGAACACTTCGCAAAAGGTTCGGGCCGCGGCATCTTCGAGCTTCTGTACATCAAAAGATAAAGCGTGCAGGAACAGCGCGAAGCGTTCTTCCGCTATAGCGTGTTGAAAAAATCGCTCAGTCTCCGGTAGAGGACGCTGATTTTCTCTTTCAGAGGCTGAGAAAGACCGAGCTTCTCCGCATAATCGACGAGGAGCTCAGCACTTGCAAGGCTCTGATTGAGCGCCTCGGAAAAGGAAGGCGTCGGCTGATACCAGAAATTGCCTACACCGTCGGAATAGAGTCCGATAAAGCCTAGCTTTTTCGCTTTGCCGAATTTGGCGACATGCAGAATTGCCCCGAGAGAATTGGCGAGAGAGGCGATCGTCTGTTCGGCTGCCTTCATCTCGCTCGTCTTGAGTGAAAAATTCGTGTGCAGCGGCCAATTGGTTGTCAGATCGTGTCCAATGTCGATCCATTTCAGTGCCTTTATGACGGTGGAGAGCTTCTCACCATTGAAAAGCTGACCTTCACCCCATTCGACACGCGCTCTGAGCGATTTGCCGAGTTCTTCATCGACTGCACCGATGAGCGGCGCAATCCTGGAAAGGCGCTCCCAGTCGAGGACCACTGTCCTTTTCGATCCTTTGCCCTCGACAGGAAACACCTCGCCGCCCAGCGAGACTGTGTTCGGCCTATTCCCGGCATAGACCCTTTGTCGCTCCTGTTCGGGTTTGCGCGTCCGAGAGACTGCCCGCGGTAAGGATTGCCCCCGCATAGGCCTTTCAACGACAAGACCGCCTTCCTTTTCTTTGGGTGATCGAAGATGTTTGGGCGCTGAAGTTCGCTCTTGTCGGAGCGCAATGAGTTGTTCCGCCAATTCGGGAGAAATTCTGTACAGCTGCGCTTTCGAGAGAGGAGAGACAGACATCGCATACATGCGCGTCGTTCGCACAATCTCGCCGGCCACGATAAAGTCTGCTTCCTGGCGAAACATGACAGAGCCCGGATGTATCTGAATTTTCTCCGCAGTGAGCGAACTGAACAGCCCTCTTCCCTGTCTGGCACAGACGAACTGGATGAGTCCACGGCTCACTGCGCAGAGATAGTCCGAGATCGATCCGCCCGAACCAATCGGAACACCAAGGTCCGAGACTATGAGCTCGAGCTGTTTTTTTATTCTCACTATTTCGTGCAGTGTCCGCTCGTCGAGATAATTGCGTTCGCAGAACTTGACAGGATCCGCAGCCGAGGTAAAGGCATCATAGAGCCGCAGGTACGAGGCAAAATCGCCCATAGGGTCTCTAAACCTGTGGTGGGCTGCACGCGCTTCGGTCTCTTCTCCGGGCGGCAGAACATAGGGACTCGTCGTAGAGAGAAAGGCTGCCGCGATCAGAGTCTCGCTGATCACATCCGGATACCTAAGAATCGACTCCACGATCATGCGCGAAAGTTTTGGCAAAAGCGGGAAGGCGCACATCATCTGACCGATACGCGTGAGGGTTCGGTCGGGGTTCAAGGCCTCGAGCAGATTGAGCACCTCGATTGCTCCTCGGATTGCGCTCTTGGGCGGCTTCGTTATGAAATCGAAGTGCTCGAAGTCCGTGATGCCGAGTTCCGCCATGCGCAACAGTACTTCGGAGAGATCGGTGCGGTGTATCTCTTCGGTAGGATAGAGCGGCCTCGAATCGAAATCCTTGATGGAATACAACCTGTAACAGATGCCGGGACGAGTGCGCCCCGCCCTTCCCTTCCGCTGGTTGCAAGAAGCTTTCGAGATGGGAGTTTCTATAAGGCTTGCGGTAAAAGTCCGCGGATTGTAGTAATTGATCTTTGCAAGCCCCGAATCGATGACCACGGTGATACCATCGATGGTGACGCTCGTCTCTGCGATATTGGTTGCAATGACGACCTTGATCTTCCCTTCGGGTGCAGGCTCGAAGACCTTCTCCTGCTCATCTTTTCCAAGGCGGGCATAGAGAGGAATGCAGTGAAACCTTCTGGCCCAGCGACTCGCCATGAGGATCCGAAGGCACTCTTTGATCGTCTTTTCGCCAGGCAGAAATATGAGGATATCCCCCGGTTCCGCGCCGGCATCCCCATCCAAGACTCTGCCGACAATCGATAGAATTTTCTCGTATAGCGCCTCATCTGAAGAGCGGTAATAGCCCCCTTCGACGACTCTCGCCCGAGGCTCCAGATCGGATGATGAGACTTCCGGGACTGTCTTAATGGTATCGTACACCACGCGTACGGGGTACATCGGGGCATCGATGCGCACGACAGGACACTCGCCGAAATACTCCGAGAAAACCTCCGCATTGATGGTGGCGGACGACACAATGATGCGGAACTCGCTCCGTGCCTCAAGCACCTGCTTCAAAAGGCCGAGGATAAAATCTATGTTCAAGCTGCGCTCATGCGCCTCATCCACCATGATCACACTGTAATGCGTAAGATACGGATCGAGCTTCATTTCTTGAAGGAGAATGCCATCGGTCATTATTTTTATGGCGGTATTGGGCTCGGTCGCATCTTCGAAGCGCATCTTGTATCCGACAATGCCCGGAATAGTCGTATTCAGCTGGCGCGCAATGAAGTCGCTCACCGACAAAGTCGCGATTCGTCTGGGCTGGGTAATGCCGATTATCCCTTTCGAGGCGTACCCCGCCTCATAGAGAATGATAGGCAACTGTGTCGTTTTGCCGGATCCTGTGGGACTCTCCACGACAATGACTTGATTTGTGGCGAGAGCTTCGAGAATTTTGGCTTTCTGTTGATAGATTGGCAAATCGTGAGGATGTATCATATGTCCAAGTGTAGCGTCAGAGACGAATTTTCGCCAGTATCCGACATTCAAGTGTGTGAGACTTTCTGTTAGAATATCGCCATGCAATTCGAAAACATCTCACCGTTCACGGTTTCCCAGATCACCTCTCTCATACGAGATGATCTCGAAGAGAAATATCCTGACATCATCGTCGAAGGCGAAATCTCCAACTGCAAGACGGCGGCATCTGG
>DIXD01000044.1:0-18242 GCA_002435985.1 Spirochaetaceae bacterium UBA6089
CGACGCCTGCGAATCCAAACTGATCATAGGCCTGGCGCTTTTGATCATCGCCGAGCACCTCGTAGGCCTCAGTGGCTTCCTTGAACTTCTCCTCCGCCGTCTTATCGCCCGGATTTTTGTCGGGATGATATTGAATTGCAAGTTTTCGGTATGCTTTTTTAATCTCGTCTTTCGTGGCGGTTTTAGGTACACCGAGGACTTCGTAATAATCGCGTTTAGCCACTTCCGACCACCCTCTCGATGAGCAAAAAGGCGGCCGAAAAAAGGCTCAGCCGCCTCGCTGCACAATCCAAATTATTTATCGTCGTCGACTACTTTGTAGTTGACGTCATCAGCGTTTTGGCTCTGCTGGTCCGACGCTCCCGAAGAAGGCCCGCCTGCAGTGCCACCTGCACTCCCGGCCGCTCCACCGCTCTGCGCCGAAGCCTGGCGATACAGTTCCTCGGAGAGCTTATAGGAAGCCTGCTTGAGTGCTTCGGTTTTCTGTCTGATGAGCTCGGTGTCTTTGCCCTCCATCGCCGCCTTGAGATCTTTGATTGCATTTTCGACCGCGGCTTTTTCGCTGGCCCCGATCTTATCGCCGACCTCTTTGAGCGATTTCTCCGTGGTGTAGATGAGCGAATCGGCCTCGTTGCGTGCATCGATGTGCTCGCGTTCGCGTCTGTCTTCCTCGGCATGAGCCTCGGCTTCTTTGACCATGCGGTCAACTTCGGCCTCGCTGAGCCCGCTCGACGCTTCGATGCGGATTTTCTGTTCCTTGCCGGTGCCGAGATCCTTTGCCGACACGTGGACAATGCCGTTCGCATCGATATCGAAGGTCACCTCAATCTGCGGCACACCGCGCGGCGCGGGCGGAATACCTACGAGGTCGAATCGCCCAAGCGTGCGATTCTGGCTCGCCATCTCGCGCTCGCCTTGGAGGACATGAATGGAAACCGCCGTTTGACCATCTGCCGCCGTCGAGAAAATCTGACTCTTGCGGCAGGGGATCGTCGTGTTGCGAGGAATGAGGCGCGTGAACACGCCGCCCAGTGTCTCGATGCCGAGCGAAAGCGGGGTCACGTCGAGCAGAAGCACATCCTTGACCTCGCCACCCAGAATGCCGCCCTGAATGGCCGCACCGATGGCGACCGCTTCATCAGGATTGACCCCTTTGGATGGTTCTTTGCCGAATATCTCGCGCACCATCTGCTGAACGCGCGGCATGCGGGTCATGCCGCCGACAAGGATGACCTCATCGATCTGCGCCGCAGTAAGACCGGCGTCGGCAAGGGCCTTCATACATGGCTCACGAGTGCGCTCGATGAGGTCCATGCACATCTGCTCGAAGCGCGCCCTGGTGAGCGTCTTCTGCAGGTGCTTAGGCCCGCTCGCATCGGCGGTGATAAACGGCAGATTGATCTCGGTCTGTTGCATGTTGGAGAGTTCGATCTTTGCCTTCTCCGAGGCCTCGCGGAGACGCTGGAGCGCCATCCGGTCCTGCGAGAGATCGATACCCGTATCATTCTTGAATTCTTCGACGAGCCAATTCATGATGCGGCGGTCGAAATCGTCGCCGCCGAGGTGTGTGTCGCCGTTGGTGGACTTCACCTCGAACACACCTTCGCCCAACTCGAGGATGGAAATATCGAAGGTCCCGCCGCCGAGGTCGTACACCGCGATGGTCTTCTCTTTCTTCTGATCCTTGTTGAAGCCATAGGCGAGGCTCGCTGCGGTCGGCTCGTTGATGATACGCTTGACGTCGAGCCCCGCAATGCGGCCAGCATCCTTGGTGGCCTGGCGCTGAGAATCGTTGAAATACGCCGGGACGGTGATGACGGCTTCAGTGACGGGCTCGCCGAGATAGTCCTCGGCGGTCTTCTTCATCTTCTGCAGAATAAAGGCACTGATTTCCTGGGGGCTATAGAGTTTGCCGCCAGCCTCGACGCGCACGTCGTTGCCGTTGTCGATCACCTTGTAGGGTACCAACTTGATCTCATTGATGACCTCGCTGTAACGGCGGCCCATAAATCGCTTGATCGAAAAGATGGTGTTCTCCGCGTTCGTGATCATCTGGTTCTTGGCGGGCTGCCCGACCACGCGTTCCCCTTTTGCGGTAAAGCCCACAATGGATGGCGTCGTCCGCTGGCCCTCGGAGTTGGCAATTACAATAGGTTCCCCTCCCTCCATCACTGCGACGCAGGAATTGGTCGTCCCCAAATCGATGCCGATAATCCTTCCCATATTCTGTTCTCCTTATCTTTTACCTATCTAAATTACTGAAATTGTCCACTAAAAAGCAAATCGACGGCACTCTCTTATGAAGCATTGTCTTCCGGAGCGCCTTCTTTATTATCTTCTTGAACATCTTCTTTCGCATTTTCTTTAGCGCCTTCTTTGAGCGCAGCAGCCTCTTCGCGCTTCGCTTGTGCTTCTTGAGCCGTAGGCTCGGCACCGTCTGCATTTGCAGGCATAGTCACCTTTACTTTAGCGGTGCGAATGACACGATCGTGCAACTTATACCCCGGCAAAAATTCCTGGGTAACCGTCGGCTCCGGCACATCGCCCTGATCCGAGAACATCGCCTCGTGCAGGTGTGGATCGAAGACCAAACCTTTTGCCTCGTATCGAGAAAGGCCGTACTTGTTCGAAAGTGTGTCATGGAGTCTCTTCTGAATGAGGCGAATACCCTCGATGATCTTCGTCGTATCATTTTGATTCTGTACGATCGCTTCAAGCGACCTGTCGAAATCATCGAGCACAGGGATGAGATCCGACAAGAGCGTAGAGACTGCATATTGCTGAAATTCTTCTTTTTCTTTTACAACCCGCTTTCTGAAATTGACCTGTTCGGCCAGTGTCCGCAGATACTTGTCGTTCAGCTCCGAAAGCTGTGCCTTGAGTACTTCGATCTCAGCCTTGGCCGCAGCAAGCTGTGCCTCGGGCGTATTTACCGCTTCGGCATGGCTATCCTCGTGCCCTTCTGCCCCCGACTGTACTTCGGACTCGGGCACAAAAGGCTGGTTCTCTTGTGTCTGTGCTTTCGTCTGTGCATTTTCCGGCTGCATCCCTTCCGGTGCCTTGCCGTGTTCGTGTTTATGTTTGGACATTCTTCACCCTGTAACGGAAAATTGAATCTGTGATGTTGCATGTTGAAAATACTAACGAAACTTATTGATCGTCAATATAATTGTCGCTGTCAACATCCGGCCGGACAATTTGGAAGCCTTCAGCCTTGACTTTCGGGAAAAGTGCTTTACATTTATGTACAGGAGGATGCGCATTGCAGACACAACAACGGCCGGTCCTCGCGCAGCAGCAGCAACTTAAACTCAGCCCCCGCATGCTTCAGTCCATCCGCCTGCTCGCGCTTCCGCTGCAGGAACTCACCGAACAGATCAATCAGGAACTCGAGGAAAATCCTGCCCTCGAACTGCTGACCGGCGCAGAAGAAGTCTCGCTCGATGTCATGGAAGCGAGCATCGACACGACGCACGACAGTGACGATAATCTCCGTGAAGCCGAGTATTCGGACGACGCCTTCGGATTCAATACCGAAGGAAACGACAGGAATACTATTATAGAACAAACCATTGCCATCGAAGAATCGCTGCAAGAACACTTGATAAGCCAACTTGGCCTCTTACCGCTCAGCGACGACGAACGCGGAATCGCCGAGCGGATCATTCAAAATACGGACGAAAACGGTTTTCATATCCTGCCTCCTTCCGAGGTTTGCGCCGACAGCGACCCCGAAACCCTCCAGCGCATCCTTTCGCTCCTCCAACGGCTCGATCCACCCGGCACCTGCACCTCCGATTACCGAGAGAGCCTTATGGTACAGGCTGAAATCGCCTCCAATGCGCCTCCGAAAACCCTCGAGGTGCTTTCGCAGCACTTCGAAAACCTGCAATCGCGTAACCACGGCACCATTAAAAAGGCCCTCGGCCTCGACGACCGCCAGCTCGGCCGCATCATGGAGTTCATAAAGACCCTCAACCCCTACCCAGGGCGTGCATTCTCAAAGGCTCGTCCCCGCTACATTGTGCCCGAGCTCGCGATGTGGCTCGAAGACGGTGAGATTAAGGTGCGGCTGAACGATGCGACAATCCCCAAACTCGGCATAAATCGACTCTATTCAGAGTTGGCTTCTCGTTCGTCCCGCGGAGAAGCGGAAAAATTTGCGCGAGAAAAGGTGGAGCATGCGCGCTACTTTATCGACAGCATAAAGAAACGCAATGCGACACTGCTCAAAACAGCTTTCGCGATCGCCGAGGCACAAAAGGATTTCTTCATCAACGGACCGAAGGCGCTCAAGCCACTTTCGCTCAAGGACGTCGCCGAAAAGATCAACGTTCATGAGGGGACGGTATCACGCGTCGTGAACGGCAAATACGTACAGACCGACTGGGGTATCTTCGAACTGCGCCGCTTTTTCACCAACGCCATCAATCGGGAAAATGGGGAAAACACCTCCAAGGAAGGGGTAAAAGCCGAAATTGCACAGATTATCGGAGAACTCGAATCAAAGGGGCAAAAAATTTCAGATCGCATTATTTCGGAAATCCTCGCCCAGCGGGGCGTCTCCGTCGCCCGCCGGACGGTGGCAAAATATCGCAGCGAACTCGGGAAGTAACCCGGGTGAGGTCTCCGCAAGGCCTGGTCCTTGCGTTAAAAATTTTTCGGGAGGTTGCTATGAAAATCGACGTTCGTTCCGTGCATTTCGATCTCAGCGATCAGAGCAGACAGTATTTAACCACGAAAATCGGCCGGATCGATTACGCAAAGGATATGATCGTCGATCTCCTCTTTGTTTTCACCAAGGATGCGGGGCAGTTCCGTCTGGAGGTGACCGCCAATTTCCGATGGGGTAAACAGGCGCACATAGTCGAAACCTCACCGGAACTCAATCCGGGGATCGATATGCTCATCGATAAGCTCGAACAGAAAATCGTCAAGGAAAAAGAAAAAATTCAAGAAAAAAAATAAAATGGGCATCAACGACGGTGGCCCTTCATGCAGCAGAAGGCCTGAAAAGACCATATTGGGCATTCGGCCTTTGCGGACTGCCATTGCAGCCAGCAGAGGGCCGCCGTTTTTATTCGATTTACCATCGTATCGAAATGAGGTAGAATGTTTTTGTGAAAGAACAGGAACCCGTCAATTTTACCGTCCTCGATCTACTCAGTCTCGAGCTCAAGGAACAGAACGATCTCAAACTGCGCTGCGTCGCCGGTAGGGCAGGCTTGAGCCGCGAAATCACCGTCCCGGACCTCAACCGCCCTGGCCTCGCACTTGCGGGGTTCTACGAGTTGTTCGCGTGGGAGAGGCTCCAGATATTCGGAAGAGGCGAGAACGCATACATCAACAAGATCGAAGCCGACGGAGTAGCCGACCAGATATACGAAAAACTCTTCTCGTACAAACTCCCTTGCTGCATCTTTTCCAACAACATCGAACCTACCGCACGTTTTGCCGCGGCTGCGGATGTGGCCGGCTGCCCTGTGCTCATCACCGAATTGCCATCTGTTGAATTCACGATCCGCGTTATCCGCATTCTGCACGATATTTTTGCGCCCAAAATCATCATGCACGGTGTACTTGTCGAGGTGTTCGGCATCGGGATACTCCTGATCGGGGACTCCGGTGTGGGGAAAAGCGAGACCGCCCTCTCGCTGATCGAGCGCGGACACAGACTCGTGGCCGACGATGTCGTCGAGATCCGCTGTCTGAACGGCACCCTCCTCATGGGGCAGGGGACGAACAAGGTCATCGGCCACCACATGGAGATACGAGGCCTGGGCATCATCAACGTCACGCACCTTTTCGGCGTCGGCGCAATCCGCGACAAAAAACAGATCCAGCTCGTGATCCAACTCGAAGACTGGGATCCCAACAAGGTCTACGACCGCATCGGTATGGATGAGATGACTATGGATATTCTAGGGGTGAAAGTACCGAAGCTCGAAATCCCCGTCAAACCCGGCCGTAATCTTCCCATCATCATCGAAACCGCGGCGATGAACGAACGACTCAAAAAAATGGGGTACCACAGCGCGCGGGAGTTCAATCAGAACATTCTGCGTTGGCTCGAGAGCGAAAGCGCTCGAACCATGTATTTTTTCCGCGATGATTATTGATACGCAGGTCGGCCTCATTGAACGCACAAAAACTTCAGATGTATGATGCCCGGAATTGGAGCCCATATGGTAGAGCTTGAAACAACTATAAAAAACCGTGCCGGCATTCATGCCCGCCCTTCGGCGCTCATCGCTCAGACCGCGATAAAGTTCGCCTCCCGCATCTATCTTGAAAAGGCAGGCAACCGCATCAACGCAAAATCGATCATGGGCATCATTACGCTCGCCGCGAGTTTCGGCACAAAAATCAAAATCATCGCAGAAGGCCCCGACGAACAGCAGGCCGCAGAGGCCATCAAGGCTCTCTTCGAGTCGGGTTTCAACGAAGAGCTTGGTTGAAAAGGGCTTGCGCACATCCGCACACTATGCTGTATACTATACACGCGCATAGGAGCCCGGATTGAAAGAACTCACTGCACGACAGAAAGAGATTCTCAATTTCATCCACGAATACCTTCACGACAATAGCTATCCGCCGACAGTGAGGGAGACGGCTCGCGCCTTCTCTATCTCAGTCAAAGGCGCCTATGACCACCTCAAGGCCCTCGAAAGAAAAGGCTACATCAAGACTTCCGAAAAACGTTCGCGCGCGATCGAGCTCGTGACCCCGCCCGAGAGCGATATGCCTGTCGTCCAAATTCCGCTCTTGGGGGAAATAGCTGCAGGGCGGCCGATCTTCGCGGACGAGAATTTCGAGCGCACGGTTGCGATCCCTGCGGATATCATTACGAACCGGGTACCGCACTTCGCCCTCCATGTGAAGGGCGACAGCATGATCGGCGCAGGAATCCTCTCGGGCGACATCGCCATCATCGAGCAGTCGGAGACAGCCAAGAACGGCGACATCGTCGTGGCCCTCCTCGAAGAAACCGTCACGCTCAAGCGCTTTTTCATCGAGAACAACCGCTACAGACTCCAGGCAGAAAACCCCCACTACGCGCCGATCTATACACAGGACCTGAGGATCCTCGGCAAACTCCGCGGCATTTATAGGAGCTACTGAACTCATGGCCCAGCCGCGCGTGCCTCCTGTATGGATTCTTGCAGGACCGGAAATCGGTCTCAAAGAAGCCTTTGTCGCCGACATGGTCAAGCATGTACCCTCGCCACAGGGAGAAGAGCCCGAAATTCACCGCATGTATGCAGGCGACAGTGCTCCGTCCGAGGCGATTGCGCTTCTTCAGAACGGTTCGCTCTTCTCGCCATGGGTCATCGTAGAGTTTCGCAATGCGGAGCAAGTAAGCCAAAAAGCAGACATAGACGCCCTCGTGCGCTACTGCGCTGCGCCTGCCGAACAGACCATACTCTTTCTCGAGACCGAAGAGTTTTCGCTGCACAAGGCCATCGAAAAAGCCGTTTCCCCCTCGTGCCGCAAGACCTTCTTCGAACTCTTCGAGAATCAACTTGCCGACTGGGTGAGGCATGAACTCGCGCAGTCGGAGCTCACGCTCGACGAGGATGCGCTCGAATCGCTCCTCGAGCTTGTGCCCCACGACACCGCGTCGCTCAGGGCAGCCTGCCTTATTCTGAGCTCGAGTTTTCCTCGCGGCAGCGCGCTCTCCACGAACGATGTGGAAGCCGCCATCCTGCGCTCCAAGCCGGAGGATGCCTTCACGCTCTTCGAAAGAATCGGACAGGGAGAGCTTTCGCTTTCGCTCGAGGTGCTCGACAGTGTGCTCGACTCGCGGCGCGGCGATGCTAACCAGATCATCGCCGCCCTCGTCTGGAGCTTTAGAAGGCTTCAGCGCATCGGCGAGGCCGTCGCGCGGGGTGAACGGTTCGAAGACATATGTCTGCGCGAGCAGGCGCGCTCAAAGACCGTACAGCGCCAGCTCCGCGCCGCGCTTCAGCGCTACCAGCCGGAGGACTGCAAGCGAATCATTGTCGGGCTCTCCGAGACCGAAGCGGCCATCCGCGGGCCTCTGGGCTCTGCCTTCGACCGCCAATTGCTGCATCTGCTCATAACCTCTATAATCACCGAAAAAGGGCAGGGACTTGCGACCGCCGGATGGAGCGAGCAGGGAATCTATCCGCAATTCATAATGTAGGACAATGTATGCCACAAACAGTCAGGACGATTCAGCTTGGCGAACGGACGATCATCCTCGTCGGAACCGCCCACATCTCGAAAGAGAGCATCGAAGAAGCCAAAGAGACCATCCGCCGTGAACAGCCGCAGCGCGTGTGCGTCGAAATCGACATGGGGCGGTATCAGTCGATTCGCCAAGACAGCCGTTGGCAAGACCTCGACATCATCAAGGTGCTCAAAGAAGGAAAGGGCTTTCTCTTGCTGGCCAACCTCGCGCTCGCGGGCTTCCAGAAGCGTCTCGGCGCAAACCTCGGCACAAAGCCTGGAGAAGAGATGCTGGCTGCCATTCAGACAGCCGAAGAGCTTGGCGTGCCCTGGTCCCCGATCGATCGCGACGTGCAGATTACGCTCAAGCGAGCGTGGGCAAAGTCCAATCTCTGGAACAAGTCGAAGCTGCTCGCGAGCCTCATCGAGTCTGCCTTCTCGCGCGAAAAGCTGAGCGAGGACGACCTCGAAAAATTAAAAGAAGGCACTGAACTCGAACAGATGATGAACGAGATGGCCAAATTCCTGCCTTCGGTCAAGGAGGTGCTCATCGATGAGCGCGACCGATACCTCGCCACGAAGATTTTTTTGTGTACGGAACAGAACATAGTGGCCGTCGTGGGCGCCGGCCATATGAACGGCATCGAGCTCTGGCTCGAAAAGCTGGCACGCGGCGAAGCGGCCGCCGATGTGTCGGACATAGAGAGCCTTCCCAAGTCCGGATGGTTCGCGAAGTCTGCGGGGTGGCTCATTCCCCTTCTCATCGTCGCGCTGATCGTGATAGGATTTTTTCGTTCCGGTACCCAGGCAAGCCTTGCCATGATCCTGCGCTGGGTGCTGCTGAACGGCTCGCTGTCGGCACTCGGCGCCACCCTTTGCCTTGCGCACCCTGTGACAATTCTGGCCTCGTTTGCCTTAGCCCCGCTCGCCACGTTGAATCCCTTGTTGGCGATCGGCCTATTCTCCGCGATCATCGAAGCCTACTTTCGCAAGCCCACTGTCCGCGACGCCGAAACCCTCGCAGACGATGTGATGAGCATCAAAGGCTTCTACAAAAACCGCATCACGCACATCCTCCTCGTGTTCTTTCTGTCGAGCATCGGTGGAATGATCGGCAATTTCATCGCCCTTCCGGTTTTGGCATCGAGGGCGATAGGATAGCAGGCGGCCGAACCATGCTGCGCGGCCGCGCCACGCTGGGCGGTCGTGCCACCCTGTGTAGCGCCCCACGCTGCGCTGTGCCTCTCTCGGTGTAATCCGGATGTAGTTCAGCTCAGAGCGGCTTGAACCATCTCCGTCAGCGCCGGCATGAGCTGTTTCTTGCGCGAGAGCACATCCTTCAGTATATAGATTCCCGGCTGCTGCACCGGATAATTCAGATACGAGTAGAATTCGCGCTCGGCATCGATGTAGAGCAGGCTCTCGAGCTTCGTGATGTCCGTGGCCATGAGCGCCGCTAGGTATGTCCCCGTCTCTTTGCGTAGCTGCGCAAGCCCCTGGAGCACTTCTTCCTGTCGGGCGAGCAGCTCCTGCGAATTCGTGAGCTCGATCTGGCTCACGGTGAGTTTCTTCCCCTGAACTTCGTACTCCTTGCGGTCCATCCGCAAAAGCTGGTCGATTGGAAACCGTGCGGCGAGCGACGCCGACGCCATGATGTCGCGCCCCAGTTCCTCAATCGAAAGATCGGTGATGCTCGCAAGATAATCCGCCATTTCGCTGTCCGTGTCCGTGGTGGTCGTGGATTTCAGCACCAGAGTGTCCGAGAGGATGCCGCAGAGCAGAATCGAGGCGATGCTCCGGTCGAGCGGTGTCCTCGTCTCACGGTACATCGACGTCACGATGGTGCTGGTCGAGCCGACCACACGGTTGATAAAGGTGATGGGATAGGCCGTGGAAAAGGTTCCTATACGATGATGGTCGATCACCTCGAGGATGTGGTAATTCTGAATGCCGTCGACGGCCTGGGCAAATTCATGGTGGTCCACAAGGATGAGCTCGATGTTCGGGTCGCGGATGAGGTCGCCCTCGGTGAGAAGGCCCAAAACTCTGTCATGCTCATCCACGATGGGCACCGCGCGTGCCGCCGATTCGGAAATCGCGTGTTTCGCCGTCTTCATGAGGTCGCGGGCCCCCAGCGGTTTCACCGAGGTGTCCGCCACGCTCATGACCGGCGTCGAATACAGGGCAAGCAACGACGTCGAGGAAGTATCGTATGGAGAAATAAGGACAGCCACGCCCCTAGATTCGGCGAGCCTCGCGATCTCTTTTGAGGGAATGAAGCCGTTCGTGATGATGAGCGCGCGCACGCCCGCCTCGATGGCGATGCGCATGACCTCCTCGCGGTCGCCGACGAGCACGACTTTGTTATGCGCAGGCTCGGCACAGATGTAGTCCTTAAATCGCTTGTCCGACAAAGAGGCAACGACAATGAGGCCGTTGAACCCCACATCGAGATCGTTCGCGACCAGAGGCTGAGCCTTGATCGTCTCGATCAGGTGTCGTATCGATGTGGGGATGACCGCTTTGCGGTGGGGATTTATCTTCGCCAGAATGTTCTTCGCAAAGGAATTGTAGTAAAAGAGACCTCTGTAGCGTCCTTCGTTGTCGACGATGGGCATAACCTGTCGCGGCGACTGTTCGAGAAGCGAGAGTGCCTCCCAGAGCGGCGTGTTCTCCGCAAGCGTGGACGGCGGTCCGTCGATATAGTACTCGGTTTTTGGAATGAGATCGGGAATGAACTCCGGCAGCGCCACGCCGAAGCGCTGAAAAATATACTCCGTTTGGGGGTTCACTGCACCGGCGCGTGCTGCTTTGGCATGCGAGAGCCCCTGCGCGCGTTTGAGCGCAGCGTAGGCAGTCGCGGCGACCACCGAGTCGGTGTCGGGATTCTTATGGCCGATAACATAGACCGTTTTCGACATGGCTGCTCCTTTCTATGCTCCAAAGATCAAAAGAGAATGCCTGGGCAGGGGCACGGCGGCCGATGGCCGGACCGATTCGCCGTCAGCGTCGACATCGGGCGATGCCGACGCGCCGGGCGCTCCACTCAACATGAACATACCTTCTCTGTCGGAGAGATTGATGCCCCCGTACATTGTCTGGTCCCTGCTGAAGAAGTGATAGACATCGCGGACGCGGAGGTCGCTTCGCTCTACACCGAATTCCTTTCCTTCCAGCCGCCCGTACCAGTCGATGAGCTGCTGTGTGAATGCTTCTTCGCCGAGCCGGTCGGACGGAAGGGGTGACCTGCCGAAGCTCGCAGGATCGTCGGAGCTCATAATCTGCGAGCCGAACATGGCCGCCACCATGCCGACCAGGAACTTTTCGGTATCCCTGAGGCTTGTGCGCTCGGTGCGACAAAAAATAACATCGGGATCGCAGAGCAAAAGCGTCTTGTTCAAAAGGGAGCGTCCGATGCTGCCCTGCATATTGATCTTCGCCGAAGGGCGCCCTTGGTGGCCGATGAGCTTTGCCTGGGTCCATTCCCAGTGTTCGCGGGTATCGGCACCCGAGCGCATGAGGGGCATGAAGGGCGCGGTCGATTCGATCGGCGCACCACACGAAAGAAAGGCGACGGGGCTGCCGTCGCGAGCACGCGAGTATTCGAGAATCCGGCCCAAGATGCGCGCATAGTGCAGCCATGCGCCTCCTTTTCTGCCGGCAAAAGCCCCCCGCAGAAGTCCTGCATACAAGAAATCGAGCTTGAGGTAGCGGTAGCCCCAGGTGTTCACCACAGTATCGAAGAGCTCCACGAGGTAGGCCTCGACTTCTGGAAGCGAAAGATCGAGTGCCCATACCTCGCCGCCCCAGTTTGGATTCCAGCCAGCCTTCACCGGAGCACCGCGCGTATCGCGCAGAATCCAGTCGGGATGATCTTTGGCGACATTCGAGCCGGGCATAAGGAGGAAAGGAGCGATCCAGATGCCGGGGATGAGACCCTGCTCTCGGATCTTCCACGCTATCCGCGCCATGCCGTCGGGAAATTTTTCGGGATGCGGCTGCCAATCGCCCACAGCCCGTTCCCAGCCATCGTCTATCTGAAATACTGCAGGGCGTCCGCGTTCAATGAAATATGCATTCACGATATTGCCGTTTGTCGTTATCGCTTCGAGATCCTCGCCGATAATGCGTGCATCGATGGCGGTGTAGTGGTTATACCACGAGGCATAGCCGCCGATGAAACCCTCAAAGGGTGCTGAGGACGACAGGGCCATGGCTGTCTTGTCCGCTGTGGCCCTTTCGCCTGCTGCGGCCCCGGACACGAGCCAGCGAAGATCATCGAAGCGCCGCCCCGAGCCCCAGAGCCGGCCCAGTCTATCCTTGAGCGCAAAATAATCAGGCGCAATGAGCACTGCGATACGCGCGATAATCTCGCCGCGCGCAAACGAAGCACCCTCTGCATAGGCAAAAATCCGCACGGTACTGCCCCGCAAAAGAAAGCTGAGGGGCGGAAGGTAGATATCTGGTACCTCCTGTGCAATCCTAGTGTGGCTCGGGGAGGCCTGTGCGCCCCGGGCGCTCTGCTCCGCACCAGGGATGGCACCCCATTCAGAACGGGCAGTGCCCGGATAGCGCCCTCCCGCATAGCGTTCCACGTTGTCCGACACGAGCACGAGCCTGAGGCCACCTACCCGCAGCCCGAGTAAAAAATGCGAAATGTAGTCGTGCCGACGGCAGAAGCGCCGCGCCCGCTGCCGCAGCGCCACCTCCGCGGGATGGTCCACGAACAGATTCAGTGTGCGTTTGTAGAAGGCGCGGCGCGGCCTCTCCCTGCCCGCCAGTTCCCCAGCAAACGACCAAGACTGCCAGCCGTTGACCAGCACAAAGCGCGAACGCGGCTCCTGCAGCTTCGACGCCTGCACTCCGGATGCCGCCTCGGCCTTTCGGCACTCGTCCCCAAGAGCGTGACAGAGAGCGCTCACCTCGAATTCGCCGAGCTCCAGAAGCGGCCCGTCGCAGTGCACCTCCCCGCAGGCCCGGAAGAAAATCCTGAGCACATCGCCGGGAAGTCTCTGAAACGTAGCCTCGATATCTGAATTCATGGACCCTATGGTATCATGGCGCGCAAGAATGCGGGAGGTCTCCATACTGTCAGCCCTCAGATTTTTTGCTACAATGCGCTCATGGCCCATTGCATTGTTCCCGAAGCGGAAGCGATTCTCGACAAAGAGTTCCCCGTGCTCGACAAGGGCTTCGTGCGCCTTGTCGACTATCTTGGCGGAGATCGGCGCATCGTCCAGGCAGCGCGGGTCTCGTACGGCGAAGGCACGAAGAGCTACCGCGAAGATACCGCGCTCATCGATTATCTTTGGCGACACGAACACACAAGCCCCTTCGAGCAAGTCATACTCACGTTTCACGTCAAACTGCCGATCTTTGTGGCGCGACAGTGGATACGCCATCGCACCGCGCGCGTGAACGAAATTTCCGGCCGCTACTCGATCATGCGCGACGAGTTCTTCGTGCCCGAGCCCGAAGCTCTCGCTCCGCAGAGCGAGGACAACAAGCAGGGCCGCGCCGACACCCCCTTCGATGCGGAAACCGCATCCAGGATTCAGGACATTCTGAAAGAAGGCGCCAAGCTCTCCTATGGGCGCTACAGAGAACTGATCGATTTGGGCCTTGCGCGCGAAGTTGCGCGCATCGGCCTACCGCTGTCGCTCTACACGGAGTGGTACTGGCAGATTGACCTGCACAACCTGTTCCGCTTTCTTATGCTGAGGCTCGATTCGCACGCGCAGCGCGAAATTCGCGAGTATGCAACGGTGATGCTTGAAATAACGCGGGCGGTGGCACCCGCAGCGACGGCGAGCTTCGAGCGACACACACTGCGGGGGGTTCGCTTTTCCAGCCCCGAGATGGCAGAGCTTCGGCGAAGACTCGGTGCGGAGTCGAAGGCGGACGGCAGCGCTGCGCAAAAGCCCGCACTCTCCCAAAAAGAGCTCGAGCGCTTTGAGGAAAAGCTCAAAACCGGTCGACAGCTGTAGAAACGTAGAGTCTGCCGATATATAGGGCGTTATTCTTCTATTGTATTGCTAATCGCCAGAAAGGCCTCCACCGCCCGGGGATCAAAGTGCGTGCCCCGCTGCGAGCGGATATACTCGATCGCTTCCTGGATCATGTGTGCAGGCCGGTACGGTCTGTTGCTCGTCATCGCATCGTACACATCGGCCACCGCAAAAATGCGCGCCAACAACGGAATCTCTTCGCCCTTGAGCCGGCGGGGATACCCCGTGCCATCCCAGCGTTCATGGTGGCAATACGGGAGGACAAGAGCTTCTTCGAGGTATTTGATCGGTTTCAGAAGTTCATATCCAAAAGAGGTGTGCATTCGCATGATGGCTGTCTCTTCATCGTTGAGGGGGCCAGGCTTGCGCAAAATGGTATCGGGAATGCCGAGCTTTCCCACATCGTGCAGAAGCGCCCCGCGCCGCAGATTTTCGATCGCCTGCGGATCCAGATCGAGATACCTGCCGATCGCAACGGCGATCTTCACCACACGTATGGTGTGCTGGAATGTCTCGTCGTCGCGCATGCCGATGGCGCGCGCCCATCCCTCCAAAGTCTCGTCATAGGCCTTCTGCATCTGCCTGTCGGCGTTGCGCAGTGCTTCTATGAGCTGCATCCGTCCGATGACAATGCCTGCGTATGAGCCGAACATCTCGGCAAGTTCGATAATGTCCCTGCTGAAGAGCACGGGTGCCTTTATGGCGATGTGGAAGACCCCGAGCACCGTCCCCTTAGCGACGACAGGCACTCCGACATTGGCACTGTCGGGAGGGCTGAGCTCTCGAGACCAAGGCGCAATCAGTGGATCGTCGCGGAGAAGGGAAGAAAAATGGGATTTGCCGGTGCTGAATATCCTGCCACTGATACCCTCGTCGGGCTTGAGCGGCCGTTCGAAGACCTTCTCCATCCAGCCGCGCGCGACGACCTTCTTGAGCAGCTGCGTCGTCGAATCGTATAGAAGGAAGGCCGCCGATTCCGCCTCTGTCGCCTCGATCGCCTGGTCTATAAGAATTCGATAGAGCTCTTCAGGCTTCATCTCAATATCGATCTGCTGATTGATCCGGTGCAGAATCTCGAGCCATTTCACTCGTTCCCGGAGCATTTCGATAAGCCGGAGGCTCCCCACCCTCATACCGACGATCTCGCCTATCGAAGAGAGAAGGCGCAGGTCCGATTCGGTGAAAGGATAGTCTCCACTCTCCACGCCGATGGCGCCCTCCGCCTTCCCTTCGATCGGGATCGGCGCATAGATACCGTACCGCATGCCGGGATCGGTCTCGATATAGTGCGGATCGGAAGGTAGGTCGAGCGATCGAACAGGTGTGCCCTCTTGGATGACATAGCCGGTTATGCCCTTGCCTGAACGGTCGATAATACGATTGAACAAGTCCATCCGGCCACGGGCTTCTTCGGCATTCGTAGGAGGAGAACCTCGATAGGCCGCTGTCTCCAGCGTCTCTCCCGCGCGTGATCTGAACCGTATGGCCGAAGGATACCAGCCTTTTTCCTTCTCGAGGATTTCCAGCGCGACATCCGCAATCTGTTGAAGGCTGTTCATCTTGCCGATTTCGAGGGTGGCCCGGTGGAGTATGGTCAAATCGGTAGTTTTTTGTAGATTGTCCCGCCTCATGAGAAAGGCCTTGAGCGCCGTCAAAACGGCGAGCGCGCAAGTCCTGCGTCTCTCCACATCCGCGCGGATCGTCTCGGAAAGAGCGCTGTGGTCGAAAATCCAGAACAGACCGCCTTTGAGTTCATCGTCGATCACCAGAGGCTCAAAAAACAGGCTTTCAGGTTGCGCGGCCGAAATTGGTATGTCGTACACTCCGTCACTGCAGGAATCGAGCCGTGCAATCGACCTGGCGTTCTTCAGTATCCATCGGCGCGACGCGGCAGAAAGAGGCTCGTACGACATGAGGGTAGGAATTTCGGACAAAAAAGACCGGCCACGCGCGCCCGAGGAGTCGTCAAGCCGAGAGAAATTGATGGAGCCACAGTTGTGAGGCTCGGCGTACAGTTCGTGGATTACTTTTATGGCTTGGTGGAGTGTCGGCCGCGTCGCGGCAAGAGGATCGTGCTCGATGGTAATCGTCATGAGTTCGGAAATTGTCTTCAGTAGCCGCTCTCGCTGTTTGAGGGCCGTGATATCGACCAGCATCGACTCGACGAGCATCTCGTCGGCTTCAAGCCACGATGTCATCGAGATGAGGACATCCAGCTCTCCTCCACAGCGACGCCTTAGACGGACCTCCATGGGAGGCATCGTGCCTCGATCGCCGCGAAGCAGCCGTCGTTCCATCTCAAGGGTGCGCTCCTTATATTCGGGAGCGATGACCGTTGTATGAAAACACGTGCCGACAAAATCGGCGGAGGATCGGCCGCCGAGCATGTCGACGGCAGTCTCATTCATCTGAGTAATGATACCGTTGCTGCTTACGACAATGCCCGCCTGTGGGGTATGGAAGAAATGTTGCCATAGTGTCTCTGTTCGAAAATCATGTGTGGAATCTTCGGGCTCGTCTTGGCGCATACGGAATCCCGTCCTCATTTTTCGAGATGCGATAGATACCTGAACACAATTTGCTCTTTTCTATGAGCAGGCTTTCAGGAAGTTTGTTGAGTCTTTTGCTCAGGATATGTATCGGCGTAAAATTCGGATTCCTGAAATTCGGATTCCTGAAATTTTGTCGCGTCGGCAGGGCGCGTGGCGCAAAACAGCATTGTGCGATCCGGGGCGCGTGGCGTTGTTGGCTGCGCCGCAGGTGTGAGGGCAACTATCGTTGCAAAGAGCTCTGACCCCCGGTAGGGAGCTGCACCGCATGTATGAGGCAATTCAGACCAACCCGCGTTCGTACAACAGATAGATCGCCTGTGTGCCGAGGTCGCCCATACCCTGCGCTGCCATCTTTGCAAAGAGCTGCTCCGCGAGGGTGAGCATGGGAAGTTCGATCTTCATTGTGCGCGCCGAATCGAGCGCGATGCGCAAGTCTTTGAGGAAATGTTTGACATAAAAACCGGGGCCGAAATCGCCTTCGAGCATGCGCGGCACGTTGTTCGAGAGCTGCCAGCTCTGCGCGGATCCGTTTGCAATCGAGAGCAATATACGCGACACATCGAGCCCCGCATTCTTCGCATAGGAGACGGCTTCGACCGCGCCGAGCAAGCTGCCCGCAACGGCAATCTGGTTGGCCATCTTCGTGTGCTGTCCCGCACCAGCGCTGCCCTGGCGGATCACCGTCTTGCCCATCTCTTCCAGAAGAGGTTTCGCCCTCTGGAAGATTGTCTCGTCGCCTCCGACCATGATGGTGAGCGAGGCGTTCTTTGCACCGATATCGCCTCCAGAAACCGGCGCATCGAGGGCACCGATTCCCCTCGCCTTCGCCGCCTCGTAGATGCGCACCGCCAGATCGGGTCGCGACGTCGTCGTATCGACGAGAATGGTGCCCGGCCTTGCGTTTTCAATAAGGCCCTCAGGGCCGAAATAGATCTCTTCCACGTCGCTCGGATAGCCGACCATGGTGAAGATCACATCGCATTCCTGCGCGATCTGCTTCGGACTGTCCCGCCACTCGGCCCCCGCGTCGAGGAGCATCTGTGCCTTGCTCTTCGTGCGCGTATAGACAAGCAGCCTTTCGCCCGAAGCACGAAGATGGCCGGCCATTGCGCCGCCCATCACGCCAAGCCCGATAAATCCGACAGTTTTCTGCGACATGCCGCACACTCCTTCGTCGTTTAACAATGTAAGTTGCTTTTAGCTCATTGAATTATGACATTCAATATACCAAAACACGAGCAAAAAGGCGATGCATCCATCGTTGCGCGCCCTCTGGTTGATTGTTCCGATTTTTTATATAGTTCGATGCATGAATATGCAAGAAAGGCTCGAGCGCGCCGCACAAGCCGCCTCTTCGCTGCTCTCCGTGAGGACAGAGATCAAGAATGCGGCGCTCGAGCATATCGCGCAACAGCTCGAGTCCCATCGCGAGGCGATATTCGAGGCCAATCGGAAGGACATGGAAAAGGCCCGCGCGGAGGGCTTTGCC
>DIXD01000044.1:18292-22660 GCA_002435985.1 Spirochaetaceae bacterium UBA6089
GCGCTCGTGCAGATGGCATCGCTCGCGGTAAAGAGCGGAAACGCCATCGTGCTCAAAGGCGGAAGCGAGGCGCGAGAGAGCAATCAGACCCTCGCGTCGGTGATCGCCCGCGCCGGAGAAGAGGCCGGCCTGCCGCAGCACTGGCTCACCCTCCTCGAAACCCGCGAGGAAATAGGCGAACTCCTCACCTTCGATCAGTATGTCGACCTCGTCATTCCCCGGGGCTCCAAGGAATTCGTCGCTAAGATCAAGGCGATAAGCCGCATTCCGGTGCTGGGGCACTCCGACGGCGTATGCCATGTCTACGTACACGAAGACGCCGACCCCACAATGGCCGAAAAAATCGTGTTGGACTCGAAGACGCAGTATCCCGCGACCTGCAATGCCGCCGAAGTGCTGCTTGTCCACGAGCGCTATGCGGAGAAAGGCCTTGTGCCACTTCTCAGGGCCCTGTCGCGGGTCGGCGTCGTCCTCGACGTCTGCAAGCGCACCGCCGCGATGCTCGAAAAGGCCTTCGCAGAGGGAGAAGCCGTCCCCTATTCTCTGAAGTCCGACGACGATTGGTCGGTCGAGTATCTGGACCTGCGCATGGCGGTCAAGATCGTGGGCTCGCTCGACGAGGCGATCGCCCACATCAACCGCTACGGAAGCGGGCACACCGACAGCATCGTGTGCACCTCGCTCGAAGCCGCACAGTGCTTTTTGAAGGAAGTGGACTCCTCGTCGGTGTACCACAATGTGAGTACGCGCTTTGCCGACGGCTACCGCTATGGACTCGGCGCCGAGGTCGGCATTGCGACCGGCAAGCTCCACGCCCGCGGGCCCATGGGCCTGCAGGGGCTTTTGACCTACAAGTGGCTGCTCGAGGGCCAGGGGCACATCGTTGCGGATTACGCATCGGGCAGGCGGCATTTTCTGCACAAAGACCTGCCCTTGGACGAGGAATCCGCCGGCAGCACTCGAAAGGACAGGTGAGAAACCTATGAAATCGCCCCAAAATTCCAATGCGAGTTCCGATGCTGCCGCCGCGCGCGCCTCACTCGCAAATGCCAACCGAATCGTCGTGAAAATCGGCACCGCCACCCTCACCAAGCCCGCTTCGAGCCCCGGCCGCCTTACGCGCACCTTCAGCCCCGACGGCAAGGGCTTTCTTTCGGATGAGGAGGTGCTGCGCGATGCCCAGTCGCACTCGACAAGAGGAACCATCGATACCGCCTACATGTACCATGTGGCCGAGCAGTTCGCCGATCTTGTGAAGGCCGGCAAACAGCTCATTCTGGTCACCTCGGGAGCCATCGGCATGGGAGCGCGCGAACTCGGGCTCACCAAGCGCATCACCGAGGTGCGCATGCGCCAGGCCTGCGCGGCGGTCGGCCAGCCCATCCTCATGGAGGAATACCGGCGCGCGTTCGCCGTCTTCGGGCTTTCGGCAGCCCAGCTCCTCGTCACCCGCGACGAGTGGGACGACCGCACGAGCTACCTCAACCTCCGCAAGACCGTGGAAACCCTGCTCGAGTGCCGCGTCATACCGGTGTTCAACGAGAACGACTCTGTCTCGACCGCGGAGATCGGCAATGCCTTCGGCGACAACGACCGGCTTTCGGCCTATGTGGCGAGCAAGATCGACGCCGAGTTGCTCATCATCCTCTCCGACGTCGACTCGCTCTACGACGCCGATCCGCGCGAGAACCCCAACGCCAAACCCATTCCCTACGTCAAAGAGCTCTCCGACGAGCACCTGGCGGCTGCCGGGGGCCGTGGTTCGGAGTTCTCCACCGGCGGGATGAAGACAAAGCTCGCTGCGGTCGCCATCGCGCGCGACGCGGGGTGCCGAGTGGTCATCGCCCACGGCCGCGAGCCGAATGTTATCCGACGCGTGGCTGCAGGCGAGCCTCTCGGCACGCTCTTCGACGCAGCCCATGCGCTGAAGAACCGCATTCGCTGGCTCAAGAATTCGCAGCCGCGCGGCCGGCTGACCATCGACGAGGGGGCTATGGCGGCGATTCGGGAGCGGAATTCGCTCTTGCCGCGCGGCGTCGTGGCGGTCGAAGGCGACTTCGGGCGCGACACGGTGGTACTCGTCAACAACATCGTCAAACTCATCAGCAACTTCTCCTCCGCCGAGCTCCGCGCCGTGCTGGGAAAGCGCTCCGAGGAGATCGAGGCCATTCTCGGAGAGAACGCGCCGCGCGTCGTCGCGCGCCCCGAGGAGATGACCTTCCTGGACGAGTGAAGACCGCCTCTTCCGATAGCCAAGAATAAAAATATCGTCTACAATGATGTTCTACGCGCTCCATGGTGCTTCTCTTTCCAGCGTCGCTGGGGAGGGGAAAAGGGAAAACGGTGCAAGACCGTTGCAGCCCCCGCTACTGTGAGCCGGTATTCGTTCAATCCGGCGGAATGTTCCGCCGCAGGCATGGATGTGGCACTCATCGTTCGGAAGAGTGCGCCTTCTGTCTGATCCACTGGTTCCGCCCGTGAGCCGGGAAGGAGGATCGAGCGAAGCGTCCCGATGTCCATAGACAAGGGACGCGGCCGGCAAGCCAGGAAACCTGCCAGGAGCCGCAGCATCCTTACTCTTCGGTGGGAGGAGACGGATATGCGACGGATTGTCGGTATTCTCCTTTTTTTACTTCAAGTTTCAATTTCTGTAGTCTCGGCGCAACAGCCGAATTTTCGGATCGAGCAGAAGAACGACTATAAGATTCTGACGGTTTCGAAGCTCTGGCCCGGTGCAGACACGAGCCGAACCTATGTGCTCTACCCACGCGGCTCGCAGGCACCTGCCGGAGTCAAGGCCGACCTTTTCATCCAAGTTCCCGTGCAACGCGTCGTGCTCTATTCGACCACCTATATCCCTGCGCTCGAAACGATCGGCGAGCTCGACACTGTCGTCGGTGTCGACAATGCCGATTACGTATACAGTCCGGCGCTCCGCGCCCGCATCGATGCAGGCAAGGTGGTGGAGACTACAAAGAACTGGATGCCCGATATCGAACGGCTCATCGCGCTCAAGCCCGATGTCATCTTCAACTTCGGCGTGGGCAACGAGTGGGATACGTTCCCCAAGATGCAGGAGGCCGGCATGCCTGTCGTGCTGCTCGCCGACTGGAACGAACAGGATCCCATCGCGCGCGCGCAGTGGGCAGTGTCCATCGCGGCCTTTTTCAATAAGGAGGCCCAGGCACAAGAGCGCGTAAACGCAATCGCCAAAGCATACAATACCTTGAAAACGCTCGCTGCAGGTTCTGCGACGCGGCCTCGTGTGCTGATCAATGGTCCTTTTCAGGGAGTATGGACGGTGTCCGGTGGCCAAAGCTACATGGCGAGGCTCATTGCGGACGCGGGAGGCGATTATCTGTGGTCGGACAACAAGAGCACAGGCGGCCTCAATCTCTCGATCGAGGCAGTCTTCGAGCGCGCGCTCAGGGCCGACGTATGGCTGAATCCAGTCTATGGGGCAAAGCGGCTCGCCGATGTCCGGGCGCTCGACCCGCGCTTTTCGGTGTTGCCGGTGCTTCAAAAAGGGCAGGTGTGGACAAACGAGCTCCGCATGTCGCCAAAGGGCGGCAACGATTACTTCGAATCCGCAGTGATGAACCCGAACCTTGTGCTCGAGGATATGATCGCGATCTTTCATCCGGAGCTGCTGCCTGATCATAAATTTAATTATTATAAGAAATTAAATGAATAAAAGCACAGAAGTCGAAGATCGTCGGGTAGGTCGTGCACCAGGTGTTGGCCGCGCAGGGCTTGATGGGCCTGATAGGCCTGCGCGGCGTGGTGGGCGAGCTGAGCCTGCGCCGCGCGCAGGGCGCATTGGACTTGCCGGTCTTCTCGCAGCGCTTGGCGCATGCGCAGTCCTTCTTGCACTCCTCGACATCGCCATCGGCTCTGTGCGCATTCCTCTGGCCGAAGTCTGGAAAACACTCGTCGGGCGAGCGCCGCGCCCGGAGTGGGCGACGATCATCTTCGTCTTTCGTCTGCCTAAGATGCTCACCGCGGTGCTGGCCGGCGCGAGCCTCTCGGTGGCAGGCCTCGTGCTGCAGTCGATCTTCCGGAATCCGCTCGCGGCTCCGGACTCCCTCGGCATCGGGGCGGGCGCGTCGATCGGCGTGGCGGTGCTGATGTTCGCCGGCGGAGCCCTCGGGGCCGTAGGTGCCGGAGCACAGGGCATTGGTACCCAGGGCAGCGCCATTCTCGGAAACCTGCCGCCGCTGGGCTATACCCTCCTTGTCATCGCGGCGAGCGTCGGCGCCGCGGTGGTGCTCGTCATCATTCTCCTCATCTCGAGAAAATTCGAACAGGTCGTCACGGTGCTCATTATGGGGCTCCTTGTCGGGTATCTGACTTCGAGCTTGGTGTCGC
>DIXD01000069.1 GCA_002435985.1 Spirochaetaceae bacterium UBA6089
GGAGGATATGCTATGAGCACGACAATCGATGAAACATTGCTGAACAATGTGCTCCGCTTTCAGTGCGAGGAAATCACAGGTGCCATTGTTTACGCAAAACTCGCAAAAAAAAGCAAAGACACGCACAATGCAGCGGTCCTCGCCGACATGGCCGAAGCGGAACGACACCATTACGCCTTCTGGAAGAGCATCTCGGGACAGGAGGTCGCCCCCAGCCGGGGTCGGATCATGTTCTTTACCCTGCTGGCACAGGTCCTCGGCCTTACCTTCGCGCTCAAGCTCCTCGAAAAAGGCGAGAAAGTGACGGCAGCCGACTATGCCCGCGTGGCGTCCATCCATCCCGGCGCCGAAAAATTAGGTGAAGAGGAAGAACAACACGAGAACGCCCTCCTCGACATGATCGATGAGGAGCGGCTGTTGTATGTCGGATCGATCGTGCTCGGCCTCAACGATGCGTTGGTGGAGCTGACGGGCACCCTGGCGGGCTTGACCTTCGCGTTTCAAAAGGGAGCGCTCGTCGCCATCAGCGGGATAATCACTGGAATGGCGGCAGCCCTATCCATGGCGGCCTCGAACTATCTTGCCTCAAAGGCCGAGGACGACCCCAGGGCGAAAAAAGCAGCCTTCTACACGGGAGGAGCCTACCTCATCACGGTCATACTCTTGGTGCTGCCCTATGTCATCATGCCGCAGACAGGCTTCTGGATCTACGTGAGCCTCGGTATAACCCTCCTCATCGCCGTCGGCATCATCGCGGGCTTCAACTTCTACGTATCGGTGGCCAAGGGCCAGGACTTCAAGCCGCGCTTCCTCGAAATGGCGGGCATCAGCCTCGGCGTCGCATTTTTCTCCTTCCTCGTGGGGCTTCTCGTAAGAGCGGTCTTCGGCGCAGAGTGAGTATGAGAAAGCAAGGAGCAGAAGGCGTATAATACATTCATGAACTTTGTCTGTTCTCGCTGCGGCAAAAAGGCAGCGGTGACGACCCGCAGAGCCCAGTGCGAGTGCGGTGGGCTATGGAAGTTCGATTTTCAGCCTCCCCGCTTCGATCCGGATCTCATCGACAGGCATGAATGGAGCCTCTTCCGCTACCGGGCATTTTTGCCGCTGGAAGAGCCGGAAGAGATGGAAGAGACGAAAGAGCCGGAAGAGCCTGGGGCCGCCTCAAACGGGAGGCGCGCCACAAGCGGCGAACCTGCTCCGTGCGGCGCGAACTCTGCATGGCGCGCCGTCTCCCTGGGCGAGGGCATGACGCCCGTGGTCCGCCTGGACGAGGACGTACTTCTCAAAATGGACTACTTCATGCCCACACTTTCGTTCAAGGACCGGGGAGCTGCGGTGCTCATCGCGCACTGCAGGGCGATCGGCGTCGACTCGGTGGTCCAGGACTCGAGCGGCAATGCGGGCAACAGTATCGCGGCCTACTGTGCGCGCGCCGGCATCAAATGCGAAATCTTCGTGCCGGAGGGCACCTCTCCCGCCAAGACAGCGATGATCCGCTCGCACGGCGCCGAGGTGACCATCGTGCCCGGATCGAGAGACCACTGTGCCGATGTCTGTCGCGCCAAGGTGGCGCAGGAAGGCATCTATTATGCGAGCCACGTCTACAATCCATTTTTTTACGAAGGAACAAAGACCTACATCTACGAAGTCTGGGAACAGCTCGGCCGCATCCCCGCCCACCTCTTCGTGCCGCTCGGAAACGGCACGCTCTTTCTCGGCATGGTGAAGGCCCTGGAGGAACTGCTCGCCGCGGACATCATCGCCAAAATGCCGAAGATCATCGCCGTCCAGAGCGAGCACTGTGACCCCATCGCCCGTGCCTACGAAGACGGCGCCCCTGAGCCCGCCCATGTCACGCCCCTGCCTACGCTCGCGGAGGGTATCGCCATCGGCTCCCCGATGCGGGGCAAAGAAATTCTCGAGTATATCTACAAATACAATATGAAAGTGATCACCGCGCCAGAGGAACGCATCCTCGAAGCGCGCGCCGCCCTGGCTGGCTGCGGTATTTACTGCGAGCACACGAGCGCCGCCACCTATGCGGCCTACCTTGCCCTGCGCGAAAAACAGGGCAGAATCTACGACAGCCTCATCCCCATATGCGGCGCAGGCCTCAAGTCGGATCACTAGGATGCTAGGGACGCCTCGAACGAGAGGGCCCTGCTCGAATGCTCCATGCTGCCACAAAAAAGGCCGCGGGAATCCAAGCAAAGCCTGAATTCCCACGGCCTTTTATATTTTTTGCCTTTGGGGTGGGCACACACGGCAGGATCCTTGACGAATGTCGCTTCTTCGCCGGTGGACCCATCGACCGAAAGTCTCACACCGCCGTCGTTCGCAACGCTTGCTCTGTGCCTACATCTCACGCTTCTTCGCGAACTTCGCGCGCACCTCCGGGTCGGCGCGGAGCTTCTGCAGTGCCTCCCGCACAAAGGCTAAAAGCAAGGACAAGAAACCGCCCGCCAGCGTGCCCACCACACAGATCATCGACCGCGAGGGCTCGCTCTTCTGCTCCGGCGGCACCGCCGGGTCAATCACCTCGACGAACACTTGGTCCGCGGCATTCTGCAGGCGCAGATTTTCGAGGTTCGTCAGAAGCCCACCGTAGATCTTTGTCGCCAGCTCGAGCTCTGCCTGCAGGTTCGCAAATTCCATGAGGGCCTTGGGCGTCTCACTCATGGAGGGCCCGACACCACCACCCGTGCGCTCGAAGTCGTCGATCTGCTTCTGGACGGCGGCGAGCTGGGCCTGGGCCTGCACGAGCTTGGGGTTGTCGGCCGAGAGCGCGTTCTCCAGGCTGGAAATCTGTATCTCCAGCGTAATCTTTTGCTGAATGAGCGAGCGGTACAGGTCGAGCCCCTGCTCGCTCTGGGTCGCAGGCGCCACGAGCCTGTTCTTTGTTTGATAGTCTTGCATGTTGCGCTGGAGCTCGCGCACCTTCTTCTCCTGGTCCGCGACCTGCTGTTCCAGCACTACGATGGTCTTGCCGCTCGAGGAGAGCACACGCTTCGTAAGGTCCTTTTGCAATAGGTCTATGGCCGTATTGGCGATGTTCGCCGAAAGGTCTGGGTTCTCTGTTTTCGCCGACACTTTGATGAGAGAAGTCTTGGTATCCACCGAGACGGAAAAAACGCTTTTCTGAAATATCTCCACGGCAGCCGAAAGGGGGCTAACATCCTTGAGATTCTCCGGCTCTTTGATGAGCTGCGGGATCAAATCGAGCTCCTCGATGACCTTGACCGCAAACT
>DIXD01000071.1 GCA_002435985.1 Spirochaetaceae bacterium UBA6089
CAGGCAGTGATCGAGCGTGCGGTGATGCAGTCTCAAGCTGCCGGCAAAGAGGAGGTACAGATTCCCGACCTCGTCGTCTCGCTCTACGATGAGGAGCGCACCTATGCCGGCTACCTCATGCGCAAGCTCGGCATCAAGCGGCTCCAGCTCCTCGAAGTGCTCTCCCATGGGATGAGCGACGAAGACATGGAGCCGGATTCGCTCCTCGGGGAGGAAACCGAAGAGCGTACCGAAGAGGGCGGCAAGGAAAAACATGCCCCTCGTCCCGGAACGCTGGAACGCTTTGCGACCGATATCACCGCGTTGGCGGTAGCCGGAAAACTCGAACCCGTCATCGGCCGCGAGGCCGAAATAGAGCGCACCATTCAGGTGCTCTCCCGAAGGCTCAAAAACAACCCCATCCATGTCGGAGACGCAGGTGTAGGCAAAACCGCCATCACCGAAGGCCTTGCGCAGCGCATTGCGTCCGGCGATGTGCCACCCAAGCTGAAGGGCTACACAATCTGGTCTCTCGATATGGGCGCTCTCCTGGCGGGGACAAAATTCCGCGGCGACTTCGAAGAGCGCGTCAAGAGGGTCATCGACCTGCTCTTGAAAAAAGAGAAGTCAATTCTGTTCATCGATGAGATCCACACCATCGTCGGTGCAGGCGCCGTGACCGGCAGCACCATCGATGCGTCAAACCTGCTCAAACCAGCCCTCACATCGGGCAAACTGCGCTGCATTGGGTCGACTACCTACGACGAGTACAACAAAATCTTCGAAAAGGACCGCGCGCTCTCAAGGCGCTTCCAGAAGATCGACATCGTTGAGCCGACAATCTCCGAAACCGTGGAAATTCTCAAAGGACTGCGTTCCAAATACGAGGCGTACCACGACGTGCACTACAGCGACGAGACGCTCGAGACCGCCGCCAAGCTCGCAGCACAGTTCATCACCGAACGTAAACTGCCCGACAAAGCCATCGATGTCATCGACGAGGCTGGCGCACTCATACGGATTCGGGCCTACAAAGAGAGCCACGAAGAGGAGCTCAAGACCATCGAGATCACTCCGCACGACATCGAGGTAGTCGTCGCCAAAATCGCGCGGATTCCCGAACGCACGGTCACATCCTCCGAAAAGGATAAACTCGCCACCCTCGAAAGCTCGCTCAAACAGGAAGTCTTCGGGCAGGATCAGGCCATCGAGACCATCGTCAAGGCAGTAAAACGCTCGCGCGCCGGGTTCAGGGCTCCGGACAAGCCCATCGCGAACTTCCTCTTCGTCGGCCCCACGGGCGTCGGCAAGACGGAGCTCGCACGGCAACTCTCCAAACATCTGGGCATCGCGCTGCACCGTTTCGACATGAGCGAATATCAGGAAAAGCATACGGTGTCGAGGTTGATCGGCTCTCCACCCGGCTATGTCGGTTATGAGGAAGGCGGCCTTCTGACAGATGCTATTCGAAAAACCCCCAACGCCGTGGTCCTCCTCGACGAGATCGAGAAGGCACATCCCGACGTCTACAACATCCTGCTCCAGATCATGGACTATGCGACGCTGACCGACAATCAGGGTAGAAAAGCCGACTTCCGCAACGTCATACTCATCATGACGAGCAACGCCGGTGCCCGCGACATCGGCAAGCCACTTATTGGCTTCGGAGACCAAAAGGTCAGCGACTCGGCGCTCGACGAGGCTGTTGAGCGTGCATTCAGCCCGGAATTCCGCAACAGACTCGATGCGGTGGTGCACTTCAATAATTTGCCGATGGACGTCATCGAACGCATCGTCAAAAAAGCAATCGATGAATTCAGCGCCCAGCTTGCCGAGAAGCACGTCACATTGAAGGCGGAAGACAGTGTAATTCGATTCCTCGCGGAGCGAGGTTATTCCCGTGAATTTGGTGCGCGCAATATCGGCCGCCTCGTCGAAGACCAGATCAAAACAGTGTTCGTCGACGAAGTACTCTTCGGCAGACTGGAACAAGGCGGCACCGCGGTGGCTCGCCTCGAAAACGACAAGATAGTCTTCGATATTTCGCCTCGGAATATCTAAGGCATGGAGTTGCACCGATGCGATGGTTGACCATGCCCGAGTACCTCGATGAACGAGAAGAATACCGGTTTCCGCCGGCGACGAGTTCGACACCGCGCGGTATCGTCGCCTATGGGGGGAACCTCTCGCCTGGGGTCCTTTTGTCCGCATATCGACAGGGCATTTTCCCATGGCCTTCCACGCCTGTGCTGCTGCAGTGGTGCAGTCCGGACCCACGTTTTATCATTCTGCCCGAGACCCTCTCCATCACGGAGTCCGCGCGGAAGGCCCTGAAAAGGGCGCTGCGTCAGGACTCTCCCTATAGACTTACGCTGGATGCAGCCTTTTCCGACGTCATTGGCAGGTGTGCAAGCGTTCCAAGGCCAGGCCAGCCGGGCACATGGATTTTCCCGAATCTGATACAGGGGTATACCGAATTGCACAGACTCGGGTATGCCCATTCGGTCGAAGTCTGGAAAGGCAGTACCCTCATCGGAGGTCTCTACGGCGTGAGCATCGGCGCTGCCTTTTTCGGCGAATCGATGTTCAGCCTCGAGAGCAACGCATCCAAAATCGGTTTTTTATCGTTGGCTACAATGCTCTTCGCCCAGAACTTCGCCTTTGTCGACTGCCAGGTCTACACGCCCTATCTTGCATTGATGGGCGGGGTCGAGGTGCCGCGCGCGATCTATCTCTCCATGCTCAGAGAGGCGCTTACCTATCCCACCCTGAAAGGTACTTGGTCCGAAACCTTTCCCGACTTTCCGAACACCGAGCGTATTCTCTCTTTCAAGAAGATATCGGAAACAGTACCATATACAGAGAATAAACAAATGAGGAACAGATGAAACTGCTTTTTGTACAACTGCCTTCGCAGATGCCCGACTGGAGTTCCGCTCCGGCAAACGTTCCTCTTGCGGCGGGATATTTGGCTTCCTACGCCGAATCGAAGGGCTTGCTCGCCCGCCGGGAATGGACAATCCTTGAACCCGAAATTGCGAATTTTGGCTCTGATTCTGCGATTATCTCATCGATCAGTGCACGCGAACCCGATATTGTCGCCTTCACGCTCTATTCCTGGAACCTCGAACGCAGCCTTTTTGTCGCGGAGAAACTCAGCGCCCTCCTTCCCCGCGTCCGCCTGATCGCAGGAGGCCCTGAGGTCGTCGAACACATGCCCATCTCTGAGAAAAACCCTTTTCACAGTCTCATCTACGGTGAAGGCGAAGAGCTGTTTGCAACCGTGCTGCAGGATATTCAAGAGCACCGTCCGCTTTCGCCCTCCTATCATTCCGAGACCCTCATCGATCTGTCGAAACTGCCCAATCCGTATTTGACCGGCGCTCTCCGCTTCGATCCGAATGCCCAAGTCCACCTCGAAACCATGCGCGGCTGCAGTGCCAAATGTTCCTATTGTTATTATGGGAAAAACTACAAGACTATTCGTCGCTTCCCCCACGAACAGGCACTCGAGGTGATCCGCGCAGCCTCACAGGCAGGGGTTTCCGAGATCTATATCATGGACCCCAATTTCCAGAGCGGCCCCAATTTTGTCGGCCGACTGAGGGACATCGCCTATGCGAATCACGCGCACACTGCGATTCACACCGAGCTCAGACTCGAAGGAATCAATGAGGAGATCGCCGGCCTCTTGAAAGAGGCGGGGATCGTATCGGTGGAAGTAGGGCTTCAGAGCTGCAACCCCAGGGCGCTTGAGGCGGTCCACCGGAGCTTCGACCGAAAGGCATTCGAACGCGGTGCAGAGCTTCTGCAAAAGCAAAAGATCATGATCAAGACCGGACTCATTTTGGGGCTGCCCTATGATGGCTACGAACAGGTGATCGAGACTTTCGACTTTCTGGGCATGCAGGGCCTTGGTCAAGAGGCCGAGCTGTACCCACTCTCGTTGCTCCCAGGAACGGAGATCAGAGAGAGTTCGGACGAATTCGGCATGAGCTCGATGGAGATTCCGCCCTACTTCGTCACCAGCACACACTGGATATCGTACGACGACATGGTCGATGCGATCGCAACATTCGAGGAGAGCTTCGATGTGGAATGGACCATGCCCCCGGCGCCGCATTTCCAGCTCTTCAAAGAAGGGTTTGTCTCTTTCATCGACACGCGGAAGCTGGAGAACATAGACTGGATGCGCCTCAACCCCGAAAAACTCTCCAGCTCGATTACACTGTTGGTCGATGCCGACGATCCGGAAACGCTCTCCAGGATCGTTCGCGCAGCCAGAGACCTTCGGAAAGACAACCCATTCACGCTGTACCAAATCGTGCTCACGAGCGAAACCAGAATTCCCTCGGAAAAACTTGTGGACAGGGTAAGAGATGCATTCCTCAACCCAGAACACTACTATGAGCTTGCAAACTCCTTCTCGCCCGACCCGCAGACGAACTATCAGACAAGAATGTTCTTTGCGACCAAAAACTTCACACTCGCCTACCGAGCCCTGGAAGAGGCGCAGGACATGGAGACGATGGTTGTCCTCAATAGCCGCGGTGGTTACAATGCCGACCGGCTGGCTGAACTCTTGCCCTACGTGATTTTCGACAAGCAGACGCTCCCTTTCGACAGGCTATACGAGCTCATTTCGATTTACGCCGATTTTCCTCACATGCTCATAGAAGCCCCCGAAGGGCTTCTCTAGATCAATACGATCAATACATCTTTCTGAGATCGGCCTTCCAGATTCCCTTGCCGGTCTGCAAATAGGCACGGATGTTCCGTATCGTATCCTCCACCGATTTCGCCGTTGCCTGATTTGTGGAGCCTCCCACATGTGGCGAAAGAACAACATTGGGCAGGGTGTGTATGGGGAACCTCGACGGTGCACCTTTGACACCTGTCGTGGGATAGGTGTACCACGTGTCCAGCGCTGCGCCCTTGAGCACGCCGCTCTTGAGCGCCTCGTACAGACCCTCTTCGTCCACGATCGAACCGCGCCCTACATTGACCAGAAATTTGCCCTTCATGCTCATGAGGAGATCTTTAGAGATGAGGCCCTCGGTCTCGTTCGTGGCAGGCAAGGTGATGAACACTATCTCTGCGATGTCCAAAACCTCTTGCAGGCTTGGAAGCACCGCATCAAAGTGCTCCGGAACTTCGGCATCCTTTTTCCTGCGCCAGCCGTACACCCTGCAGTTGAAGGCCTTGAGCAGTTTCGCAAGCTCCCTCCCGATAGCGCCGGTTCCCAGGATGCTGCAACTTCGTCCGTAGAGACTGTCCCAGTTATCCTCGGCACCACGATTTACCCAGAAACCATGCCAGACTTCATTCTTAAGGTCATTATGGTACTCGATGATCCTTCCATAAAAGGCGAGCGTCATGGCCAGAGCGCGCTCTGCGACATCGAAGGCATTGGAGTGCACATTGTAGACTTCGATCCCTCGTTCGATGAGTAGCTCGACAGGCAGATGATTTAGGCCTGTAAAAGGCTGAAAAATGGCCTTCAATCTGACTGCATCGGAAAAAATACGATGAGGGATGCGCCCGGCGATGATGAGGTCAAGAGAGCCGATCTCTGGAGAGTCGGCACTAAGCCCCTCGTACCATGTGTGTTCGGTAAAATCCTCTCGCAGCTTGGCGATGGCCGGTCCCCAGACGGAGCGCACCGGCATAAATGAACCTACATTCATTGTCGTGACCTCACTTGAAAAAAGAATTTCGTATATATATGCAAGCATATTTTTTGTGCTCCGCGCAAGAGGTATACTGAAATTACCTTTTCTTTGCGATATAGATTGAGTAGGCTGCGAACTTCCTCGAAAGATGCCGATATTTAGAAAGGGAGCGTTATAACCGATGCAGAAGCAAAAATCCACAGGCGCACGACTATTCTATCTCATCATGCTCATCGCACTGTTCGTGGGGGGCTGCGCCACCACCCCTAGTGCGAAGGATGAAGTGACCCTCAATGACCTCATCATCAAAGGGGATTTCGAAGGCATACGCAAATTTTATTCAAACCAAGAAGAACTGAATAAACCTTCAACCCAAGAGCCGTATGTGGGACTGTACCCTCTGCACCTCGCCGTGATCCAGGGAGATGTGCAGATTGCCGAAATTTTGATCGTGCTCGGCGCTAAAGTCGACAACAAAGATCTCTCCGGGAAAACTGCCCTGAGATATGCTGTGGACAGAAAGCAGACCGATATGGTGAAGATGCTCGTCGACAGGGGCGCGGACCCCTTTATCCCCGATGTGGGAGGAAGCTCCCCTGCCCAGGTGGCGCTTCAGTCGGACATCACTATCCTCGATGCTATGTTCAATTCGAAAAACATCAATAACACTGGCACCGACGGACGAACGATTCTCCACTATGCTGCCGATGCGCTCATGCCCAAGGAAGTGGACATTCTCCTCTCCAAGGGCGCTTCGGTGCAGATAAAGGATAAGGCCGACAAAACAGCCCTCGACCTCGTGCTCCTCTACCCCGACAAAATCGAGGCGGCGCAGATTGCCGAGAAACTCATCCTCAAGGGTGCAAATCCTTCATTCCCCGAATTCTCTTGGTTTGCCGCCACCGTGCGGGCACCAGACTATAACGCTGTCCGCTTCTCGAACGGGAACACACCACTTCATGAGGCGATCTCCCGCTACCAGTCAGGCTTCGCTCTCTTTCTTCTCCTTAACAAAATCGACCCGGACCTCAAAAACCTCAACGGCGAGGCGCCTCTCCATCTGGCAGTCAAATCTGGCTATGTCGAAGGGACACAGTTGCTTCTGAAAAACAGAGCGAACCCCGATATCCTCGACGCGAATCAGAATACCCCTCTCCACCTGACCATTCCATCGGCCAGGCGTCTGGAAATAGTGAAGTTGCTTTTGAGTTATAAAGCCAACCCCGCCCTTATGGACAACCAAGGGAATACGCCGCTTCACAAGGCTGTCATGCAATTCTATGCGCCCGAAATCGTCGATACTCTGATTCAGGCTGGTGCGCCCGTCAACGCCCAAAATGCGAGGGGCGATACAGCCCTCATTCTCTGCGCGAGGACGGAGCACTACGAATATGCGAAATCGCTCATCGAGGCGAAGGCCGATATATTCAAGACGAATCAAGCGGGCGAAAACGCGCTCAAGATCGCCCTTTCGAAGGGGTATAAGGCCGTCGACAATATCGTGCTTCCGTCGAACGTCAACCAGAGCGACGACAACTCAAACAGCGTGCTCATGATTGCCGTCTCACAGAAGGCCCCGGCCGACGTCCTCAAACTCATTCTCTCCAAGGGCGCCGACCCCAATGCCAGGAATAAAGTACAGGACAGTGCCTTGCACATCGCGGTGAGACAGAACTATGCAGAACAGGGTGTGGTGCTGCTGGACAACAACGCCGACATTTTCCAGTACAATGCCCAGCAGGAGAACCCTCTCTTCCTCGCCCTTACGGCCAAGCCAGCACCGCTTGAGTGGTTCTTCAGGCCGAATGTCATCGCAGCCAGAGACGCAAATGGCGACTCCGTCGTGCACCACGCTGCCCGGAAAAACCTGCCCGATGGCATCGCCTATCTCATCAGAAAAGGATCATCCCTCGATGTGCTCAACAATGACTTCGAGACGCCCCTGCACACTGCCGGAAAGTACGATGCGACGGATGCGATCCAGTACCTTGTCGGCGCTGGTTCTTCACTGAAGGCCGCCGACATAAAAGGCGATATTCCGCTCCAGAGTGCGGTTTTGGCCGGTGCTGCCAAGGCGACCGAACTGCTCATCGCCGCAGGATCCCCGTTGAATAGTCAAAATTACTCAGGAGAGACTGCCCTGCATCAGGCAGCAAAGAACAACAATTCGCCCATTGTACGGCTGTTGACCGGCAAAGCGGCCCAGACCGAAATTCAGGATAGTCGAGGCTTCACTCCTCTAGCCGCCGCGGCCGCGGCCGGGGCTTACGACTCCGCAAGCGACCTTTTGAAGGCAGGCGCGCTCATCGACACCCGCGACAATTCGGGGTCGACTCCCCTCTATCAGGCCGTCAGCGGCGAGCACATTGCGCTCGTCCGTCTGTTGCTCGTGAACAATGCGGACATCCATGCCCTCAATGCTCGAGGCTTATCGCCCTTCAGGCTCTCGCTCATGAAGAATTCGCAGATTGCCGCAGAGTTCTATACGAAAACACTGATCAATAAGCCGGATTCGAACGGCGACTGCGTGCTCCACATCATCGTCAACGGCGGCATGAATCAGGACTTTCTGAATGCTGCGCTCAAGAATGGGGCCAACCCAAATGCACGGAACGCAAAGGGAGACACACCGCTCGTGCTCGCATTGAGGAAAAATGATCTGAACACTGCCATCGCGCTGATCAACGCAGGAGCATCGCTGTTCATGTCGAACGCGGACAACATCTCTCCACTCTCCATCATATTTTCGATGGATGCCGGTGCACGGAATAAGCTCTTTTCCGTGACAGGCGTGAACCACGTAGACTATAACGGGGAGACTTTGCTGCACTATACCGTGCGCGCCAACAACAAGGATGTTGTCTCGGATTTGCTCTCGCTTGGGGCGGATAGGGGGGCAAAGAACCGCAAAGGCCAAACGCCGTTCGATCTAGCGCAGGAGAAGGGATACCAAGAGATCGCCGCTTTGTTGGCAAACAAATAAATTCTTCGAATGAATTTACAGGAGACCATCGGCCAGCTCTTGGCGCTGTTTTATCTTTTCGAGCGCCTGTTCCTGAATCTGGCGGACCCGCTCACGAGTAATACCGAGGGCCCGCCCGGTCTCCTCGAGCGTCTTGGGGCTCTCGCCGCTTAGACCGTACCTCAGCTGCAGGACAATCTGTTCCCGCTCCGACAGGGAGAGCAT
>DIXD01000041.1:0-18132 GCA_002435985.1 Spirochaetaceae bacterium UBA6089
AGGTGTTCGATCCAGCTTCCCTTGATCGAAATACTTCTGTTCCCATTTTCTTCGACGGTGATCGTGATCTGCTGGCTTTCCGGCGGCAGACTGTCGGCGATTTTTTCGCTCCATTCTATGAGAGAGAGTGTGCCGGGTGCACCGAGAAGCTCTTCGCCGCCGGTGTTGAAGAACTCTTCTTCGCCGGAAAGGCGATAGGCGTCGATATGAACGAGGTGAAGTCTGCCGTCGTATTCGGAGATAATGGTATACGTGGGCGAAATGACGGGCTCTACAATGCCCAGCCCCTGGGCTATGCCTTTTGCGAGTGTTGTTTTTCCTGCCCCAAGCTCTCCCTGGAGTGAGATGACGGCTCCGTCGGGCGCAGCGCGACCAATCGTCCTCCCTATCGCAAGTGTTCTGCGCGCATGCGGGCTTAAAAGAGAAATCAGAGAGAACCTCCATAACGCTGAAGTTTGGTCTCTATAGTATGTTGTGAGAATATATTTTTCTAGGTGCTGGCCAAGCAGATGGCTCCGTGGGAATTATAACCATCGTTCAATATGTAAAATTTATGCCGATACTATAAAAAGATATTCGTGTATAGCGGGGGTCCTCGAATGGATAAGTTCAAAGCAAGTGATGGCAAGGAGCTGGCATATATACGCTTCGATCCCAAAGACAGCCCGAAGGCCGTTATCCTTGTCGGGCATGGCATGAATGATCACAAGGAGCGTTTTATTCCGCTCGCAGAGGCGGTCATGTCGATCGGCATTTCGTGCTGGATTCCCGATTTAAGAGGGCATGGCGATACCGACCATGATGTGAACAGAGGCTATTTGGCCGATAAGGACGGATTCGAGCGCGTTGTTCAAGATTTAGTTGAAATGGGAGACTATGCTTCAAGGACACTTGGAGGATTGCCGCTTTTTTACTTTGGGCACTCTTTTGGTGCACTTGTGGGACTTGCCTACATCGCGATCAATGGCAAGTATCTAGAAGGCGCCATATTATCCGCCCCGCCCGCGCCGCAGACTCCCGTGATGGATAAGGTCGGAGGCTGGATCGTGGATCTGGGGGGTGCACTGAAAGGCTTCCATGCGCCAGCCCGCCTTGCGAATCGGATGTCTTTCGGTCAGTACGCAAAGACCGTGCCGAATGCGCGCACGAGATTCGATTGGTTGACCCGGGATCCGGCGGTCGTCGACGCCTATATTGCCGACCCGAAATGCAACTTCATCTGTAGTTACGGATTCTATCGGGACCTCATCCATGGTCTCAGAAAAGTCTACAGCGATGGATTTTTCGAGAGCATACCTCCGACCCTCCCGCTCTTCCTGTTCTGTGGCTCGGCCGACCCGGTGATCGGCATGAGGGAAGGCTATGAAAGACTCACGCAACAATTCAAACTCTTGGGGATCATCGATTTCGAGTCGAAGTGCTATGAGGGCGGCCGCCATGAATCGCTCAACGAAATAAACAGGGCTGAGGTCTTGGGCGATATTGTCGATTGGTTGTCTCGACATACTCGCTGATTTTTTGTACTGTATCGGCGTGCACAGTGGAGCAGCTTTGTGAGAATCCGGTACTATCGTAATGCAAGCGGCGGTTTGCAAGCAAAAGCCAGAGTTTTTGACCATACGGAACATTCCATCGATTCTGCAAATGTCGATAAAGAAGTGGTCGCCATCGTGAGAAGACTCGCCTCGCATGGTTATTCCGCCTACCTCGTGGGCGGGGCAGTGCGTGATCTGCTATTAGGAAAGAGGCCGAAAGATTTCGATATCGTCACCGATGCGCTTCCCAACCGTATCCGTAAAATTTTCAGCAATTCCCGCATTATCGGCAAGCGTTTCAAACTCGTGCACGTCTACGCCAACCGAAAGATCTACGAGGTCGCTACGTTTCGTTCGCTCTCCACAGGCACGGTCGGCAATGAATACGGCACGATCGATGAAGATGTCGCGCGGAGAGACTTCACCGTCAACGCACTGTACTATGATCCGCTCGCGTTGGAAGTCTTGGATTTTTTGGGGGGCATGGAGGACCTCCGTGCCGGAAGGCTCAAGGCGATCATCCCCCTCGACAGGATTTTTCGTGAAGATCCGGTGCGCATGGTTCGGGGCGTGAAATATGCTGCCGTCAATCATTTCTCGATCTCGATTTCGCTGAGATTTGCCATTCATCGCGATGCACCCCTTATCTCCGAGGTGAGCCCTTCGCGGCTGGCGGAGGAATTCTATAAAATAATCGCATCCGGAAAATCCGCGATCATTGTTCAGGCGCTGGATAAATACGGTCTTCTGCAATATATGTTGCCGGAAGTCCATGCCTCGATTCATAGGGATAGGAGTTTCAGGGAAGCTTTCTTTCAACACCTGTCGTCGCTCGATCTTTCGACGCAGGCTCCTCCTGAAGAGGCTTCGCTTCTCAACAGCGCCAGCGCGGCGGAGATTGTCCAGGGTGACCGAAGGCTTATTTCTCCCTTTCTGGGTTGGTTTATCCGTCAGCGCCTGAGGAGTTTTGCCGCGCAGGACGCTATTTCTAAGGACCCGTCATTCTTCAGGCACGAGGCATTCTCCGACATCCGCGCTTTTCTTGCTCCGCTCAATCTGCCCCGCGTCGCGCTGGAGGATGCTATGGAACAGGTGCTGCAGGAGGATGGCCTGCTGCCGGCTCCCCCACCGCCCAAACGGCGAAAACGCGGACCTCGAAAAAGAAAGCCGCAACTGCACTTGGAATCGACGCACACGGAATCGGCGCATGTACAGCCTCCCAGCGCGGATTTATCATGAATTCATATATTTTTGAACTGAAATTTAATAATAGTATCTTTATTATATTCGCCTGTTCAAAGACGAAGGCAACGGCGGAAGAAGCGCACCCAAAGAAGACGAGGAGCAGAAGAGCACAGCATCGGAGCAAGTGATGAATGGTATTAAATTTGCAGCAAAACGACTCCTCCGACTTATACTTACTCTCTTCATTATTACTACCATCATCTTTTTTGTCATCCGTGTGATTCCGGGAGACCCAGCCCTCATTATCGGCGGAGTGGATGCGAGCCCCGCGGACCTCGAGGCCATCAGGGCCAGGCTCGGGACGGATAGACCTCTCTCCACACAATATGTCGAATTTTTGTGGAGCATCCTACACTTGGACTTCGGGCACTCCATGATATCGAATGAACCGGTGATCTCGCTGATACTTCAGCGTTTTCCACTCACGCTTACCCTTGCTGTTCTGGGACTGTTGATCGGCATCCTCATCGCGATTCCCTTGGGGGTGTTGTCGGCAGTCAAACGCTGGTCGGGCTGGGATTATCTAGGACTTGTGTTTTCGCAGCTTGGCATGGCAATTCCGAGCTTTTGGCTCGGTATTTTGCTCTTGCTGATTCTGGCGATCAGATTTCCGATATTTCCGCTCTTTGGTGCGGACTCCTTTGCAGGACTCGTGTTGCCTGCCCTTTCCCTCGGCATCGCACGGGCAGCGATCATACTCCGCCACACCCGTGCCTCCATGATAGAAGAGCTTTCGAAAGAATATATCATTGCCGCTAGAGCGAAAGGCCTTCCCGAGTCTTTCATACGCTACAAACATGCGCTTAAAAACGCGCTTTTGCCGATCATCACCATCACGGGCATCGAGTTCGGGTATATGCTGGGGGGCGCCATCATCGTCGAACAGGTCTTTTCGCTTCCCGGGCTCGGCAGACTTTTTCTATATGCGATTTACCAAAGAGATTTCCCGCTCATCCAGGGAGGTGTCGTGTTCATCGCCATTATTTTCTCTGTGGTGAATTTTGTGGCCGACATGCTGTACAGCATTGTCAATCCGAAGATAAGGCTGGAATGATGAATACCGCAGAGCCCCTCATCGAGATCGAAAATCTCCGCGTCCAGTTCACTCAGAAGGGGCAAAAGGCGTTTGCGCTTCGTGGTATAGATATTTCTTTTTATAAAGATGAGATACATGGTTTGGTCGGCGAGTCTGGCTCCGGCAAGACAGTGACTGCGATGTCGATCATGGGCTTATTGTCCAAGCCGGCGGCGAAACTGCTCTCGGGCAGCATCCGCTATGAGGGGAAAGAACTGCTATCGCTCTCGGAAGATGAGCTCCGTAGGTATCGGGGGAACAAGATCGCCATGGTGTTTCAGGAGCCTGCCAAATACCTCAATCCTGCGTTCACCGTGGGTGAGCAGATCAGAGAGGTGGTTCGCCTGCACATGGGGCTCAATAGAACCCAGGCCGACGCTCGAGCAGTGGAGCTCCTTGACCTTGTGGGGCTTGGAGAGGATGGCAGGGTCCTCGGTGCCTACCCCCACGAGCTTTCGAGCGGCATGAAACAGCGGGCTATGATCGCCATTGCCATATCCTGCGATCCTGATTTTCTGATCGCGGACGAGCCGACGACATCGCTCGATGTCACGCTGCAACTGCAGATTTTGAGACTGCTCAAAAGGCTCAAGAATATGAAGAGAATGGGGATGCTATTCATATCGCACGATCTGAGCGTAATAAAGGAAATCGCCGATCGGGTGTCGGTGATATATGCGGGGAAAATAGTGGAGAGCGCCAGCATGGCGAGGCTCTTTTGGCATCCGATGCATCCCTATACCCGCCTGCTTCTGATGTCGATTCCTGATGCGAGACGCAGGGGGAAGCGGCTTGCGGCCATTGCGGGGCAGGTTCTAGATGCCAGGGAGGATCCTCAGGGCTGTGTGTTTGCTCCACGATGTCCGATGGCGAAGGAGCGGTGTTTCCGGGAAAGTCCAAAGCTCATTGCGCACGAACAGGGTCATATGAGTGCCTGCCACTTTGCGGAGGAAGCATGGAACCTCTGATCCAGTGCCGCAATGTTGTGAAGATCCACCGGGGCAGAGGTCTCGATGGCCTAAAGCGGGGTTTTAAGGCAGTCGACGATGTCTCTTTTTCCATCGAGAAAAATGGCAATTTTGGTCTCGTGGGGGAGTCCGGCTGCGGCAAGACGACGCTGGCGCGGGCTATCCTGTATCTTGATCCCCCGACCTCCGGAAAGGTTATCTTCGACGGTGTCGATCTCGGATCGCTCGGGCTGCGACAATTACGGACATTCAGGCGGCGCATGCAGATTGTCTTCCAAGACCCTCATAGCTCCCTGGATCCCCGGATGACGGTCTACGACAGTCTCTCCGAAGGCCTCATCAATATTGGAGTGGACAGAGTAGACCGCACAAAAAAAATAAGCCGCCTGCTCGACCTCGTCGGCATCAGCAGCACTCTGAGCTCACGCTTTCCGCACGAATTTTCCACAGGCCAGCGACAGCGCATCGTCATTGCGCGGGCACTGACCATGGACCCCGAGTTTCTCATTCTTGATGAGCCGGTGTCGAATCTCGATGTGTCGATTCAAGCGCAGGTGATCAATCTTCTTTTGGACATCAAGCAGGAACTCAAGCTTACCTATTTGTTTATTTCGCACGATATCAACCTTGTGGCCTATATGTGCGACAGAATCGCCGTGATGTATAGGGGCAAAATTGTGGAACAGTCGCCAACGGATGAGCTTTTTTCGAATCCGAAGAATGAATACACGCGGATGCTTTTGGCTTCAATACCGGGCAGCTCAGGCCTGTCGGATGCGATAGACGCGGATATCGCAAGAGGTGAAAGCATAGAAAATACAGCACGACACGTTGTGTCGAATAGTACCAGCCGGACCAGTGATGAGCCGGATATTGCGGAGGGGACAAGATGAGAAAAGTTCCAAAGCATTACGTTTTTTTTGGGCTTTTTATGCTTATGGCAGGAGGCCTGCTTTTTGCACAGGGTTCGGGCACGTTGGTCTTCGGGCTTGCCGGGAACCCCGACACGCTCGATCCTCAGAAGACCTCCGGAACTCTCACCTTTCAGGTGGTGAAGAGTTTTTATGATACCCTCGTCGAGCCCGACACGTCGGGCAAGATTGTGCCTGCCCTTGCGGAGAGCTGGTCCGTCTCACCCGACGGGCTCACGTGGACCTTCAGACTGAGGCGCGATGTAGTCTTCCACAATGGACAGCAGTTTACCTCAAGAGATGTCGCGGCTACGCTGAACCGGATTTTGGACGAGAAGACCGCCTCTCCCAAGCGGAGCGAGTTTACGATGATACAAGAGATTCGTACGCCGGATCCCTATACCGTCGTGCTCTCGCTCTCGCAGCCATACGCGCCGCTGCTTGCAAGCCTTGCATCCGGCTGGGGCGCCATCCTGCCGTCTTCTCTTATCGCGTCGGGCCATAACTTTGGCGCCGAGCCTGTGGGGACGGGGCCCTTCAAGTTTGAAAGATGGATTCGCGACAGTAGAATTTCGATGGTTCGCAATGATAGGTACTGGATGAAGGGCCTCCCCAAGCTCACCAGAGTCGAGTTCCAGATCGTCCCCGAGCAGGCCGTCCAGGTGCAGGGGCTCGCCGCCGGCTCGATCCATGCGCTCGAATTCATCGATCCGGACGATCTGCCGATATTGCAGTCCAATCCCAATGTCACCATAAAGAAAGAGCTGACTTCTCTCATTTTGGTGATGGCCATGAACACATCGCGCGAGCCTCTCAGCGACCTACGCGTCCGTCAAGCCGTGAATTATGCCATCGACAAGCAGGTGGTCCTGGATGTCGCCTATGGCGGCGGCAAGGTCGGCTCGACGTTCCTCGACACGGGGAATGCGTACTACACCGATTTCTCGAGCTTGTATCCCTACAACCCCGAAAAAGCGAAGCAGCTTTTGAAAGATGCAGGTGTGGGCAATAGGGAGTTCACCATCTCTGTGCCGCAGAACTATCCTCTCCACGTGAAGGCGGCCGAACTCATGCAGCAGATGCTGACCAATGTCGGGATGAAGGTAAAAATTCAACTTGTCGATTGGTCGACATGGCTCTCGAGCGTCTACAGCGGGGGGAATTTCGATTTTACGGTCATAGGCCATACAGGCAAGCTCGATCCTGACGGTACGCTGGCTGGCTATGGAGCCGGCAAGTACGTCAAATGGTACAACTCGACGGTAGAGTCGAAGATAAAGGAGGCAGCGAAAGTATCCGATTTCGCCGCGCGCAAGAAACTGTACACCGAAGCCCTCGAGATCATGGCGAAGGAGGTTCCCTTCGTCTACCTCGGCACATCGTATCGATATGTGGGGACGCGGTCGAATGTGGTCGATTTTCGCATGACGCCGAATTTGGACACCTACGATTTCAGATGGACAGAGATACGGTGAACTGGTGAACTATGGTACCGGGAAAAACTCGCAGGTTTTTGTTTTCGCTCGCCTCGTTATATCTGCTGCTGCTCGCGGTATTGGCAGCTGCAGCGCCGCTGGTGTCGCCCTACAGTCCTACTGAGCAGTTTCTCGACAGGCGCTTCCATGCTCCGGGGCCTGCGAATTTTCTCGGCACCGACAATTTCGGCAGAGATATTCTGACAAGAATAATATACGGCTCGCGGTCGGCCCTGCTCGTCGGTATCGTGACCGTGTCGGTCGCCCTTCTGTTGGGCGGCGTCATCGGGCTTGCTGCAGGCATGGGGCCGCCCGCACTCGACAGCGCGCTCATGCTCCTCATGGACAGCGTACTCTCCTTTCCCACAATACTGCTTGCGATCACTATCGTATCGTTCATGGGCTATGGCCTTGTGCAGGTGATGCTCGCGCTGGGGATCATAAGCAGCCCGATCTTCGCACGCCTCATACGGGCGGAGACCCTTTCAATCAAAAACGAAGGCTTTATAGAGGCAGCGCGGGCTCTCGGCACCCCCCCTGTAAAGATTGTATTCAAACACATCATCCCGAACATCATGAGCAAGGTGATCGTACAGTGTTCACTCACTTTTGCGCAGGCCGTGGTCGTCGAGTCCTCGCTTTCCTTTTTGGGAGTGGGAATTCAGCCGCCTTCGGCAAGTTGGGGGCTCATGCTCAAGGATGCACGTAATTACCTTGTGCAGGCGCCGTGGATGGCCATCTATCCGGGGCTCTGCCTTGCCCTTACGGTGCTTTCTTTCAATATTATCGGCGATTATCTTTCCGAACGCTTTAATCCACGCCTCGGAGAACTGATATAGCAGCTCGGTTAGGGTTCCACCGGCCTCGATGTCAAGACTCGGTTGTCATCGATACTGCTTCATAGTAAAATGACGACATTCACTTACTATATAACTCATAGGAGGTTTCTATGTCGGTGTTAAGGAAAAATCCAGTTCCGGATGACGTGGATATTGCTCAATCGGCTGATATAAGACCGATCTCTGAGGTCACCGCTCGCTATGGCCTTCATGAGAAGTACCTCGAACATTATGGCGTCGACAAGGCGAAGGTGCGCCTCGAGTTTCTCTCCGACACGGAAACACAGACGAAGCGTGCGAAATATATCGATGTAACCGCGATTACCCCAACACCGCTCGGTGAAGGCAAAACCACGACGACGATCGGCCTTACCCAGGGGTTGGGATATATTGGCAAAAAAGCGATCGCGACGATCCGCCAGCCTTCTATGGGCCCGACGTTTGGAATTAAAGGTGGAGCCGCAGGAGGAGGATACAGCCAGATTGTCCCCATGACAGACTTCAACCTCCATCTGACGGGGGATATTCACGCGGTTTCGGCAGCTCATAATCTCTGTGCTGCGGCGCTCGATGCCCGTATGTACCACGAGAGCCGCTGGTCCGATGCATACTTTGAAAAGCTCGGCCTCAAAAAGCTCAATATCGACCCATACTCGGTGCTGTGGCGCCGTGTGGTCGACATGAACGATAGAACGCTGCGCAACATCATCATCGGCATGGGAGGGCAGGAGAACGGCCCATTAAGGGAGACGGGCTTCGATATCTCGGTGGCGAGCGAGGTCATGGCGGTACTCGCACTTGCGATAAGCTTGGAGGACCTGAGAAGGCGCCTTGGAAGAATCGTCGTTGCACTCGACAAATCCGGCAATGCAGTCACCGCGGAGGATATCGGCGTCGCAGGCGCTATGACGATACTCATGAAGGACGCCCTGAAGCCCAATGCGCTCCAGACGCTCGAAGAGCAGCTCGCCTTTGTACATGCAGGCCCCTTCGCAAATATCGCCCACGGCAACTCGTCGATCGCCGCAGACTTGATCGCGACCAAGCTTGCGGACTATGTCGTGACGGAATCAGGCTTCGGCTCCGACATGGGCTTTGAGAAATTGATGGACATCAAGTGTAGGGCTTCCGGTCTCATGCCGGATGCAGTGGTGCTCGTCGCCACCGTACGGGCTCTGAAGATGCATGGAGGCGGACCGAAGGTGACCCCCGGCAAGCCTCTCTCGAACGCCTACACTCAGGAGAATCTCGAGCTTTTGCGGAAGGGACTTGCAAATATGGCAGCACATATCGGTATCGTCAAGAAATACGGACTGCCTGTCGTCGTTTCCATCAACGCGTTCCCGACCGACACCGAGGCTGAGCATGCGCTCGTCAGGGAAGCGGCTCTTGCGGCCGGCGCCTTTGATGCAGTCATCACGAGGAGCTGGGCTATGGGCGGCGAAGGTGCGGCAGAGCTTGCGGCCGCAGTCGACAAGGCCTCTTCTACACCCCATGAGCCGAAATTTCTGTATTCGCTTGATAAGCCGCTCAAAGAAAAGATCGAGACGATCGCCCGAGAAGTGTATGGTGCCGGCTCTGTAGTCTATACTGCCGAGGCCGAGGCCTCGCTCGAGAAATATACCTCGCTCGGCTATGGGAACTTTCCGATCTGCATGGCGAAGACACAGTATTCTCTCTCGCACGACCCTGCCCTGAAAGGGGTGCCGACTGGCTTCGACTTCCCGGTTCGAGAGGTGAGACTCTCTGCGGGTGCAGGGTTTATTGTGCCGATAACCGGCGAGATTACGACGATGCCCGGACTTCCGTCCAAGCCGGCGTATATCGGCATGGATATCGACACGACCACAGGCAGGATTACAGGCCTGTCCTGAGGGTTCCCTTGAGAGTTTTAGGGCTTTTCCTGCAATCGGGCGCAGGAGAGCCCTTCCTTTTGTAAGCAGGGGTCATACTTGACAAGGGCAGGGATGCTCTTCCACTATACCCGTGTGGATGTCGAAAATTTGTCTCTCCTTTCGGACAAAGAGCTCAGGCTTCTAGCTGAAAAAATGGGTATCTATGTCCCAGAAGGGCTCGACAAGCTCTTTCTAATTGAAGAAATTATAGAGGCCTTCGAGGACGATTCGACTGAAAAATCGTTTTCGCACGATGCTCCCGATCATGTGGAAGAAAAAAAGCTTACCGGTACAGGCTTTATTCCCGGCAGGCTCGAAGAGATCGCCATTCCCGATCGATACAACGAGACCTACATCGTCGCCATTGTGCGCGACCCATTGTGGATTTTTTCATTCTGGGATATCGCTGAGAGCGCCGGAGAGAAAATAATCGCGGAGATGGAGAACATCAAGCTTTTTTTGCGAGTGTGCGAGATCAGTGAGACCGAGCCGGAGTTCCACTACGATATATCGGTGAATTTCGAAGATCGGAAATGGTATATCAATGTGCCGTATGCAAAGCGGTCCTACCGCATTGATCTGTGCATGGCCAAATATCAGAAAATCAAGGTTCTTGCTCGCTCCAATATCGTCCGCATGCCTTCGCAATATATGGATATACCGGATAAATTACCGCAGATGACCAAGAGCTTGCTCATTCTCTCGGGCTCTGAGGAGCTTCATCTCATCGAGCCCAAAGAAGAAAACTCGATGCGCATCTTAAGCATGGATGGAGAATGATGCGATGACGAGTTCCCCGTCTCTTGCGCTGGTTCTGAATGCGCATCTTCCCTTTGTGCGCAAGCCTCAGTATGCACAGTTCTACGAAGAGCGCTGGCTGTTCGAGGTTATATCGGAGACGTATCTGCCTCTTTTAAGGATGTTCCGCCGGCTTGAACTCGAAAATATACCCTTCAAGCTGAGCATGGTCTTTTCTCCGACCCTGCTTGCGATGCTCTCCGACAGGCTTTTGTGCGAGCGGTATGTGGCATATCTGGACAATCAGATTGAGCTTGCGCAGAAGGAGAAAAACAGGCTTGCCGGCGATGTCGTGTTCGGCCCTTTGGCCTCGATGTATTATGAGCTGTATCGTCGGAGTAAGGACGAGTTTGAAAACCAGTATGGCCTCAACATCATTAAGGCCTTTGATTATTTTTCGAAGAAAGGCCACATTGAAGTCATGACGACCGCGGCGACGCACGCATTCCTTCCCATATACGCCGACATACCAGAGGTCATCGATGCGCAGATCGAGACGGCGATCATCTCTCATAGAACCGAATTTGGAAAGAACCCTGCCGGTTTTTGGTTGCCCCAGCTTGGGTGGTACCAAGGACTCGAAAAGCATTTACGGGCTTACAACATAACGTATACGATCGTTACGACAAATGGCGCCCTTTTGGGTACGCCGTTGCCGTTCTACGGCTCTTTCTCGCCTGTCATGACCCCTTCCCGCGTGGTGGCATTTATCCGGGATGCCGGGGCCACGAAGGCAGTGTGGTCCGAGACCGAAGGGTATCCGGCGCACGCCGTCTATCGGGATTTCTACAGAGATATTGGATACGATCTCGATACGGCATATCTTGCGCCTCATCTGAGCGGGATCGAACGGGGTTATACGGGGTTCAAATATTGGGCAGTGACGGGAAAGACCGATATCAAGCGCCCCTACGAGCCTGCTGCGGCCGCAGCCCAGGCGGTCTCTCATGCCCACGAGTATCTCTCGGACCGTAAAGTCCAGGCGCGCGCCGCATCCTTTTGGATGAAGGAACGCCCGCCGCTCATCGTGTGTCCCTACGACGCCGAACTGTTTGGTCACTGGTGGTTCGAGGGGCTACAGTTCCTCGAAGCCTTTTTCCGCGCCGCAAGCCGCAAAGATCAAGAGAACTCGATTCGTCTCGTGACCCCCTCCGAGTACCTTGCTGAGCATCCCGAGTGCCCTGAGTCGGAACCAGAGTTTTCCTCGTGGGCGGAGGGTGGCTATGCTGAAGCTTGGCTCGATGGCCGGAACGACTGGGTGCCCCGCCACACACAAAAGGCCGCAGCGCGCATGCGCGAGCTGACGATCCGGTATCCAAACGAGACTGGGTTGCGCGAGCGCATTTTGAATCAGGCTGCACGCGAAGTGCTGCTCTCCATGTCCTCGGACTGGGCGCTTCTTCTGCGGAGCGGAAAATCCGCGGACTTCGCCACACGCCAAATCCGTGAATCGATATATAATTTCAATCATATCTATGAGATGCTGTCCGCGCACACCGTGGAGACCGAATGGCTGACAAACCTCGAAAAACGTCACAATATATTCCCGCACATGAATTACAGAGTTTTTTCTCCGAAGAAATAGCAAGAAGGAGCACACTGTGAATGTCGTCATTATAGGGGCCCAATGGGGAGATGAAGGCAAAGGGAAAATCGTCGACTTTTTGGCATCCGATGCCCAGATCGTCATACGGTTTTCCGGTGGAGCGAATGCGGGACACACCATTGTGCTGGGAGAAGAGAAGTTCGCCTTGCACCTTGTCCCCTCCGGCATTCTGTACCCCGACAAGACCGTCATTCTCGGCACTGGCATGGTGATCGACCCCGAGGTACTCTTTAAGGAGCTCGAAGACCTCGAAACGAAGGGTATCGACTGGAAGGGGAGAGTCCTCATCTCCGACAGGGCGCATCTTGTGCTGCCTCGGTATCGGGACTTGGACAGAGACGCGGAGGCCAGACGTGCAAAGCCCATAGGGACGACAGGGCGCGGTATCGGCGTCGCATACTCGCTTAAGGCAAGCAGAGACGGCATCCGCCTGGCCGATATCGACGACGGAGAGCGGCTTGTGAACCTCACGGAGGGGGATAGGGCCTGGCTTTCCCAGTGGAAAGACGAACTTCTGCCGCTCAAGATCGATATGGCCACGTATCTGCGCCAGCACCGCAACACGTGGCGGCTCTTCGAGGGGGCACAGGGGGCGCTGCTCGACATCGATACGGGCACCTACCCCTTTGTATCCTCCGGCATGTCGTGCGCCGCGGGCGCGGCCGCCCAGGGAGGAATCGGTCCGCGCGCCATCGATCGGGTTCTTGGAGTCTTTAAGGCATATTCGACGAGGGTCGGAAACGGTCCCTTTCCGACGGAATTCGCGGACGATTCGCCGGGTTCGCTGTCGCAGTACATTCGCAGGGTAGGAAACGAGTATGGGACGACGACCGGGCGCCCGCGGCGCTGCGGCTACCTCGACCTTGTCGCTCTTCGTTACGCTTGCGCCGTGAACTCCATCGACAGGCTCGTCCTCACGCACCTTGACGTGTACGACGACCTTGAGGAATTCGAGGCCTGCATCGGTTATCGGATCGATGGTCGGATGATAGAAGATTTCCCTGCATCGGTGAGGGAGCTCGAACGCGCCGAACCTGTCCTCCGTACCTTCAGTGGATGGAAAACAGCCATCGGCGCCTGCAGGACCTTCGAGGAACTGCCGCTGCGCGCGCGCGAATACATTGAGTTTATAGAGAATTTTACAGAGACACCCATTTCCATTGTCTCTGTGGGTTCGGATCGGAACCAGACCATTGTTCGGGAAAGCCCGTGGATAAAATAGTCATTCTCGATTTCGGCAGTCAGTATACCCAGCTCATAGGCCGAAGGATTCGCGAGTTGGGTGTGTATTCGGATATAGTGCCGGGAGAGTGTGTGGCTGACGCCGCGCTGCTGCAGGACTGCGTAGGCATCGTGCTGTCAGGCTCGCCCTACAGTGCATGGCAGGAGGGTTCGCCCTCGCCCGATCAGAGTATGCTGGACTCGGGGCTGCCGATTCTGGCGATCTGCTACGGCATCCAGTGGCTTACGATACATTCGGGCGGTTCCGTCGAGCGACGCGAGGCGAGGGAATACGGCTCGATGCCGGTGCATCTTTTGCCGGAGGCACATACCGAATTGGCGTGGAGTGCGTTTTTGGAGGGCTGGCCGGAACGCTTTGTGAGCTGGATGAGCCACGGCGACAGCATTGTCCGCCCCGGGGATGGCTGGAAGACCATAGGCGTCTCTGAGACTGGCGTGCCCGCAATCCTGGTCCATACGACAAAACCGTGGATCGGCCTCCAGTTCCACCCTGAAGTGAGCCACTGCGAGCATGGCAAGGAGATACTGTCCCATTTTGTCTTCGATGTCTGTAAAGCGCGACGTGGTTGGTCGATGGAGGCCTATCTCGAGGAAGAGGCAAGACGTCTTCGGGCCAAGGTTGGCTCCGAACCGATTTTGCTTCTGATTTCGGGTGGAGTCGACTCCACGGTGGCTGGCGCGTTTCTCCTCAGGAGTCTCGATCCGGAGCAGGTGTATCTTCTGTACATCGATACGGGTCTCATGCGAAAGGCGGAGAACGAGGAAGTCATGCGGAACCTCTCCCGGCTCGGAGCCCGCCACCTCGAGGCCGTGGACGCGGAGGCTCTGTTTTTGGACACGCTTCGCGGAGTCTCCGACCCCGAGCAGAAGCGCCACATCATCGGGGACATGTTCATAAAGGTTCAGGAGGAGGCCGTGGCGCGGCTCGGGATCCCCGACGCATTCCTCGCCCAAGGCACTCTCTATACCGACCTCATAGAGTCCGGCAAAGGTGTGGGGAACAAGGCACAGGTCATCAAGAGTCACCACAATGTCCGAAGCCCCCTCATCGAGAAAAAGCGGGAGGCGGGGCGCGTCATAGAGCCGCTCGACAGGCTCTACAAGGATGAGGTGCGCGCTCTCGGGCGGGTTCTCGGCCTGCCGCAGGAGATCGTCGGCCGGCATCCCTTCCCGGGTCCCGGCCTCGGTGTGCGAATCTTGGGCGACATCACGAAGGAGAAGTGCGACATTCTGCGCGAGGCCGACAGCATCTATATCGACGAACTGCGCAAACGCGACCTGTATGACAAAATCTGGCAGGCTTTCTGCGTCCTTCTGCCGGTGCGCTCGGTCGGTGTGACCGGCGACGAGCGTGCGTATAAATATGTGGTGGCGCTCCGCGCAATCCAGAGCGAGGACGGCATGACGGCCCAGCCCTACGCCTTCGATGCAAAGGACTTGTTCGAGATTTCGGCCGCGATCACCAACCGGGTGCCGCAGATCGGCCGCGTGGTGTACGACGTCTCTTCGAAACCGCCCGCGACGATCGAGTGGGAGTAAAGTATCTCATTCCTCTTCGGGGTATTCGTGGATGCTGCCGTCGGATGCCAGGAGCAGCCACGAGTCCGCCTTTTGCCCGGCTATCCCTTCGGGAAGATATATTTTGCCCCCGCCGCCGGGTGCGTCGACCGCGTAGCGCGGCAATTCTAGACCCGATAGATCTCTTCTGAGCACTTCGTAGATCGCGAGGCCCCGTGAGAGAGGGACGCGGAAGTGCGCCGTGCCTACGGCCAGGTCTCCCTGAAAAAGATAATATGGATGAATCCCCCTTAGATTGAGGGTAGAGAAAAGCTCGGTCAGAATTTCGGGCCTGTCGTTGATACCGCGCAGCAACACCGTCTGGCTGTGAAGGGGGATCCCCGCACCTAGCAGAGCCTCGGCCTTTTCGAGAAATTGGGTGCTCAGCTCTTTGGGGTGGTTGATATGGAGGACCACGGTGAGCGGGCGAAATCTTTTTAGAAGATCGACGAGTGCCGGCGTGATACGCGCCGGCAGCACTATCGGCGCGCGGGTGCAGATGCGGATGAGTATGGGCTGCCTGACCGAGCGGATTGTCTCGAGAAGCGCGGCAAGCTGCGCGTCTGTGGCGGTGAGGGGGTCTCCGCCCGAGACGAGCACTTCACGGATCTCCGGATGGGTTGTGAGATATTTTGACAACGCTTCGATTGTTGCCCCATCGAGGAAATGGCGTTCGGAGGACAGGAGCGAGCGCCGGTAGCAATGGCGGCAGAAGAGGAAACACTGGCCAGTGGCCCGCACCAGAATGCGAGAGCGATAATGCCGTACGGCGCGCTCGAAAATGGTGTTGCCGGCTTCTCCCAGGGGGTCGCGCAGCTCAAGGGGAGAGATACGAGCCTCGGCAGGCGAAGGCAGCACCTGGGCGAGAATCGGATCGATCGGCACTCCGTCGGCATTTCTTGCACAGGTCTTGGGATCTTCATCCGCCAGCGAAAGCCAGAACGGGGTCGCTCTATAGGGTAGGCCGTATTTTGTGACAAAGTCTTGCATTGGGCATAACTATAATTTTTTGCTCCCATATTGGCAAGCCTTGCCTTTTTGGCATAATCATGCAATAATGTATATTTGCCGTCTATGAATTATTCCCTCTAGTACTCATGAAAAATGTGGCTTTTTATGAGGTTTATTCTGCCATGTACGGACTGAGGGAAAGATGCGACGTATGGAGAAATTATGAAAGAACGAACCGAAAGGCTAAAAGCCATCAAGGCGATCATCAAAGAAAATAGGGTCGATTCTCAGGAAAAGCTGCTGCAGCTCCTTGAGGATCATGGGTATTCGGTCACCCAGGCGACGCTGTCGCGGGACCTGAAGTATCTCAAGGTCGGCAAGCTTTCTGACGGCCGTTCCGGGTATTATTATTCAATCCCCTCGGAAGAAGAGCGGAGGGAATCCGAACGGCATTACATCCAGGATTTTCTGCGCGGCTATGTGTCGGTGGACTGGAACGAGAGTGTGGTCGTTGTGCGCACCTTCTCGGGTCACTCCGATTCGGTCGCGCTCGCCATCGACAACATGGGCTTCGAAGAAGTCATCGGGACCATTTCGGGTCGCGACAATGTCGTTTTCATCGCTCTGAAGAAGGGAGTGAGCGGCGATGAGTTCATTCGTTCCCTTAAGGTAAAGGTTCCCGAGTTCGAGGAGGAATAAGCGGCACGATTCTTCCGGCCGCGACGCAATGACGGCCATACCATGGGAGGCCGTCATCGGGGAAGCCTGGGGCTTCCCCGCAGCTTTCTTCACTCGGGCTTTTCTCGCTGTGTCTCAGTCCATTTTTTCATCATCCTATGCTCCGCACTCAATTCAGCGATGAGCTGGCCGAGAGGCCAAGTGATATTGGTCTTGGTCGTCATGGCAAAAGCCGTGTCCTTCATCGAAGAGGAGATCGCCTTGATCGCTTTCATCACTGCGAGGGCTTCCTGGTTGGACATGCCGTACATAATGACCGCGCGGAAGTCCTGGGGCAGGGCTTGCCCTTCATTGGCCTGGGGTAGCGTCCGTGGCTCTTTATTCTTCTCGTCCATGCACCAACTCTATCAGGAATTCAAGGCCGATTGAAGCGGGCTGCCGAAAAGCTCTCTTGCTCCGGCGTGGTGGCATTTGCTGCCGGAACTTCATTCATAGCCAGGGGAATTTGCCGCCGGTTGTCTAATTTTGTATACTTAATCCTGAAAAAAGACAGAATTCTAGAAATCCTGAAGGAAATCAGCAGTATGAATTATGAACAGTTTACTCTCAAAGCGCAGGAAGCCTTGCGGGATGCCGCTTCCATTGCGCAAAAGAATGACCACAGCTCGATAGAGCCTGAACACCTTCTCTCGGCCTTGATGGAGCAGGAGGGTGGCGTCGTCACTTCTCTTTTGGAACGCTTGGGGATAGACGTCGCCAGGCTCGAGCGCGGCAACGCGGAGCTTTTGAAAAAATTACCAAAGACCTACGGCGAGGCGGCCCAGGTCTACTTTTCGCCTGCGATGCAGAAGATCATGGCGAAGGCCGAGGCCGAATCGAGCGCAATGAAAGACGAATTCGTCGCGAGCGAACATCTCTTCCTGGCGCTCATAGCAGTGGAGTCCCGCGTCGCAACGTTGATGAAGTCCTTAGGGATCACGCGCGAAGCAGTACTTGAGGTGCTCAAGTCGATACGCGGCTCACAGAGTGCCTCCGACGAGAATGCCGAAGAGAAGTATCAAGTGCTGGAGAAATATACGCGCGACTTGACGACGCTTGCGCGGACAGGGAAGCTCGATCCCGTCATCGGTCGGGACGAGGAGATCAGGCGCGTCATGCAGGTTCTCTCCAGACGAACCAAGAATAACCCCGTGCTTATCGGCGAGCCCGGTGTGGGGAAGACCGCAATTGTAGAAGGTCTTGCCCAGCGCATCATCTCGGGCGATGTTCCCGACAGCCTCAAGAATAAAAAGCTGCTCGCCCTTGACCTGGGTTCTCTCGTTGCAGGGAGCAAATTCCGCGGAGAGTTCGAGGAGCG
>DIXD01000041.1:18254-18928 GCA_002435985.1 Spirochaetaceae bacterium UBA6089
GTGTACTGCGCTCCGCCCAGTGTAGAGGACACGATTGCAATTCTGCGCGGCCTCAAAGAGCGCTATGAGGTGCACCACGGTGTCCGAATCCGCGACGACGCGCTCATCGCGGCGGCGGTGCTCTCCGACCGCTACATCACCTCGCGCTTTTTGCCCGACAAGGCGGTCGACCTCGTCGACGAGGCTGCTTCACGGCTCAAGATGGAGATCGAGAGCCAGCCCACCGAGCTCGATCAGATTCAGCGCAGGTTGATTCAGCTGCGCATGGAAGCCGACGCACTGAAGAAGGAGACAGACCCTGCTTCCGTGGAGCGCCGCGAGAAGCTCGAAAAGGAAATCGCCAACCTCTCCGAAACGCGCGACGAGATGGTCTCGAGATGGCAGAAGGAGAAAGAGCTCATTGAGGAGATACGACAGCTCAAGCAGAACATCGAAGGATACAAGGTCGAGGTCGACCAGCTCGTCCGCGACGGACAGCTCGCCAAGGCCTCCGAGATCAAATACGGTAAGCTGGTCGAGGCGCAGCGCATGCTTGAGACACTCTCGAAAAAAGTGCAGGAAGAGAAAGATAAGCCGCGGCTTCTTCGTGAGGAAGTCTCCGACGAAGACATCGCCCGCGTGGTGTCGCTCTGGACGGGCATCCCCGTATCGAAGATGCTTTCGAGTGAGATGCA
>DIXD01000011.1 GCA_002435985.1 Spirochaetaceae bacterium UBA6089
GCCCTGGAGGACTGGTGGCGCGAGGAGCACTACAAAAACGGCTATGAGATACTCTTTACTCCCCACATCGGTAAGAGTTGGCTCTGGGAAACTTCCGGTCACCTCGGCTTTTACAAGGAAAATATGTATGCTCCCATGAAGATCGACGAGGACAATTACTACATCAAGCCGATGAACTGTCCCTTCCACATTATGATCTACAAGAGCCAGACACGTTCCTACCGCGAACTGCCTCTGCGCTGGGCAGAGCTTGGCACCGTGTACCGCTACGAGCGCGCGGGGGCTCTGCATGGCCTCATGCGCGTACGCGGCTTTACTCAAGACGATGCCCACATCTTCTGCACGCCCGAACAGATCGAGGGCGAGATCGAGGAGGTTCTGCGTTTCTCTCTCTCCATGCACAAGACCCTTGGATTTAAGGAAATTAAGGCCTATCTCGCGACCAAACCCAAAGGGGACGGCGCGGTGGGAGACACGGCCCGCTGGGAGCAGGCAACCGAGTCTCTGCGAAAGGCTATCGAGAAAGAGGGGCTCTCCTACGAGATCGACGAGGGCGGCGGCGCCTTCTACGGGCCCAAGATCGACCTTAAAGTGAAGGACGCCATAGGCCGTGAGTGGCAGTTGACCACGATCCAGTTCGACTTCAACATGTCGGAGCGGTTCCAAATCGAGTATATCGATGCTGATGGTCAACGCAAACGTCCCTACATGGTGCACCGCGCACTTTTGGGTTCGATCGAGCGCTTCTTCGGTGTCTATATCGAGCACACCGCGGGTGCTTTTCCTCTGTGGCTGAGCCCAGAGCAAGTTGCCGTGATTCCTGTGGCACCTTTGTTCGATGATTACGTGAAGGAAGTCACCGCCATTTTGAAACAAAAAGGCATCAGGGCCACAGCCATGCTGTCCGAGGAGCGCATGAACGCGAAGATTCGCGATGCCCAGAACCAGAAAATTCCCTACATGGTGATCCTCGGTCAGCGAGAGAAGGACAATCGCAGCATTTCGCTACGACTTAGGACAGGGGGACAGGAAAATGGCATCGCGCTCGAGGCATTTGTGGCTCGTGTGCTGGAAAAAATCGAGACAAAGGCGCTAGACTTGTAATCTTGTTCTTCTTAAAAATAGATTTCTTTGCTACAATATCCTGAAAGGAGCGAAGAATGGCAGATTTGGGAACATATTTGATGGGGCTTCGTCTGAGGAATCCCATCATCGTTGGAGCGAGCGGGCTCACAGGCCTTCCGGATGGCGTTGAGAAGGCGGCGCATTCGGGTGCGGGAGCCGTTGTGCTTAAATCGCTTTTCGAGGAACAGATACTTGCGGTGCTTGGAGAGGAAATGGCCGGGCTCGATATCGACAGCTATCCCGACGCAGAGGCTTTTATCTCGAGGACAGCCTGGGAAGAGAGTACCGACGAATATTTGAGGCTCATCGACGAATCGAAACGAAGAGTGGACAATGTGCCGATCATCGCGAGTATCAACTGTGTCGGCCAAGGGAAATGGGCCGGATTTGCAAAACGCATAGAGGAGGCTGGTGCCGATGCGCTAGAGCTCAATATCGCGTATGTTCCCTTTTCTCCGCATGTTTCCGGTCAGGAGATTGAGCAGAAGGTGCGTTCGACCGTAAGGGAGGTGCGCCTTGCAACCAAGCTGCCCATCATGGTGAAGCTTGGGAACAATTATTCCAGCCTACCGAACCTCGTTCTAGGTCTGTCCAAGGAGGGGGCAAATGCCGCCGTACTCTTCAATCGCTTTTTCCGTTTCGATATCAATTTGAGCACCATGCGGCTCTCGGGAGTACAGCCACTGAGCTCCGAAACAGAGTACCATGAAGCCCTGCGGTGGACCGCGATTCTCTACAAGCGTGCCGGACTCGAGCTGGTCTGTTCGACAGGCATTCATAGTGCCGACGCCGCGGTCAAGTGCATGCTCGCGGGTGCAAACGCAGTGGAAATGTGTTCTGTAATTTACCAGAAAGGGTGGAAGGCCATCGGCTCGATCCTGGAGGACATGGATTCGCTCATCGAGTCACTGGGGTATTCGTCTCTGGACAGTCTTCAGGGCAAACTCTCCGCGATCAATGCCGAGAAACCTGAAGAGTATCTGCGCCTGCAGTACATCAAGGCGCTCACCGGCGTGTATTGAACATTAAAGATAAGGAAGGGAACTATGAAGAAACTCAATCTTAGCCTCGATAATCTCTCGGAAGCTTTTCCCGACGATCTGACGCCAGACCAGCGCGCCCGCGCTCAGACAATTTTTCTGAAGACACTTTCGGAGAAGGCTCACCGTTTCTACGGCGGGAAAATTCAGGTTGTCCCCAAGGCGGGGCTCTATGGATTCAACTGGTTCAATGTGTGGTACACGCCCGGCGTATCGAAGGTCTCTACGACCATCAGAGATGATAACGACCAGTCCTTTGCACTTTCCAACCGCGGCAACTTGGTGGCTGTTGTCTCCGATTCCACTCGTGTTCTTGGCGATGGCGACTGTACGCCCCCAGGGGGTCTCGGCGTCATGGAGGGCAAGGCTTTTCTCATGAAGTATCTGGGCGGCGTGGATGCGATCGCGCTCTGCATCAACTCGCGCGGTGCAGACGGCAAACCCGATCCCGAAAAGATTATCGATTTTGTAAGGATGCTCGAGCCTTCGGTCGGGGCGGTCAACCTCGAGGATATCAGCCAGCCGAACTGCTTCAAAGTCCTCGATGATTTGCGAGAGGTCTGCGATGTGCCTGTATGGCATGACGATGCACAGGGTACCGCGTGTGTAACCCTGGCGGGCTTGCTCAACGCGCTCGAGCTCGCCGGCAAAAAGCTCAGCGAGGCAAAAATTGTGCTCCTCGGTGCGGGTGCCTCGAACACGACGATTGCACGCCTCATACTCGCCGACGGTGGTAGGGGCGAGAACATGGTCATTTTCGACAGCAAGGGAGGCCTGCACCAGAACCGAAAGGACATTGAGCAGGACACGCGTTATTACCGCAAATGGGAGCTCTGTCTCCAGACGAACCCACGCTGCATCGAGACTGAGGCAGAGGCGATCAAAGGTGCCGATGTGCTCATTGCGCTCTCGACGCCGGGCCCCGATACGGTCAAGCGCGAATGGGTGCGTTCAATGGCACCCAAGTCCATCGTTTTTGCCTGTGCCAATCCAGTGCCCGAGATTTGGCCTTATGCCGCGAAAGAGGAAGGTGCCTACATCGTGGCCACAGGTCGCGGCGATTTTCCGAACCAAGTCAACAATTCAATTTGCTTTCCCGGCCTCCTAAAAGGAGCGCTCCTCGTGCGCGCCCGCAAAATCACCGACAACATGGCGATCCGCTGCGCCCACTCGATCGCTGACTTCGCAAAATCTAGAGGTATCAGCGTTGACAATATCATTGCGACGATGGAAGAGACCGAGGTCTTCGCGCGCGAAGCGGCAGATGTCGCTCTAGCTGCGATCGATGAGGGCGTCGCGAGAATCACCGATACCTGGGAGAATATCTACACGAAAGCAAAAGAAGATATCCTCGCCTCGCGCGCGCTTACTCACGACTTGATGGATCAGGGGCACATCGCTCCGCTTCCTGAGCAAATGCTGCAGGAAGCCATGGACTTCGCGGTGGCCGAGGTGAGAAAGTAATAAGAATGCTTATGCTCCAAATACACTCGAGCCTATGAATTCGCGCAGGATCGAATCGTTCGGTACATATTGGGGTGAGATGGGCGAGATGCGCGAGATGAAGGCCTGAATGCGACGAGCGTCAGGGTACTCCGGGTGATAGGGCTTTACGGCTTGCAAAAGTGGTTCGGCGAAGACCTTGAGTACCCCGAGTTCATAGTCGAGCGCGGAGTTGAAGGCGATATCCGCAGACCCCTGGAAGGGAAAAATGTTGCGCCGTTCGCCGCGCTGCACGGAAGACCACATGCCAAGTGTGGCGCGCGCATCGTGCCCGCGGAAATTATAATCCCGGACCATACGCCGCAACAGGCGATAGTCTGTGGTGCGCACGCGGTTGTGATCGTCGATGTTGAGCTGCGTGAGCGCAGAGACGTAAATTTTCAGCTTGTTTTCTGCAGGAACCTGAGGAGTGAGTTCATCGTTGAGCCCATGAATGCCTTCAAGGATGAGTAGTTCGTTGTTTTTGAGGCTTATGGTGATGCCCGAGGCCTTGCGCGAGCCGCTCTTGAAATCGAAGACAGGAAGCTCGACTTCCTTGCCGCTGAACAGATCCAGTAGCTGCTGGTTGAGAAACTCGATATCGAGCGCCTCGAGACACTCGAAATCCGGCTTGCCGTCCTTGTCGAGGGGTGTGCGGTTTCTGTCGACAAAGTAGTTGTCGAGTTCTATGGCAATGGGCTTGAATCCAAGCGCCCTGAGATGGATGGACAGTTTCTTCGCCGAGGTGGTCTTGCCCGAACTCGAGGGACCTGCGATGAGGATCACTTTTGTGGTGTCGGATTTTTCGGCGATGCGATCCGCGATCGCCGAGAGTTTCTTGTTTTGGAGCGTCTCGGCGATCATGACAAAGTCCTGGATCTTCCCCGAGCCATTGATACGGTTGAGGGCGCCGATGGAAGCTGCATTCAGGATTTTTGCCTTTTGTTCATATTCTTCCGCAATGTCGTAGAGCACGGGAATGTCCGAGAAGAGGTCCATTTCGTAAGGTTTTTTTGTATGGGGGAAACGGAGCAGCATGCCTCGTCGATAGGGTATGAGCTCCCATACGCTCAATAGACCAGTGCGTGGCACAAGCGGAGCAATGTGTAAGTCGCGGTATCCGTCGCATTCATTGAGCTGCACAAAGGGATCGTTAATGTACTCTATAAGAGCTACGGTATCGGCTTGGTTGGACTGTTCGAAATATGCAAGCGCGTCGCTCCAAGAGTACGTGACGATTTGAATGGGCAAGTCCGCACCTACATCGCTGCGCATGCGGGAAGAGAGAGCCTCCAGCAGCTGCGGCGAGATCGGTTCGTTGTCGTCGAAATAGTGGTAATACCCATTGCCGATGGCCATGCTTACCAAGAGACGACGTTTGGGAACAAGCTCTCTGGCTGCCTTCGCGAGCAGAAAACACAGTGAGTGTCGATAGACTTCGGCACCCATAGGAGCATCAGGGTATACCGGAGACAATGTACAGTCTGCATCGATTGGAGCGGTCAAGGCCGCCAGTTCACGGTTCACTAAGACAGCCAGAGGAGCATGCGCTGCCGTGCCCTCGCGTAACTCTTGTTGTAGACCAGCCCGTTCGAAGATCTCTTTCGCACTCAAGCCGGCAGGCACCGAGATTGCCGTACGATCGTCTATTTTTACTGTCACCATACGCATTTTGAAAATATACTACGAAGTGCTTTGACGAGCATATGCCTTTTGTGTACAATTTACGCGCAATGTCAAAAGTAACTATACGCGATATTGCCCTGCGAGCAGGGGTATCGAAAACCACGGTTTCGTTTGCACTCAATTATCCCGAACGCATCTCGAAAGATACTTACAAGAGAATAATGGCGATTGTCGAGGAACTTGGCTATGTGCCCAATCCTTTTGCCAGGTCTTTGACGACGAAACGCCTTGGCGCGATCGGTCTGCTTCTTCCCCAAAGGATCGGCGCCATATTCGGGAATCCTCATATGGCGCAGGTCATCAGCGGAATAGGCGAAGAGTGCGAGCAAAAGGAGTTTTCGCTCGCCATTCTGCCCCTCGTCCGCGGCAAGATAGTAGAGGCGGCCAGAAAATCCTATGTCGATGGTCTTCTCACGATAGGCGTCGGTCCCGACCACGAAGTGGTCAGTCTCCTCAAAAAGAACCACATACCTTTTGTCACCATCGATGGGGAGGAGTCTTCCTCGACCATCAACATCGGAATCGATCATAGGAGTGCGGCGAAGGATATCATGCGGCACGTGCTCGAACAGGGCTTCCGCCAGATCGCAATACTCTCGCTCGAACCGGATACAAAGCCGAGAGAGTCGGGCCATTTTTCCATTGTCGTTCAGCAGCGCCTGGAAGGCTTTCAACAAGCGCTCGAGGAGTATGGCTTGGCGCTCGACAACCCGAAGGTGTACATGCAGCCCTGCAAGGGCTCCATCGATGCTGGGTACGAGAGCGCCCGTTCTTTACTGTTAGGCGACACTCGACCCACGGCGATCGTGGCGATGTCCGATATTGTAGCGATCGGTGCACTCCTTGCAGCGAAAGAACTCGGGCTCCAGGTTCCGAAAGATGTGGCCGTAGCCGGCTTTGACGACATTCCGGAGTGCATCATCAGTACTCCGAGATTGACGACTATCCATCAGCCTGCACGAGAAAAGGGCATAGAAGCGGCACGCATGGTGATGCATATGCTTGACGGTGCGAACGGCAGCCATATTCGACTGCCATACCGACTCATCGAGCGCGAATCCACACGGATGTCGTGAATTTTCGCGCTTTTGGCTACTAATATACGTAGGGAGGAACAATG
>DIXD01000085.1 GCA_002435985.1 Spirochaetaceae bacterium UBA6089
GCTAGTTTTGCATGCCTGCAGTACAAGCTCTCCAATCCCGACATCTGCATTCGATCGCGCGGATTTCGAGCACGCCCTTGCAGGTCGCAATCTCGACCTGCTGGCATCCTACAGCTCGAAAGACAAGGGGAGCCTCGGTGCAGGCTTAAGCAGCGCTGAGCGGGAGAAGGCGGCACAGCGCTATGAGGCGCTGCGGCAGGAGATACTTTTGATGCCGGCGTCTCAGGCAGCGCTCGCCCCCGATCTGCCCGGCCTCGCCGCGCTTCTGGCAAGGCAGGAAGCTCGGCATTTCACTTCTTCGGAGCGCGCGAAGCTCGATTCGCTCCTTGCCGGCTATGCCGCAGTCGAGAGCCCCGTATCCAAGTATCGCGATGGCATTATCGACCCTCGGATCTCCCGCGTCACCAAGGCGCAGCTTGCCAACGCCGCCCGAGACCCCGACCGCTATCTCATGGGTATCGTCACCACACTTCTGAGTGGTGAAAGCGACCCATTTCTACGCATCAAGCTGATCCACGACTGGATCGCCGACACGGTGACCTACGATGTCTCGATGCTCTCGAAGACGAGCGTTACGGGGCAGGACGTCACCAGCGTACTCAGCTCGCGCCGCGCAGTCTGTTCGGGCTATGCGAGGCTCTTCGAGACGATGGCCGGGCTTGCAGGATTCGAGGTGAGAACAGTCAACGGCTACACGAAGGGGCTCGGTGGCGACTTTGCCTTTGATTTTCGAAACAGCCATGCATGGAACATGGTGCGCATCGGGGACCTGTGGTATTTCGTCGACACGACTTTCGATGCCGGCGCCTTCGATGGCAGCAGTGCGCAGTACCACAAGCGTTACAGCACCGATTACCTTTTTCCTCCGCCGTTTCAGCTGCGATTCACCCATTTCCCCGACAATGCACTCTACCAGCTCAGCGCCACACCCGTGGGCAGAGAGGGTTTCAGAGACCAGGTGCTCGTGTTGCCGGAATTTTTCGACAGTGGCCTGACACTGCTGCAGATGTCGAACGCCCCAACCAGTCTTTTGTCGTTTGCGTATCTGCAGAAGACGAACGGTCTTTTCAGCCTCGATATAGGAGCGCCGGAGCAGATGCTCGTCGACGCCTCGCTTTTCGACACAAAAGGCAGGGAACTGGAGCAATACAGCTTCGCAAGTCATATCGATCCAACCGTCTGGCGGCTAGTCCTCGCTCCTCCACCGGCGGGAAGAGGTAAGGTCCATATCTTCGCCGGCCCGGACAGCCCGGGGAAGGACAATGCAACATCGAAGATGCTCGCTAGTGTACTGCAATTCGAACTCGAGACGGACAGCGCCGGGGGCAAGGCAGGCGTCGCCTCCAAGGGTACAGCTCCGCCCTTCCCGAAAATCTACGGACGATACCATGAGCCCGCGGGCGAGCTCCTGGAAAGCCCTCTCGCCGGTTCGCTCGCCAGGGGCAGCACCGCACATTTTGTGTATCACTCAAAATCGAAATATGTATCGATAATATATGATAGTACTTTTGTTCCACTGAAGCGTGGTGACGACGGCACCTTCTCCATCGATTTCAGAGTGCCGGCAACGAGCGTCATCAAGCTCGGTGTATCTGAAGACAATGTGCACTACAGCATCGTGCTCGCCTGGTACCTGCACTAGAGTCAGCTCATCGCGTAGGACTACCCTTCCAGGTCCGTACCATGAGAGGCGCGCTCTCGCTCTCGGATCGCAGTGATAAGACCCTCGATGTATTGACGAGCCATGTCCTTGCAGCCAAGGCCGATGGCAATTGCAACGCCCAGCGCCAATGATCCTATCATGAGCAAAAGGAGAATGCTCACGATCGACTGTTCAAGACCGAGTTGCTCCATGGCCATCACCGCCACGATGATATACCCCACGCCACGGATGAGCTTCTGGACAAGCGAGCTGGAAGCGACCCCGGCATTGTTCATTATGGTCAGCACGAAATTCGAAAGAAACTGAACGATGAGGACTCCGATCACGGCGGTGATTATAGCGGCGAGAATCGTCGGTATGCCGCCAAACAACCACGACCGGATCGATGCCGCTGCGCTCTGGTCCAACATCGATGCAGCCTCGGCGAGCGAAATGAGCATCACGGTCCAATAGAGAAACACCCCGATGAGTTTCGACGGTGCATACTGGACATGGCCCTTGCGCAAAAATTCATTGACGCCGATTTTCCCCGCCAGCACATCGAATTTAAGCCATACCAAGACCTTGGGCACAATTGCTTTGAGAAGCTTCGCGATGCCCCATCCCACGATCAGAAGGAGTACCGCCCCGATCGCTGACGGCAGTTCTTCTACCCAATTTCTTACGCTTTGTATAATTTCACTCATTGTATTCCTCCAGAGTTCAGCCTTCGGTGACGAGTCGGTGAAGGTCCTCCACCGACAGCCCCTCAATGCCCAATGTACGGACTGTCCGCCCGTTGGCGCGATAATCACAGCTGTGCATAAGATTGGCCAGATCGATCGTCAGATTGATGGCCGGCGTCTCGACCTTATACATCTGTGCCATGCTCGCCATCGGTACAAGGCTCATGGGAACATCTTCCCAGATATAGCGGTGATCGATCGTGCGCGGTGCCTTTATGCCCGCATACCCTGTGGTCGCGCGGATCGCGCTACAGAGATCAGCCCCCGACGCATCGTAGGTCAGATAGAGCCACTCCCGCGCGGAAACCGTGCGAATGCCCAATGCCCGCGCGAGGGCGAGTCGCTCGTCGTCGATCGCTTGAAGAACTTTTGCGACGGATGGCGAAATACCCTGAAGATAATACTCGAAATCTCCGCCAGTGGATTCGATCCATGCCGCATTCATGAGGGTCAGAGCAGGGTGAAAGACCGCCCCGATATTCTCGAGGCTCGTTGCGAGCACATTGCTCCCTGCAATAAACTGGGGAAACGCGACATCGAGGATCTTGAGTACCGTAGGCGTAAGGAATGAAGGCAGGGCGCTTACGGGCACTCCATTCTTGACTCTGTAAATATGTGCTCTGTGGCGATTGACCATCCGCGAAGCATAGATGAAGGTCTGTGCTTCGACAATTACGACCTTGGCGCTGCAATGCTGCCGTTCGAGCGCTGCGCGGAACTCGAGCGCTCCACCCGTCCTGCCCGGATTGAGCACCACAATCTGTCCATCCTTGAGATATGGGGCCATAAGCGTGGCCAATCCATAGTGCGCCGTCGAAGGGGTCACGATCATAATGACGTCCGCACCGCTGATCGCCTCGTCAATGTGAGAGCTCGCGAGGAGCACAGGCCCGAACCCCTGGACGCTGCCCTCGATGTCGATTCCCTTATACCAGCGAATTGCATTCAGATGCTCATCGGTGCGGTTGTACATCTGGACAGGAAACCCCAGTATCCCGAGATGTCCCGCCATCGCAACGCCGCCGTTGCCGGCCCCGACGACACACCAGCCTATCCCTTTACCTTTGGCGGCGACGCGGTCAAGGTACTCGACAATGCCGCTCCAGTCAGTGTTTTTCACTGTGTGCCTCCTTCTGCCCTTCCCAGGCTTGCCGCAACGATTCCAGCTGCTGAAGACTCGAAGGCGAAAATCCCATCTGCTCAAGATTTCTTGCAATCCCGAATAGGCGCTGGCTCACCGAAAGCGGCTTTCCTTCGCGGTCCACGGCTTGTACTCCGCCATGCATGAACTGAACAGGCTGATTCACCGCCGCTTCGAATTCTTCCTTGCATGCGCTGAGCCAAGGAAGCGGAAATACGCCTCCTCTCATCATCGCATAGAGCCCGCGGGGACTATAGGGGTCCGGTATTGTCCCCTCGATGAATTTGATCATGCGTCGTGCCTCGTCATAGAGATGTTTCGTTCTGGCCTCCACAATGGGAAGTTTCCCGTATTCCGGCATGTCGCCTTTTTTCTTGAGCCGGCGGTATTCGGACAGCGCGTACCTGGTAATCCGTATCGATTCCTCGACGACATCGGGATCCGCAAGCCGCACACCCTCCGAATAGCTCACCACGTGGATAATCTGTGGGCTCGCATCGTTGTCCGGCTCGATATCGTCCATCAGCATCGTCACCGCTGCAAGCTGAGCCCGAGCCTTCTCCAGGTCTGGCGAAAAATAATCGAGCCCGCCGCGCGGCTGCAGAATCACGGTGAAGTCGGGCCCCTCCAGCTCGCGGACCAGCATGCGCAGGGCTCTCGCCTTGGCAAGGTCCTGTATGCCCCAGGTATACTTCGGGGTATTGAGCATGGTCTGCAAGATGAGCGTACGGATGCCCTGTGTCTTTGCCGCCTTTGCCGCGACGTAACCCGAAACGATGTAGCCGACATCGTCGCTGCCGCGAAAGGCAAAGTGATGCGGTACATTCGGCTCCATGGGTTTGCCGGTCGAAGCGATGTATCGCAGCGTCTCAAAATGCTCCTCGAGATTCTGCAGGACGGTGTTTTCGCCCCGCCCGTCGAGCTTCGAAAACCACCAGAACGAGAGGGCGTGCCAGCATATGTCGAGCGCTTCCTCATGTATCTTCGCCATATGCGGCACATGTTTCGTCCCCGCATAGGTGCGCACGAGCATGGGCCGCGCGGCCCGCCACACGCTGCGGTATTCCTCTGCGCTGTTGATCGGTACTCCCCCACCGTTGGGCAAGCCCGACCAGTCCTCGCCGAAATTGCTCTGCGTCAGCTGTGAGGAGCCGATAGAGAGTACATCGAGGAGCCCACCTTTTGCAAGGCGCGAGGTCCAGTCGAGGAAGAGGGCCACTGCCTGTCTCCTGTCTTCGGCATAGGGGCCGACATGGGCGCGAATGAGAGGAGGTAGCCCATGGGCCATCCCGTGGCGCACCCGATCGGCCACCCGCTCGCCGCGAAGGCCGAAGCCGAGCGAGCCGGACCGGTCGACGGGGGCCACATCGAGGTAGGCGCGGTTCCGGACGATTTCGGTGCCGAAGTCGAGGCGCGCCTTGTCGTAGGCGAGCTCGGCGCTCGCCTGCTCGGGCATAAGATGCGCAGGAAGACCAAGCGCAGCCAAAATCTCTTGATACGTCTCGTCACCCCGGAAGACCGCGTCCACAAAAGGCAGTCTCTGGATCACAGCATCACACGCAGGGGGAAGCCCTGCAAACCAGAGCGCCTTCAGGGGGCCCCCGTCCCTCGCAAGCAGCTTTGCACGCTGCAGCAGCCCGACAAGGCGCGCAAAAAGCTCTACCCCGCGCTCGGGATCGAGCCGGTACGAAAATCCAAGCACATCGACTTTGCGCACTCGTATCCACCTGATCAGAGTGTCGATCGACGCACGCTCGGCGATT
>DIXD01000074.1 GCA_002435985.1 Spirochaetaceae bacterium UBA6089
CGCCCTTTTCTGCGTCTTTATAGATTATAGGAGAGAGCGCATAAAAGCGGCATCGGCGTAGCTGTACCATGAAGAATAAGACAAAACAATAAAAGGACCGGCTGCCAGAGCTACCGGATATTGTCCCGCAACCAGTTCCGCAGTTCAGCGCTCATCGGAAACCGCAGCCAGTCCTCGTCGTCGAGCACCGTATCGTAACGGAGAGAAATAAGGTCATCGAGCGCAGTGGGTCTGCAGGCGTTCTTATCGCTCTCCCAGAAATTCAGGGGATACATGGCGAGTGTGGGAAGCTCTTGGCGCTCCCCAACCCCGATCTTGCCCGCGACGGCGATGCTGAGCGCAGCCTGGTGCATGAATATTTTGTATATGCTATGCTCCTCGCAATATCCCTGCAAAAACCGATCCGCAGCAAATGCCCGCAGAAGTCTCTCCCATTCTCGGAATATTCCCAGCTCCGGCCTTACGCCGACAAGACCCGCCGCTATATAAAAGAGCAGAACTTTCCGGTCTATATAGCCCGTTGTAGTCCCGAGAGCCCCGTAGTCGGCGCCAGCGAGTTCGCACGCGCGCCGCCAAAAACCGCTGCGGTCGCCTTCCGGCCCAGTGCCGGCCTCCTCGCCAATGTTTTGAACATTCACGGGCCTGAATGAGACATTCTTGTCTGGACGCAGCAGTAGCGGTGAGACGTCATTGAGCACAAGAGAATCACGGTCGAACCAAAGGAGTTCCACAGCCTCCCCTTCCGCGCGGCGCTCTGCCTCGGCCGCCGCAATCCCTTTCCAAGCAAAGGGGAAATCCGCTATATTCACGTCATTTTTGTAAGGAAGTAGATCGACGTTCAGGGCGGTCGCCTTCTTGGAAATTTGTGCAGACATGTCCAGAATATCCTGGCACATGAGCCAAATCGGCACCGATTTACAGGCCCCGCCGTAGCGCCTGATACTCGCGGCGAGCAAAAGAGGATCTGTATTAGGCGATCCCCTGTATGAGTAATCGCAGTATGCAATGATAAGAGAGGGCGATGGCCTCGCCGGCTCGTTTGTCATGTCTTTTATTCCCGCATTTGCGAAATTTTGTTCGTGACGGACAGCGCCATCAGCATTAAATTATTATATTATATGTATTGGCTTGATAGAAATAGCAGAATGAACATTTTCCATGAGGAGTAAGCCTGTGGTGGAAGCAGATCGGAACAGCGACGCAGCCCAGATTGTCTATCTCTCTCACGGCGGCGGCCCCCTGCCTATTCTCGGCGATGCCGGCCATAGGGCGATGGTCCAGTTCATGGAGGCGCTCCCCGCAAAGCTCAGGAAGCCGGAAGCGATCCTGGTGATTAGCGCTCACTGGGAAGCGCCCGAAGCGACGCTGACAGGGGGAGAGACCCCTTCCCTCCTCTATGATTATTACGGCTTCCCCGAAAAGGCCTATGAGATAACCTACCCCGCCCCCGGCAATCCCAGAATGGTGGAGCTCGTCGCCGGGCTGCTCCGGAAAAGCGGCATCTCTTCCCGCATCGATACAAACAGGGGTTTCGACCATGGGATGTTCATCCCTTTAAAACTCATGTACCCTGACGCCGATATACCCACCGTCCAGATGTCTCTTCTCCGCAATCTCGATCCTGTCTCGCACCTCAACCTTGGAAAGGCTCTGAGGCCGCTCATGGAGCAAAACATTCTCGTCATAGGCTCAGGCTTTTCCTTTCACAACATAGGAGCATTCTCCTGGCACGGCAAAGCCGCCCCAGATCCAAGGAACGAAGCGTTCCAGAACTGGCTCATCGACTGCTGCACGGGAGCTCTCTCCGAATCCGAACGCGAGAGACGCCTCTCGGCATGGGAAGAGGCTCCTCATGCCAGGTACTGCCACCCACGAGAAGAGCATCTGCTTCCGCTCCACGTCTGTGCCGGTATGGCGAATAAGCCGGCCCGCGTCATTTTCGACGACGACATACTCGGAAAGCGCGCAGTCGCCTTCCAATGGTAAGTATTGAAGAGAACGAATCATGATGGTCAATGTTGTTTTTCATGTGGACGAAACTGAAAAATGGGAACTGGCGCTCTCAAACGCACATAATCTCCTGATGGGGATAGAGGCTGAGGGGTCACAGGTCGAAGTACTGGCAAATGGGAAGGCCGTGGAGATATTCACTTCGCCCGATGAACGAACCTTGCGAAAGATGAAAATTCTCGCCGGCCGCGGGGTCGATTTTCACATCTGTCAGAACTCTCTGAAGAGCCACAATATAGATGAAAAAGTCTTACCTGCTTTCTTCAAAGTTGTACCTATCGGCGTATTGGAGCTGGCGGAAAAGCAGCAGCAAGGCTTTGCCTATATCAAACCTTGACCCTTGCCGTTTTCGTCGCTACCCTAGGCCTATGAAAATCCTCATCGCAAATGATCATGGCGCTGTGGCGCTGAAATTCCGTCTTGTGGCGTGGCTGGAGAGCCAGGGGCACCAGGTCGTCAATCTCGGCATCGACACGGAGGACCGAGTCGATTATCCGGACCAGGCACAGTTGGCCGTGCAGGAATATTTCAGGGGCGGCTATGATTTCGGCATCGTGTGCTGCGGAACGGGCATCGGCGTCTCGATTGCGGCCAACAGGCACAAGGGAATCCGCTGCGCCCTCGTTCACGACAGTTACACTGCGCGCATGGCAAAAGAGCACAACAACGCCAATTTCGTCGCATTTGGCGGCAGGGTCGAATACGTGGAGCCTGTCGAGCAACTTCTTGGCGTCTATATGAATGCGAAGTTTGAAGGCGGCCGACACGCAACCCGGGTCGCCAAGCTCGACACGATCGAGTGAGGCCCACACCAAGCCCGCGCACTTACGCGTGCCACACACACCAGCGGCGTGCAATAAAAAACCCGCGAAAAGGGGCTGTCCCGCAATTGCAATTTTTTGTTGTGCCGCTATTGGGCATCGACATAAGGCTCAGACTATCGTATAGATTTCTCCCGCTTTTACGATTTCGGCATCCTTGGCGCCTGCGTCGAGCACATGCCCGCGCATCGCGGTGAGCGCTTCACCTTCACCGTGTACGAGGTAGATTTTCTCAAGGCGCGCTTTGTCGATACAGCGAAGCCACTCCACCGCCTCTTTCCAATCCGCATGCGCGGAGAAGGCATCGATCTCCTCAATGTCCGCGCGCACCTGATACCAGTCGCCGTGGATACGCACTTCCTTTGCACCATCCTTGAGGCGCCGGCCGAGGGTCCCATTGGCCATATAGCCGACAATAAGCACGGTAGTCGTGGGATCGCCGAGCCCATGGATCAGGTGGTGCTGGATGCGCCCGAATTCACACATGCCGTCGGCCGAGATGATGATCATCGGCCCTTTGGCCTGATTGAGCGCCTTCGAGTCTTCGACCGAGCGCGAAAAGTTGAGCGTAGAAAAGCCAAAGGGGTTCTTTGCGTGCGTCGTAAAGAGGTCGTAGGTCTCTTTGTCGTAGCATTCGGGGTGGATCGCGAAAATGCTCGTTGCGTTGAGCGCCATCGGCGAATCGACCCAGATCGGAATCTCGGGTATTCTGCCCTTATCGTGCAGAAGGTGGAGGTAGAATATGAGTTCCTGCGTACGCTCCACGGCAAAGGCGGGAATGATGAGCTTCCCCCGAGCCGCCGCAGTCCGGTTGACGAGCTTTTCGAGCCGCGAGAGCGCGTCATCGGTCGACTCATGGAGGCGATCGCCGTAGGTGCTCTCGAGCAAGAGTATGTCGATATCCTTAAGGCACTCGGGGTCTTTGATGATGGGCTTGTTCTTGCGGCCCAGATCGCCGGAAAAACCGATAACAACAGTATTCCCGGCCCTGTCCGTCGCGGTGATGCGCGCAAACGCCGAGCCGAGAATGTGGCCGGCATCGAAGAATTCGACCTGCACACCGTCGGCGACGAAGATCGGCCGGTGATACCCGACCGTCACGAACTGGTCCATGGCCCGAATGACGTCGAATTCGTCGTAGAGAGGCTTCCAGTCGAATTTCTCATTCCTTTTCTGGGCCTGCCGCGAGAGGTAATCCGCATCGCGCTCCTGGATGTGCGCGGAATCGGTCATGATGAGGT
>DIXD01000013.1:0-5185 GCA_002435985.1 Spirochaetaceae bacterium UBA6089
CAGGGGTTCGTCGTCGAGACCAACGATAAAGAGCCGCTGCGACACACCGACCTGCGGAGCCGCCAGCCCGATGCCGCGATCGCGCTTCATCGCGTCGTGCATATCGGTGACCAATGTTGCAAGCTTCCGGCCGAAGTCCTGAATGTCCAGGGCTTTTTGAACGAGGACGGGTTCCCCATATTTTACGATATCGAGCATACAGAATCCTTTGACAATAAGGTACTGTCTAAAGGAGGTTTTGGCAATTGTCGCCCACTACTGCAGCGACGGAATCTGCACCTTGTCGCCGACCTGTATGCCGACCCGCGCAAACCAGCCCTGGGGCACTTCGAGTGCATAGCGAATGCTCCGAGATGAGGGGCGCGGTTCTTCGGAGAAAGGAACAAGATCGAGTATCTGCACAATGGTGCCGTCCGAAAGAATATACGCGAGCGAGAGGGGAAGTTTCGTGTTCTTCATCCAAAACGAAACCTGTTGGTCGCGATCAAACACGAAGAGCATTCCTTCGCCGTCGCGAAGGCTACTGCGGTACATAAGCCCACGGTTCCGTTCCGCTTCGGTGAGAGCAACCTCGGCGTGGACGACGGCAGTGCCGATGGTGAGGTCCACAGCCTTCAACGTGGGGTTAGGTCTATCAATTCCCAGATCCTGTCCGGGATCCTCCTGCGCGCAGGCTACGAAAAAAACAAGCGATATCAAGCTTATTATCGTTGACCGCAAGAATACCATATACCATGTGCGCATACCTTCCTCACAAAAAAAGAAGGAGCTGCCTCGATCGTCAGACAGCTCCTCGCTACTCAGTACTTACCATCTTGTGTTTTGCGGCTTTTTTTCATGAGCTTCCGTTCGAGCGCCTTCTTCTCTCTGTTGCGAATAGCTGACGGCTTCTCGAAATATTCGCGGCTTTTCCATTCGCGAATAATGCCTTCTTTTTCAACCATTCTTTTGAAGCGTTTCAGTGCTTTCTCGAGGGGCTCATTGTCCTCGACTATAATCTGATGAATAATCCTCACCTCCCTTTGCGCGGAAATGCATTGTAAATGAAGGAAATATTTTGTCAAGTACTCGGATTGAACAGCCATGTCCGCCGAGGCGGCACTTTTGTAAATCGACGTTGAGCGCTATACTCTCGACAAGGAGCACCGCATGCTGTTTTCGGTCGGAAATCTGGTAACACTTGCCATCGTGGTCGCAATGTTTGTCGCGTATCATCTATTGACGGCAGACAATCGTTCGCTGGAGAAGCTCAAACGTCTGGGTGAGAAACTGAAGGATGAGCTTGGGGCCTACGCGGAGTCAAAACGCGAAGAGATCAAGCATTACGGCATCGAGTTGGATGTCCAGCAGAAGGCGGCGAAGGTCGTGCTCGAAAAGATTCAGCAAGCCCAGGCGACCATCGACGAAAAGTCCGATTCGATCACTGAGATTGCCGACCGATTTAAGGAATACGACGACATTCTTACGCGTCTTATGGATATGACCAAGCGCGTCGATCAGAATATCGCGCATCTGGCCGAAAAAAACGATTTTATCGAGCAACTGACCCATCGCGTCGAAAACGCCGACAAGAAAATGGCCGCCATCGAGGCGGATATGCCGAAGCTCAAAGAGCAGTTCGCTCACGACGCCAAGCAGATACTCGACGATTTCCGCGACGACATTCTCGATCAGCTTCACCAACGGCTCAATGAGATCGTGAATATGTTCGAAAAGTCCAAAGTCGACGCCCAATCAGCCATCGAGCAGGCATCCTCCCTCAAGGAACAGATCGACGCCATGACAGAGGCCGCGCTCAAGCTCGCCGCAGACCGCGCCCATACCATCGAGGATTCCGCCTACAGCACCCTTCGTGCCCACATTGCCGCCGACTTCGACGAGCTTTCACGCCAGACCGAGGAGCGCATCGCCGCGCTGTCCCGCAACATCGATGCGCTCATCCAAAGCGCCGATGCCACGCTCAACAACCTTGCCGCCACCACCGACTCGCAAGTGTCGGATACCCAGCACAGACTCTCGGAGGCCAAGGCTGCGCTCAATGCAATGAGCGCCGACATGGCACGCCTCCAAAGAGAAGCTGCAGCGAGCACCACCGCACTCTCCGAAAAATTTCAGGCCGAACGCGAGTCGCTCGAAGAACAGTTTGCCCAGTTCGGCCAAGCCTTCGAAACGCACCGCGCCTCATTCGAAAAAGAATTCATGGAAGAGTTGTCAGCGCTGCGGGCAATGCTCGAAGAGGCGAAGACGCACACCGACGAACTCAAGACGAACGCGGAGGGCACCGTCACCAAGGCGCTGGAAGCCTTTGAACAGGATATCGTGCACAAACTCGAAGCCCGCAAGGCCGCCGTCGACGAACAGCTGGACAGATGGCTTTCCTCTATGGATGTGAAGATACGGAAGGTCTCTCAGGATGCGATCGAGCAGCGCAGGGCCGAAGAGGCGCGCCTCATGCAAGAAGTCAATGCGGAACTCAAACGGATAAAAGACAGCCTCTATACGCAGGTCCAAAAGATCGAACGCGATATAGAGGCCTTCAAAAATGTATGAACATTAGGAGAAGATGCTGTCGAGCGCGACTTCCATCATGGCCCGAAATGAAATCTGGCGTTCTTCCTGGCTCGTGATTTCGCCGGTGACAAGGTTGTCCGAGACCGTAAGCACCGAGAGCGCCTCGCAGCCGTATTTTGCCGCCAGCGTATAGAGCTCGGCAGTCTCCATCTCCACCGCCAGCACCCCGAATTTTGCCCAAAGCCTCCACTGGTCCGGATCTTCGGTGTAGAACATATCGGAGCTCAGCACTGGCCCGGGGAACACCCGCAGTGCGCGCGCCGATGCGGCGTCCCATGCGGCCTTGAGCAAGCCGAATGAAGCGGTGGGTGCGTAATCCATGCCGCGAAAGCGCTGCCGATTCACTGCAGAATCGGTGCATGCGCTCATCGCAAGCACAATATCGCGAAGCCCCACATAGTCCTGCATGCCACCGCAGGTACCGATGCGAATGAGCCGCTTGACGCCGTAGTCGCGGATCAACTCGTTGACGTAGATGGAGAGGCTTGGCATCCCCATGCCCGTACCCATGACCGATACGGGCTTGCCCTTGTAGCTGCCCGTATATCCAAACATATTGCGGACCTCATTGAAACATACAGGGTGTTCGAGATAGTGCTCGGCGACGAATTTTGCTCGGAGAGGATCTCCGGGAAGAAGAATTCTATCGGCAATCTGACCTCTTTGCGCTGCAATATGAATGCTCATCGCTTCTGTCCTTTGGAGTGAAAAAGATACAGTCATTCAATCATAAAAAGTCTTCGAACGACAATCCCCGATTCGAAAATGCCGCCCCGCGGCGGACGACAACGGGGTCCTCATTTCCCGGATCCTCGCCGGGAGATCCCAAAGGCATAGAGAGGACGCAGATATTTCGACTCTCCGAGCATCAGGTCCAAAAGCACCGCATTGACAAAGGCATGGTCGCCGGTCAGCACGTCCGCAAGCCCCGCGGCATAGACTTCATTGATGGGTTCAGACCCTTCGGTGGCACATCGATAATCGCCCTTATCCTGAAACCACAAGGAAATTTGGAAACCCTCGACATGCTGTGCATCCTCGGGCTTCGCCTGTACGTAGACGGCCTTTCCGTCCTCAGGATATGACCAGACACCCTTCTCCACCATCGAGGCACCTTTTCTGATCTCCGCCGGAAGGTCTTTCTCGGCAGGGTCTACCGAATAGCTTTCGCTATAACTTCCGTCGGAAGATGAAAATACGAGGTTCTTGTCAAAGGTGACAAGCATATTGTGCGTGCCCGAGACCTCGATCCGATTCTCTTTGAGTTTCAGCGTGTCGGACCACGACTTCTGCCCCGGGCCGGATGCGGCAAGCGAAATGGTATCGCCTGTGATGCTTATATTGTAGTGGATCAGCGCAATTTCGCCTCCAATGGTGCGCTGATATACGCTACCCCCAGTGATTTGCCCCGAACCATCGGCGAGAAGACGGAAAATATAGGTGTCGAACCCATAGGCCTGTGCATAGCCTGGGTCGACATGCCGATAGACAAAAAGGACTTGTTCGTTTTGCCTCGACACAGGCGGCACAGTGACGGCAGCTTCCGGGTGTGGTCCCGGAGCAAGGACTATGGTCTGCTCTGTTTGCACCTGCCCTGTTTCGAGCGGTTTCTCAACCACCTTTGCCTGTTTGCACGATGCGAGCATAAAGAGCATCAGTATGCCAACACACAATACGACAGCGGACGAGCCAATAGAACGCTTTTTCATACGGCGCCTCCTCAGTGTCCATGCTTTCCTCTTTTTACTATACGTCATTTTTTAGGATATTGAAAGGAACTAAAGACACTCGAGCGATCGCCTTGGTATAGACATCCGGTCCTCGCTCAAAAGACGTGCTCAAAAGACAGGTTTTGGACCTTCAGGTACATTGGGCGGATGAAAATCGATCTTTGCCCACTGTACGAAGGCAGGACTGTTCTCTTCCATTATTTCGATTTCATACTGGGAGATGCCGCAATTCGACATGGGCAGAAGTGGAAACCAACGGTGCACGGCCAGCGTCGATTTCATCAGCCACTGCAGAAGGCCACCGTGCGTCATGCACACGATACGCGACGCCCCTTGCTCGCCCAGCTCACGAATACGCATCCACGCAAGGATCGCCCTCGCGTACAAGGACTTCGACAGCTCTGCGCCGGGGATGGCATCCCAGCTATGGGTGTAGAATTCCTTCCACAGAGTCGGGTATGTTCGGGCTGCACTCTCCGCGTCGATCCCTGAAAAAACACCTGTATCCAACTCTATGAGCAGATCGCTGAATTCGATATGGTCGACGTGCACGAGATCGGCCACGATCTCTGCCGACCGCCGCGCCCGCTGCATCGGGCTTGCGATAATGTAATCCGGCTTGAATTGACGGAGCCATTCGCCGGCCGCCCTTGCCTGTGTCTCTCCGTGGGCAGAGAGAGGAAACTCGAGCCGACCCTGATAGGTGTTGCGCGCATTACCCTCGCTCTGTCCGTGGCGGAGGGAAAACACACTCATATCGTGGTCCATGGAGGAAAAAAACGCACCGTCGGCCTGCTCATGCTGGAGAGCGTCGATGAGGCTCGGATCGGGCACATTGTTCGGCTCAAATCGGGAGTACATGATGCCAGCACTATAGAAAATTT
>DIXD01000013.1:5303-7521 GCA_002435985.1 Spirochaetaceae bacterium UBA6089
ACTTCTCCCACATAATAATAGGCGCTCGAACGGCGGTCGTCGTTGTCGGGCGAAAGGGTAAAATAGCGGCTGAAGGCGGCGAGCGCCTCTTCGTTTTTACCGAGAAAATAGAGAGCCTCGGCCATTGTCTCGATGATTCGGTAGTCCTGCCTGGTGTTGAGCACGGACTGGGCATACACAACGGTATCTGTGTAACGGTGGAGGCGGAAAAGGTTCCACGTTTTGAGCGTCTGAAGGTCGGGGTTGGTGGGATCGGCGGAGAGAAGGCGCTCTGTCATGGCGAGGGAACGCTGGAAAGCGAGCTGGCTCTCAGCCTGGCGCGTCTCCAGGTTTTCGAGGCGGCGCCCTTCCCAAAAGAGCGAAAGTGCAGCTTTATAACTGTCTTCTGCCCAGACCCCATGAAGGCCGCCCGCTGCCCATCCGAGCACAACAAGCACTATTAAGACCTTTGCCAAAAGGGGAAGTTGTCTACCCCGTGACACTCTGCCCGCCTCCTTGTAATTATTGTAAAATTTCGTTGATCGCCTGCGCAGCCCGCCTGCCTTCGCCCATCGCGAGAATCACCGTCGCCGAGCCTAAGACGATATCGCCGCCTGCGTAGACGCGATCGATACTCGTCTGCTGGCGCTCATCGACGATGATGTGTCCGTGTCTGTCGACGTGCAACTGCGGCGTCGTCCGGGAGATGAGCGGGTTCGATTCGTTGCCGATGGCCACGATCACGGTATCGAAGGGCACGACCTCTTCGCTTCCGCGGATGGGAACCGGACGCCGTCGTCCCGACTCATCCGGTTCTCCGAGTTCGTAGGACAGCACTTCAAGTGCGACGACTCTTCCCTTGTCGTCGCCGAGCACGCGCGTCGGGCTCTTGAGAAAATCGAACACGATCCCCTCTTCGATGGCGTGTTCCACTTCTTCGGTACGGGCGGGCATCTCCTCGCGCGTCCGGCGATAGAGAACCCTGACTTCCTCGGTCCCAAGTCTGAGCGCCATGCGAGCGGAGTCCATCGCCACATTGCCGCCACCCAGCACTGCTACGCGGCGAGAGGGGTAGATCGGCGTGCCCGCCTTTCCTCGCATATACGCTTTGAGAAGATTCGCCCGCGTCAGATACTCATTTGCGCTAAATACCCCTACGAGGTTTTCGCCGGGAATATTCATGAACTTAGGAAGGCCTGCACCCGTGCCGATGAAAATGGCCTCGTAGCCGTCTTCGTGCAGGAGAGAGAGCAGCGGTCGCGTGCGACCCACCAGAAAGTTGAGTTCGAAGTCGACGCCCATCGACTCGAGCAGCTCTGCTTCAGACTGCACGAGGATCTTTGGGAGCCTGAATTCCGGAATGCCGTAGACCATGACGCCGCCTGACTTGTGGAAAGCTTCGAAGATGGTGACTTCGTGGCCTTCGCGGCGCACATCCGCGGCGCAGGTGAGCCCCGCAGGACCCGCTCCGACAATCGCCACCTTCTTGCCGGTGGAAGAGGCGACACTGGGCACTTCGACCGCTCCTTGCGTCCGCTCATAGTCGGCAACAAAACGTTCCAATCTGCCGATTTGGACTGCCTTCTCCACGCCATGGAGCGCCTTGCCCACGATACAAGGAGCCTGGCACTGAGTCTCTTGGGGGCAGACCCGGCCGCAAATCGAGGGCAAAAGATTCGTCTTCTTTATGATTTTCACTGCGCCTAGGAAATCACCTTCCTGAATTCTGCCGATAAAGCCGGGGATATCGATGCGCACGGGACATCCCGTAACGCACGGGGCATTCTTGCACTGAAGACAGCGCTGTGCTTCGAGGATCGCCTGGGCAGGAGAGTACCCCAGCGCGACTTCGTCCATATTGTGGCGCCGTACGAGGGGGTCTTGGGCAGGCATGACCTGCGGTGGTATCTGCATTCGCACTTTGGGGGTGATTGGCGCCGAGCGAAGCCGGGCAAGTTCTATCTCCGCGTTGTCCATGACGTATTCTTCCTTGTGGCTCATTCTGCAGACTCCTTTTCCGGTGCGCGGGTGCCGTTCCCCTGTGCCTCGAGCTTTTCTATCTGCATCTCCAGATGGCAGCGCTCGTGAGCCTCTTTTTCGATCTCTTTATACGTGCTGAGGCGCATCATCATTCCGTCCCAGTCGACGAGATGCGCATCGAATTCCGGGCCATCCACACACACGAACTTCGTCTCTCCGCCGATCGAAACGCGACAGCCGCCGCACATGCCCGTGCCGT
>DIXD01000112.1 GCA_002435985.1 Spirochaetaceae bacterium UBA6089
ATGAATAGGCCACTTTCACCAATGGCGAGCCTCCGGTGGCGATCACCAGATCCACGCTCCGCATGAGCTCCTGGGAGAGCTCCAGTGTAGGCTCCTTGATGTTGAGCACTAGGTCCTCCGGCGCCCCTACCCTCCGTAAGCCTTCCCGCATGTACTCCGTAGTCAGATCGCAGGATTTCTTTGCCTTGGGATGAGGCGCAAAAATGATCGCATTCCGACACTTCAGGGCCGGCAGGCCGTTGGAGACGATGGTCGAGGTGGGATTGGTCACCGGGGTCAGGGCCCCCACGACGCCTACCGGCTTGGCCAACTTCAAAATACCCCTTTCCTTGTCCTCTTCTATGACCCCTACGGTCTTTAGTCCATGGAGATCCCTCAAAGTCCCCAGGGTTTTCTTTTGATGCTTGCTGAGCTTGTGCTCGTAGACGCCCATGCCGGTCTCGTCGGCGGCCAGCCTGGCACAGGCTTGGGCGTGTTCTAACTTGTACACTTCCCAGCCAACCGAAGCGACCATTTCATCCACCTGCTCCTGGGACCAAAATTCGATTCGTTCCTGCGCTGTCCGAGCCCTGGCTATCAAGCTCTCCATCAGTTCAGACATTAGACTTCTCCTTACAGAACAGACTACATATACCTAGACACCGTGGCGGATAGGATTTCCAACCTGGCTCCGCTCATCCTATCGATGACCGGGTAGTGCATATTTCCGTGTATGATAGAACAGGTTTTCTCCACAATCAATACCACAAATTGCTTCATTGAAAACCTTACATTGTGCCACTCTATAATTGGATACGCTGAATATTGGTTAAAATTTTCGTTGAGACAACAAGGAACACGGCCGGAGAAACTAGAATCTCTTCCCACACATCAAAAAAAGCCGCCCCATCCGGAGGCGACTCAATGAAGGATAAGGCGCCGATCGGAATCGAACCGATGCATAAAGGTTTTGCAGACCTCTCCCTTACCTCTTGGGTACGGCGCCGATGCGGGGCACATAGTATCGAAGCGCCCCATTTTTGTCAACATTGCGTATTGCGCATTACGCAATACGCAATCGTCAGCTCTTGGCAGGCACAGGAGCCTTGGGCTTGACTTCTTTCGCGACCTCTTTGGAACGTCTTGAATCTTTTTTGGCCTTGTTATTCTCCCACATGAGGACGAAGGCGCTCGCAATGAAGATTGTGGAATAGACACCGCTCGTCATGCCGACCAGCAGCGCCAGCGAAAAGTCCTTGATGCTCCCGGTTGTGAAGATGAAGAGCGAAATGACTGCGAGCATGGTCGTCAGTGTGGTGATAATGGAACGCCCCAGCGTCAGGGTCAATGCGGAATCGAGCACATCGACGAACGTATCCGACGGGTGGATCTTTCGCTCCTCGCGGATGCGGTCGAACTGTACAATGGTATCGTTGATCGAATAGCCCAGAATGGTAAGGATTGCCGCAATGGTGGTGGTATTGAACTCCATTTGTGTCCAGACTATGAAAGCCACCATGATGAGCGCATCATGGACAATCGCAAGCACGGCTCCGATCGCATACTGAATCTTGAAGCGAATCGTTGCATAGATGAGAATGAGAATGAGCGTCGTGGCAACCAGCCACGCCGACTGTGTGCCGAGTGTCTGAGAATAGCGGGGGCCGACGTAGTCGGTTCTGATCACCACGACCCTGTCCTTGCCCACCTTATCTTCGATGAGCCTGCGTATGGTCTGCGAAACATTGGTGATAAACTGTGGATCTGTGCCGTCGTCGCGGACGCGCACAAGATAGCGCTGCAGAGAGGCTGGATTGATTGTCTGCACGGAGACCTCGCCGAGCGGCTTCAGCGCATCGCGCACAATCTCGATCGAGGCATAGCGCTCGTCTTCGTTCATAGGAGTGCGGTACAGACTGACCGGGTTCTGGCTCAGAAGCGAGTTACCCTGATAGGTTGGGACAAGAATAGAAGAGGAAACGGCGTCGCTTCCTTCGGGTATTATCACCTTGATCCCCGGCTCCTTTTCGAGCGCTGCCTTGATGTCCCCGATCGTCGGATAGGTCTTGTAGTCCAGCGTCACAGTTCTTTCTTGTGCTTCGGCGCCCGAAAAGACCAGAGTCAACTGGCTTTCGCTTACAGTGAGCTCCGCATTGCCCTTACCGGCAAAGGTCACCTGTCCCACAGGCAATGCAAGCTGGATCGTCTCATTGATACCGGCCTGAAAATCGACACCAAGGTTAAAACCCTTCGTAAAGTATCCGATAAGCCCAAAGAGAATAATGATCGAACTCACGATCAGGGCGGGCACAAAGAATTTGCTGAATCGAATGATGCGTTTCATTATCGGATCCTCCAGCTGATGGACACATGTTTAGTCTTCAGCACATCCGTTTCGAAGTCAAAGATGAGCCGCGACACGAACAGCGAGGTGAATAGGCTCGTCATGTTGCCGATGGCTAATGAGATGCCGAAGCCCTGAATCGGCCCGGTACCGAGCTGTGCCATGAAGAGCGCCGCGATGATGGTCGTAATGTTCGAGTCCATGACTGCCCAGAATGCCTTGTCAAATCCCGCATGGATGGCAGCGGCGCGGCTCTTGCCCGCCCTGAGCTCTTCCTTTATGCGTTCAAAGATGATGACGTTCGCATCGACCGCCATGCCCGTCGTCAACACAAAGCCTGCGATGGACGGGAGAGTGAGTGTGAGTTTGAAGGCGGTCAACACCGACAGCATAAGGTAGAGGTTCAAAATCTGTGCGATGGTGGCATTGGCACCAGCCCACTTATAGTATGCAAACATAAAGACGAAAATCGACAAAATACCGACGAGGATCGCCGTTTCTCCCTGCCCGATAGCGTCTTCGCCAAGAGAGGCTCCAATTGCCTGCTGGCTCACTACGGAGAGACTTATGGGAAGTGCGGCGGTCCTTAAAAGCAGCGCAAGCGATTCAGCCTCGTCGGCGCTGAAACCGGTGATGCGCACCGATTCGCGGATCGGCTCCTGGATGCGCGCATAGGACTTGACGCGGTCGTCCAGGACCACTGCCATCGTCTTGCCGACATTGGCGCTCGTCAATGCATAGAAAATTTCTCCGCCTTCTCTGTCGAGCACAAAGTTCGTCTCGGGTTGACCGGTAATGGGATCGGCCGAGACCGTCGCGCTCTGGATATGGCTGCCGTCGAGCCCCGGCGTTCCTTGAAGAACAAGATACTCGCCGGTAAACTCATCGAGCCCGTAGCTGTCTTTTTTGTAGACCTTGCGCACAATTTCGCCTTCCGGCACAAGACCCGGCTTGTCCACCGTCATCGTCTGCTCATCGATGCCCACAGGATTTGTCGAGAGATACGAATTCACCGCAGCAGAAGCCTCGGAGTCGACGATGTAGAAAGCAAGATTCCCCTTGCCCATAATGATGGAGTTGATGCGCTCGGGGTCGGGGGTGCCCGGAATTTCGATATAGATCTGATCTTCGCCCTGGCGCCGTATCACCGGCTCCGTAAGGCCGAACTTATCGATGCGCGAATTGAGAATCTCCACAGCCCGCTTCATTGCATCTTCTTTCTCGGCCGGTGAGAGATCGTGGCCCACTTTTTGAGCAAGGCCGGGCAAGTCGGCCTGGATGACCGCGCTCATTCCGCCGGCGAGATCGAGACCAAGCTGCACTGCATTCGCGTGTACATTTTTAAGTCTCAGCACGTACTCCCTGTAACGGGACTCGATGCTGTCGAACATGGCACGCTCACTCGAAAACGCTGAGAGGATCGCGACAGCATCCCAGCTCTTAGGAATAGGTTTTTTTGCGAGCGAATAGGCCTTTTTTGCAGATTCGATCGCAAGCCTGTAAGTTTTCTGCCCCGAAAGGTCTGAGGTATCTTTCTCGTTAGCCTTCTGTTTAAGATCGGTAATGACGAGATAGGTCATGCGTCGAGCATATTCCCGAATCTGCTCCCTGGAACCTACTGCGATGGCTTGATCCTCTTTCGGTGTCAGAAAATACCACTGAATGCTCGGAAAAAGGAACATGAAGGCCACGGCGAGCACTGCAATGACGATCAAAAAGCGGCGAGTTTTGCTCATACCGGTTTACTCCAATCTTCTCATGGATGTTAGAGTGTGGAGAAATGCGGTATGCCGACCAGCCCGAACACGAGGGCCGGCATATCGGTCAATCTATTTCTCTTCGGACTTTTCTGCGGGCTTTGCTTCCGTCGTATCTGCCGCCTCTGCCTTCTCTTCTGTTTTTGTAGGGCTGACCGAAGCAATCGCCGACTTCGAAAACTCGATCCGGGTTCCATCGTCGACTTTCACAAGGACCGTGGAATCCTTCACCGAAGTCACGACGCCGTGAATTCCGCCGATGGTGACGATCTTATCGCCTTTCTTAACGCCCGCGATCATCTGCTGCATCTGTTTCTGTTTCTTGTTCTGCGGCCGAATGATCAAGAAGTAGAAGATCACGAAGACAAGACCAAAGGTCACAATGGTGGAGACGAGCGAGCCCGTCGGGTTGGACGCCGTCGTCTGGAACAGCGTCAGGCTATTCTGGATACCGTTCATATATCTTCCTTATCGAAAAAAGAATTCCACAAAAGCTAGCATGGAGAGCACCGGGTGGTCAAGTTGCACTATGCGGTGATGACGGTGCCGGCCTTGCCGTCGACGGCCGCCGTAGCATTTTCTAGAGAGGTGATGATCACCTTTGCCCCGCCGCGGCGAATAAAATCGCAGGCAGCCTCAATCTTCGGCCCCATAGAACCTTTGGGAAACTGCCCCTCAGCCAGATATTTCTCGCATTCTTCGACGGTGAGACGATCGAAGAGCTGCTGGTCGGGCTTGCGGAAATTGATGGCCACTTTGTCGACTCCCGTGAGAATGATGAGTTCGTCCGCATCGATAAGATTGGCGAGCAGCGCCGAGGCGCGGTCCTTGTCGATCACCGCGTCGACGCCGGAGAGCATGCCATCGGCATCACGCTTGACAGGAATGCCTCCACCGCCCACCGCAATCACGATTTTCCCGTCATCGATCAGATCCTTGATGATGTCCTTCTCCACCACATCGAGCGGTATGGGGCTCGGAACGACCCTGCGATAGCCGCGCATGGGGTCTTCCTTGATGATCCAACCGCGCTCGCGCAGTTTTTCGACCTGTTCAGCCTTATAGAAGGGGCCTACATACTTTGAAGGGTTCTGCATCGAGGGGTCGTTCGGATCGACCTCGACCTGCGTCACGACAGTGACAATGTCTTTTTTAATTCCTTCCGCAAGAAGAGCATTGGCAAGGCTTTGCGCGATCATATATCCCATGGACCCTTGCGTGTCGGCAACAATGACGTTGAGAGGAGAAGGAGGCACCTGATTGGAGGCCGCCTCGTTCCGAATGAGATGGACGCCGGCCTGCGGTCCGTTGCCGTGGGTCAAAACGACCTTGTGGCCCTCGGCAATCATGCCGACTATGGCTTTCATACTCTTGCGAGTATTTTCGAACTGCTCTTCGATAGTCCCTTCAGAGCCCTCTTCGATAATTGCATTACCACCAAGGGCTACGACGATGGTCTTGCGCGCCACCATACAATCTCCTTTTTCAAAGACGACACATTATGAAAGAAGTAGTATAGCATCTTTTGTGAAATTCGCAACGTGCGATTCCGACCGTCGTTTTTCTCCGAATCCCCGCCTCCACTACGAGTGGAAACAGCCCCGAAAATCTGTTATTATTTTGACATGCAGATCATCAGAGCGCGCGTATTGGGCATGTGCATGGGCGTGCGCCGCGCAGAGGAACTTGCGCGTGCGGCAGCCCGGGAGGCTGCTCGAGTCGGACAGCGCGTCTACACCTATGGACCTCTCATCCACAACCCGCAAGCGGTGGCGGCTCTTGAGGCGTTTGGCGTCCATGTCCTCGATACCAAAGCGATCGAGACCAGTACAAAAGAATTGCCGGATCTAAAGAATACTGTCGTCGTCATACGCGCGCACGGGGCTCCGCTCGCGGCACTGTCTCGCCTGCAGGAACTCGGAGCATCCATCGTCGACGCCACATGCCCACGCGTCATAAAGAGCCAGCGACTTGCGCGCCGCTACGAACAACAGGGCTGGCAAGTTGTGCTTGTTGGGGACCCCCACCACGGCGAAATCGAAGGTATTTTGGGACACACATCGAGTGCCATCGTCGTCGATGGCCCCACGACAGCCCTTCAGGTAGCAGAGAAGCTGAAGGACGTTCCCTGCGCCCTCATTGCACAGACGACAATTCGACAGGAAGACTACGATGCCGTCATCGAAATCTTTCAAACCCACCTCAAAACCATGACAGTAGAAAAAACCATATGCCCCGCGACGCGCGAACGCCAAAAGGCCCTCGTCGATCTCTGCGCCCACGTCGATGCAGTGCTCATCGTGGGAGGTAAAAATTCGGAAAACACAAAACGCCTGTACACAAGCGCGATCGAATGCGGAATGCCCGCCTGGCACATCGAAACAGCTGATGACCTGAAGGCGGAAATGATATCATTTGAACGCATTGGAATTACGGCAGGGGCATCTACCCCCGATTTCATCGTCGATGAAATACAAAAGGCGCTTCTCACCATGACGGAAAGGTAGTCCCATGAGTGACATGAGCAAAATTGCAGTGAAGCACGATCTCAAAAGGCAACCCCTATGGTTCCAGTCACCATAATCGGCATATCCGGCGGCTCCGGCTCCGGCAAGACCACCATCGTACGAAAAATCTCCGAGATGGTCAGCGACTTTGCCTTTCTACCGCAGGACAACTATTACAAATCGGCAGAATTCGTCAATAACCGCAACATCACGGCCTTCAACTTCGACCATCCGGATGCCTTCGACAACGAGCTCCTCATCGAGCACCTGACCGCCCTCAAAAACGGCGAACCGATCGATATGCCGGTCTATGATTTTGTGCAGAACAGGCGCACCGACCGGACTATCCACATTCAGCCTGCAAAAATCGTCATTTTCGAAGGCATTTTGATCTTCACGAATAAACAGGTGCGCGATCTTATCGATCTCAAGATTTTCGTCGATACGCCGGACGATATCAGATTCATTCGGCGCCTGGTCCGAGACATCAAGGAACGCGGACGCACCGTCGACTCGGTGGTCGAACAGTATCTGACCGTTGTCCGCCCCGGCCACTACGAATTCATCGAACCGACAAAAGCATATGCCGATATCATTATTCCCGAAGGTGGCTTCAATGAGCGCGCTCTCGATGTCCTCGTCTCCTTTATAAATTCGATCATACACCCCGCGGAAGGGCACGAAAGACCCAATGAAGGCGCCTCGGGCTCCGCGGTCGCCCCTTAAGGCTCGCTCATATATTACGGGCTACTAATACGGACCGTCCCGCACTGTATTTCCCTTTTGTGCATAATTTTGCTACCTTTATCGTAGAGGACTATATGAACGGACACGAAACCAACCTTGAAAAAGCTCTTTTGGCGGGAGGGTGCTTTTGGTGCATGGAAGCCCTCTTCAAGCGTGTTCCCGGCGTCGTGCAGGTACGATCGGGATACTGTGGAGGCTCTGTGTCAAACCCAACCTACGAACAGGTCTGTCAAAACACCACAGGCCACGCTGAAACCGTGGAAGTCACGTTTGATCCATCGCGCATCTCCTACCAGGAAATCCTCGAGTACTTTTGGAAATTCCACGACCCGACGACCCTGAATCGGCAAGGCGCCGACATCGGCGAACAGTACCGCTCGGCCATCTTTTACCTGAATGAATCTCAGCGGGAGATAGCCTTGCAGTCCAAGAGCGCCGCGCAGCAAGCCTTCGAGAGCCCTATCGTCACCTCGATCGAGCCTGCCGGCACGTTCTGGCCCGCCGAATCGTGGCACCAGGACTACTATGCCCACAACCCCGATGCGCCGTATTGCCGTTTTGTCATTGCACCCAAAGTCGCCAAGTGGGCATAATCCTTCATGCGCCTCTTTACCTGTCTGCCTTTCCCTGTCTACGTCCAAGGGCAAATTGCGGATTATGTCCACTCCCTTGTGCCGGTATTTGGCCGCACACAGCCGTCGTGGGTTCCGAAAGAGAATCTTCACCTAACACTGCACTTCTTCGGAGAAGTCGAGGTGCAGACCGCGGCAAAACTTCAAGTCCTTCTGGAAGAAGCCTCCGGGCTCTGTCCGGAACTACAGCTTGCCACAGGGAAACTCTCGGCCCTGCCTTCCCCGAGAGCCCCCAGAGTGCTCTATATCGCTGTGGATATCCAGCCTGCCGAAGCTCCGGCAAAGCTTGTCGGCCGAATGCTCGCCATCGCCGCCCAAATCGGCGCCGAAATGGAGACCCGGCCATGGAAGCCGCACCTCACCCTCGCCAGGCTTAAAATGCCCCTAATGCCGGAACTCTCATCGCTTCCGGCGCCGCCGAGCCTCTCCTTCTCCATCGACGCCTTCGAACTCATACGGTCGCGACTCAACCCTTCCGGAGCCTTCTATTCTACGCTGAAGCGCTATCCTCTAGCCGGCAGCTGAAGGCCTTTCAAGCGTTATTCAAAACGCACTCGATTATTTCCTTGCTTTGGCCGCATTCTCTCATTACATTGAGAATGTCGAATGCTGTTCGGAGGTAGAAAAATGAAGAAAACTACAGAAAAGACCAAAAAAGAAGCGGAGCAAAAGCAGCAGGCCGATCTGGACCCCTGCGTAAAGCCTCAATCCCACGAGTCGACTCGGTCCGACGAGGACGATGAGGCCTGCAACGATGGGGTGAAATGAGGCTCATACAGGCACCAGCACGTTGTATGCGTTGTAGATCCGCTCCATGGTGAGTGGAAAATCGCACTTGGCAAGGATATTCGTCTCTCCATCGCACTGTAGAGGAACCCGCTCGCTGTATTCGATCAAAAGTTTATCAGCCGTAAAATGCACCAATTCCGGGATATTGTCGTGTCGCCCATGTTCGATGGGCCCTTTCAAAATGAGCTTTCTGAACAGACTCGTCTGCGCCACGGCGACACAGTTGTCTTCGGTCGGAAGAATCTTTTTGTTCGAGCCGTATTGCCGATTGCCCGAGGCTCCCATAGCGACCAGAAGGCGCGGACATTTCGAATCGAGCATCAACTTTTCTTTGTTCCAGGCCTTAAGTCCCATTTCGACGACATTGTAGACACGATCATAAAAAAGCGTACCGACATTGACCCAGAACTTATAGGAATCCCCAGGAAAGGCACGCTTGAGCCTATTCGTCATGTCGGCTACGTAGGCATCGAGGCCAATGCTCGCGATATTGAACGAATAGCGCGGCAGAGCCCCACCCTCTTCGCTTGGGGTCACACACAGCGCGGGCTTGCGTTCGAACCTCGCATTGCCGAGAAACCTCTCCAGCGCGACAATCAGATCTCTTCCCTCGGAGCCGTCGTTGCCTGTACCGAAGGGCAATCGCACAATACCAAAGCGGTTCTTCTCGGATTCGGGGAGCTTTGTGAGCCGCTCTGCAGTCTCCAGACTCGTGCCATCGCCTCCCGCCGTCACAATGAGGTGGTATGAATCTTTACCGTTCGAGGCAGAGTGGTCGAGTATACGCTGGACAATGGCGGCAGCGTGACCACAACGCTCGGTGAGATGCAGTTTCAGGCTGAAGGGAGAAGTACGCTTCGGAAGGCTGACGGCGCGCCTTACCATTTCCTTAAGCTCATCGAGACGCTTTTTGGAATGATGGATACGGCTGAATCCGCCGGCCTTGGGATTCGCGATCACATCGACGATAAGCGAGCTGTCGCTGAACACAGGCGAGTGGGCGAGAATCGCATTGAGCCCTTCGACCAAGTCATCTGGCTTCATACAATATATAATTGTATGCTGATCTTTTTACTCTGTCCATGCTGGGCACCAAGATCACATGGCATCGTCCAGCTGCTCCTGGTCGGCACTTTCTTTGGGGAATTTCGCCTTTATTTCGTTGATGGCCTTCATCACATAGTGCAGGTCTTCGCCCGAAAAATCGATCTTGGGCACAAGCCTCGAGAAGAAAGGCTTTACAAAGTGCTCCATGCGCGACACTTCTTTTTCGTATTTGGAGACATAATCCATCATCATGACCGTGCAGGGCAGGGGTTTGCTGTAACTGCCGATAATTACGAAACCGAGCTTTTCATACATCTTAATGAGCTTCGTCTCGTCGGCAAATACGTCGAGGAATATCTTTTTGGCTCCTCGTCCGCGCGCATAGAGATAGGCGAGCGCCATGATGCTGAAGGGTATCAAACTACCGCGCTCCTCTTTCGATACGGCAAGTCTATCGATCTCCGCATAGGGGCTTCCTTCGAGATACCGTGAAATATCGAAGTTTTCTTCGATCGGCACATGTTTTTCTTTTTCGCTTAGATGCAGGGATACCGTCCCTATAGGCTGCAAACCTTTGTATGCCAGGATATGGAAGGCGAGTTCATCGGACTTGCGGTGGATGGTCTCCTCCTTATATCCCTTCTCTCCCACCAGCACCTTGCGCTGCAGATAGAAACTGTCTTCGAGTTGGCGGAGTTCTTTGGCGTGCACAAGGCGAATTCTGTCCTTGTCCTCGTTGGCGGCAGGCAGAATGACGGTAAACGTCGTCCCCTTCCCTTCCTCGCTGTCGAGCAGGATGCGTCCGCCATATTTGGTGACGATATGATGGGCAATGCTCAGTCCCAGGCCTGTGCCCGCGCCGGTCTCCTTGGTGGTGAAGAACGGGTTGAATATCTTGTCGAGATTCTCTTTCTCGGTGCCAATACCAGTATCCTGAATGGTCACTGCGACGTCCTCGTCCATCTGCCTGCAAGACAGCGTCAAGATGCCATCGCCATGCATGGCTTGCACGGCATTCACGATGAGATTCAGAAACACCTGCTGCAGTTCGGTCGGGTTTGCGAGGACTTCGGGGACGGAGTCGTAGGATTTTCTCACGACAATTGTCCCGAAATCGATGCCGCGCATGGCCATCTTCAGGGAATTCTCGAGAATATTGACAATATTGAGCATTTCGGCGCTGGTCCGTGTTTTTCTCGAATAGATCATGAGGTCCTTGATCACGTCCGCCGCGCTCTGGGCATAGCGGATAATATCCAGCGTGTATTCGCGGAGCGGGCTGCCTTCGGTCGTTTCGGGGAGCATGAGGTCGGCGGTACCCAGAATGCCGCCTAGCGGGTTGTTTATTTCGTGCGCTATCCCCGAAACCAGAGTCCCGATCCCCGCCAGCTTCTCCGACTGAATGAGCTCTTCCTGGAGGCTCTTCTGTTTCGTGATGTCCTGGAAAAACTCTATGAAAGACCCCGTAGAGCCCTGTGGCGCAGGAATCGAGTAAAAATTGAGCGCAAAGGTAAGCTGTGTGCGGTCGTCTTGCTTCTCTGCACTGAAAGGCAGCTTCGTGTGGAGGCAATCTTGAGCAAGACATTCGGCACAGGGTCGGTCGCGGCTGAAATACGCCTTATAGCACTTCGAGCCAATCAGTTCTTTCTGCGGTTTTTCAAAATACCGCTGGGCCGCATAGTTCGCAGTAACGATATTGTAATTGATGTCCTGAATCGAAATCGGCGTGGCAATGCCGTCGAAAAAGGCTTCGAGCTTGTTTCTGCTCAGTGTAAGTTCCTCATTCGTCTCCTGAAGACGCTTCTGCTGTTGGCGCAGACGTTCGAAACTGATGGCATTCTCCACAGCCACGGAAGCCTGATCCGTGAGGAACTGGAGTATCTCGATGTCGTACTGATTGTAATAGTCCTTCTCGAGCCGAGGGCCCAACACGATAAATCCGTTCAGCCTCTCTTTGAATTTCAGAGGAAGCACGAGGCTTGCGGACACCATTTCATATTCTTCGCCCTTGTTGAGTCTGATCGAAATGCTCTGATGGGGAGAGTATTGGATTGTGCGCATCTGGTACGATTGGATGAATGGATCTGTCCTCGGGACGATGACATGGTCTTTCTGGCCCAGTTCCGCTTCGTCCGCAAAGGCGAGCCTCTTGGCGGCGATGATCCGGAAGTTCCTCGCATTGTAGTCGTTTATGAGCACAAAGGCCCAGTCGAGCTTAAATGTCGACTGGACATTATCCACGATAAGTTTTGCAAGATCCTCGAGACTCACGATGGAAGTGAGGTCGGCGGAAAATTTACGTAATTCTTTATAATACAGAAAACTTCTTCCGCCGTATATTCTTTCGAGAAGGGCTTGGGTGGCGGTGCGTAGTGGCGCCAGAAAAAGCACCGAAACAATCCCTAGACAGATCGCCAGCAGAACTAGTTCGGAGAATGGAACCATCCGGTCAAGCCCAAAGACCGGTATGAAGAAGAACATGTAGATTACACCCGAGGCAAGGGCGACCAGGATCGTAAGAAAGATATTGATCACGATCGCCGAATAATTGACAAGTCTGTATTTATAGACGCTGAAGAAGATGATCCCCGCATTTATCGTGGCGGCAAATAGATCGATAGGATATCGGCCGAGTGGGGCATAGAGATTGACGGCGACTCCCAGGAGCATGATGATGACTCCCGCGACGACGAGCCGCAGAGAGCGTTTCAGAAATTTATTCTTACTGTTCCGCAACTCACGGAGGACAAAGAGTATTGCGAGAAAGAGATAAAAATACGAGAGCAAATACGCGACGATCGATCCGGGGCCCAGCGTATAATAGAACTCGCCTCCCTCAAAGCCTGCAGACGTCACAATCGAACCGGAGAGGTTTAGATAAAGAAGCAAAATGCCGATTCCATACCCAATATACAGAAAATAGCGATATCGATTTTTTTCTGTCCCGGCAAAATGGATGAGTGTCGCAAACACCGCAATCGGACTACTGAGAAGGCCCACGAGCATAACCCTGTTCCATATGAGCGGAGTAAAGATGCCCGTGTTGGCGTGCATCATAAAGGAACCGAAGCTCCAAAGTGCCATGAGCCCCATATATTGAAGAAAGGAAAGATCGACTCGTTCTTTCTTGTTGGCCAGGCCAAAAATGATAAAGGGTATATAGATACAGAATGACAGCGCAGGAATGAGCGTCGAAATATCCAATATCATCGAGGTGCTCCCGCTCAATATGTGATATATAGGAAATTAATGAATACTATAGCATAGTAGGATTTGAAATGGTATCCATAATCTCTATTTTCTTCGGTTTCATACTCCTTATGCTGGCAGAGTGGCGATCTGTGCGCAGCGGCAAATCGGCGCATGCAGCCCTGCAGGTGTCCGGGTACGCCCTCATCGCACTGGGGATGCTCTTGGCACTTCTCGGCAGCACACAGAACATGCGGGTGCCGGAAGGTATGCGCCTGGTCTGTCTGGGGCTGGCCATCGCAGGCGGTGCGGCGTTGCTGTGGACGGTATTTTTGGAAATACCGCTCGGCGTAAGAAGATATAAGGTACCGGCCGGCCATGTCTATGCACGGGGGAGTTACGGACAGTGCAGGCATCCCGGGTTCTGGTGTTTTCTGCTCTTTTCGATAGGTTTTGCCCTTTGGTCGAATAATTCCCTCGTTTTCATCGATTTTTCAATTGCGAATGCCTTGAATCTGCTTCTCATTTTATTACAAGATAAGTATACTTTTCCCATGCAGTTTGTGGATTACCGCGAATATGCAAAGAAGGTGCCCTTTCTTGTGCCCCACTTCAAGAAACAGCACCAATAAATCCACTCGGAACTAGACTCAGAAACGATACACAAAGCGCCCTTGAATCGTTTCTCCGCTCTTATTCCAGAAGGAAGCGCGTTTAAAGCCGTAGAGCACGGCCGCGTCGATGTCGGAATCTCCGGACGACTGAAGTAGTTCGACGCCTCGTAGTTGGCGGTCCTTGGTGATCGAAAACCCTATGACGATGGGGTTCAGCGTGCGGCCGGCCTTGTAGTCCGCTTGTTCTACATTGTACCCAGCATCTTCGAGCATTTCCCAGAGTTTTTCTCGTACCTCGAGAGGAACGGGATTCGTAAGGCGATAGGAGTCGCCGCTTCTGGTATAATAGTTGAGAAATGCCCGTTTGCGAGATTCGGCAGAGGCCACTAAGGTGTTCGGTGGAATGATCTCATTGGGGATAGCGTTGAAAAGTTCGACAGGAACAACGGATGGCAAGGGCATGTTCAAGTAGATCGGCACATAGAGGCTCTGTCCGACCGTTTCGGACGAGCCGCCGAGCGTCGTTTCCACGGTGTTGCCTTTTTCAGCCTTCGTAATGCGCACGGCCTCGCCTGTGCCCCATGGCACCTGCCCCTCCCCCGGAGACAAGACCGAGGATTCGCTCGAGCTTACACGGGATCCCGGCCCTCGTTCGCCGGGGGTCCATGGGGTGACGGCCTCCTGCGGAGCAGAAACAGGGGGCAACGCGGCAGACGCCACCTTTTCCGGCGCTGGTGCAGACGGAGCGGACGGCGCGGGCTGCGCTGCAGAAGTGGGGGCTGGTGCTGTCGGTGCCGGCTTGGTTGCTGTCTGGGTCTGCGATTTAGGCGCAGGCTGAGGCGGCGGGGCTGGTTTTTCTGCGACAAGTTCCGGGGCCTTCTTCTCCATGGGAGAACCCTTGCCTACATCGTTGGCAACCGGCCCTTGAATGTTTACGATCAGCGTCTTATTGCTGAAATCCAGGTTCTGTGGTTTAAGGAGGTCGAAGAGAAAGGCAGCGCCGAAAAGCAGGCCGTATATTCCAAGCGCAAGGGCATACGAGAGGATGGTCCTTTTCCGCTGTTCGCGCTCGGCGTAGGAGAGGGCTTGCCTCATTGCACCACCTTGGCTTTCCGCGTGATGAGGCCGACATTTTCGATGCCGTTCAGACGCAAGGCATCGAGGACGGAGATGATAAGCTGATATTCGGCACCGGCCTGCCCCTCGAGCACCGCCCGAATCTGTTTCGCATCGGAACCACTCACCCGCTTCCTTAAAATCGGCTCGAGGCCTGCAAGGTTCGTCTTTGTCTTGTCCACATATATCTCGTTCGAAGATACGACGACCACCCTCAATTCAGGAGTGGCAACCGATTGTGCCGTCTGGGAAGCAGGCAGCTGCAGTATGATACCAGGCGAAGTCTTGAACGTCGTGGTGATCATGAAGAAGATCACGAGCTGAAGAATAATATCGATCAGAGGCGTCAGGTCGAAATTGATCTTCGGTGAAACCTTCCGAGAGCGGTCCATCATGCCTCCTTCGAGGGCTTATTCCCATCTTTGCCGTTTTCTTTCCCGCTGTAGCTGGAAACGAGGTTGACGAGGCTATTCACCTGCGTTTCGAGATGGGTGAGAATGAGGTTTACCTTCGAAGAAAAATAATTGTACACGAGTATAATCGGAATTGCCACGACGAGGCCGCCGACAGTCGTGATGAGGGCCTCCGACACACCGCTTGCCAGGGCGGCAGGATCGCTTACTGCGCCGAACTTGCCGAGCACGCCGAAGGCCTTCATTGTGCCGGTGACGGTTCCGAGAAGACCGAGCAGCGTAGAAACATTGGCGATCGTACCGAGGGCAGTAAGCCCTCGCTCGAGGTTTATAGCCTCCATCGACGCGGCATCCTTTAAAAGCTCTCGCTGCAAGTACTCGGGCTGATTTCTATTCTCGATACCCACTTTGAGCAAGGTCGAAAACGGCGACACATTCTGGTCACATATCGACAAAGCCTCGGAGTAATGGCCTTCCATCAGACTCGTTTTGATGCGGAGAAAGAGTTTCTCCTCATCGATCGAAATGCGGCGTAAATACAGCAAGCGTTCGATGATGATCGCAAGCGCCACCACCGAGAGCGCCATGATGACCCAGAGGACTACTCCTCCTTTGACAATGAAATCCAACATGTCCACTCCTTGGTATACGTATCGGCACCTAAAAAAGTATATCGCTCAATTCAACGTTCATCCAACGCGAGGCTGCGACACCGTGTCGATGTCGCCCGAGCCCGCTGTTCGGCTGCTCCTATATAAGTATCGACATCAAAGAGCGTTTCGATAGCATCAGAAGACAGCGACGAAGCAAAAAAAGCATCGGATTGCAGCAGTGTCTTAAGAGGATTCGGCTTCCCTTCGCGCACCGCGGTCCAGGCGAGCATCGCAAGGTCGCGCAGCCGCTCGTGCGCTTCCTGGCGGTCCGTTCCACGTTTGCCGAGCGCCATGAGCACCCGCTCCGTCGCAGCAAAAGGGGCATAGGTGTCGATAGTTCGTCGGATGGCTTGCTCATCGATCACCTGGCCCTCCACGATCTTGTGCATGGACATCAACAGCTCGTCCGCCGCAAGGAATGCCTCGGGCAGAATGACCCGTCTGTTGGCCGAATCGTCGAGGGTGCGCTCGAGACCGGACAGGGCGGCATCGTCCCAAGCTACACGAGGATAGGACGCGACGAGCCTGGCGAGCGAGTTGATTTTTTCGCACTCGATCGGGTTGCGCTTAAAAGGCATGGCGGAAGAGCCGACCTGGTGCGCGCCGAAGGGCTCGGAGAGCTCCCCGAGAAGGGGCATCTGCAGAATGCGAAAATCGAAGGCCATCTTGTGGAGCACGGCTGCGAGCTCTGCCAGAAGGGTCAACACCCGATAATCCTGAAGGCGAGGATAGGTCTGGGTGGCGACCTCAAAGAAGGGGAGCCCCAACTCTTCAGAGAGCGCGTGCTCAAAATCTGTTAGGTGGTCTGCGCCCACAAGCTCGGCATACGACGCGGAAGTGCCCACCGCGCCCTTAAATCCCTTGCCTTTGAGCGCTCCGATCGTCGCCGACAGACGCTCATAGCTGTCTGCGAGGTCCTGCGCGTAAAACGCGAAACGATAGCCGAGCGTCGTGGGCTCTGCAGGCTGAAGGTGCGTGAAGGCCATAGCTGGTGTAGCCGCATAGCACTCGATTTTTTTGGCCAGCACGACGAGTAGTCCTGCGAGTTTCCTCTTTAAAAGACGAAGGCTGTCGCGAACTCTCAAGGCATCGGCATTGTCTTCGATATCCATGGAGGTCGCGCCGAGATGGAGAATGCCGCCCGCCTTGGGACATTGCGATGCATAGGTGCGCAACTCCGCCATAAGGTCGTGGCGGATCGATGCCTCGAGTTCCTCGGCTTTCTTGAAATCGATGTCCTCGACATGAGCTTCGAGTTCATCGATCTGATCAGAGGTTACAAGTCCATACTGGGCTTCGACCTTCGCGAGCGATACCCATATTCGGCGCCAGAGCCGCCGTTTGTTGCGCTCGCTCCATATGATGCGCATCTCTTCGGAACCATAGCGCCATGAAAAAGGCGACTGAAACTGCTCGAAACTGTTCATGCGTACATAGTACCATCTATGGTCTCAAAATTGAATCGGAAAAGAGGATTGCGGGCGAATTACTCATACGAGCGCTCAAAGCACGCGGCCGCGCGACGATAGCGCACACAACAACCCAAGGAGGTCGTATGAATCACCTGAACAGCATTCTAGTAGAAGGAAATCTGGTGCGAGATCCGAATATTCGATCGACGCCGTCCGGAAACCAGGTCTGCGACTTTACGCTTGCCACAAATCGCACTTACAAAGTCGGAGATCAAAAATATGAAAACGAAGTCTCGTATTTCGATATCGAAGCATGGGCAAGACTCGGTGCGGCGTGCGCACAGAACCTTAAGAAAGGACGTGGCGTCAGAGTCGTCGGCAGACTAAAACAGGATCGGTGGACCGATACCGACGGAAAGACGCACGCCCGGGTAAAAATCGTTGCCGAACACATCGAGTTCAAGCCTTTGAACAAGGGAACCCGCGACACTCTACCGAAGTATGACGAGGGGAACGAGACGCCTTCACGAAACGAAGAGAGTGCGGCAGTGTTTTAAAGCTCCACCAATGGCGTGCACCAGAGGATAGCCCCATGCCAGAGGGCAAACAAAGGATCTCAGCCCTCTGGCCTTTTGAAAATATTTTCATAATGGTGGGAAGAAGAGAGGGCATCGGTCGAGTCCTGAACCGCCTGGGCGAGCAGTGCAAGAAAACGATCGCGTATCTCGGGATTCTTCATGCGAGCGGTTGGGCCTGAAATGCTTATCGCGCCGACAAAGTCGGATCCCGGGAGTCTGAGGGGCATCGCGTAGCACGTAAGGCCCACCTCGAACTCCTCCCTGTCGATGGCATATCCCAGTTCGCGGGCTCGATTTGCCTCGGCGATGATGTCCTCGGGATCAGTATAGGTAGACTCGGTGATCTTCAGTAAGGGTCCTGGCCCCAGAATGGCGCGGATTCTCTCTTCGCTAAGCTGAGAGAGAATGGCCTTGCCCACCCCGGTGCAATAGAGGGGCAGCCTGTCCCCAGGCATGGACCGCAAGCGCAGGCTGCGGTTGGCTTCTGCGCGATCGAGGTAAATCGCAGAATCGCCTGCAAGGTAGGCGAGGTTGACAGATTCACCGGACTCGCGGGCGAGCCTCTCGATAATCGGACGGAGTTTTTCCGCAACAAGCTGGCGTACGGGCACCTTGCTTCCCAATTCGAAGAGTGAAAGACCCAGCGTCCATCCGGCAGGGCAGCGCTCCACCACCCCCTTTGTTTCGAGCACATTCAGATAGCGCAAAGCTGTCGCTTTGTTCATGCCCGTCTCTTTGGAGAGCCTTGCAAGAGAAACACCTTCCCCGACGTTTGCGAGGTAAAACAGAATATCCAAAGCCTTGCCAGCCGACTCACTCATGATCTCTTTACTCCACTACCGAATTCCTATTTCAGGGACGAAGTGCACAGCACGTCACTTGCGATGTCATACTGTACACACATATCAGCAAATGAAACATCATTTCATTTTACTGTATACATGAAGAGGCTGCTCGTCAAGAAATATTTTTACAAGCCGGAGCTATGGTTTCCTTGGTCGCTCGGCGCTTGAGGTATGCTTTGCAGGGCGGGCCCCGGCGTCAGACTGCAGAGGCTCTTTTCGCCGCGCGGTCTCCTCGCTCCAGAAGCCGTCCTTCCAGTTAAAACGCGACGTGTTGTTAAGAGGCTTGTATTGCTCGGCGGCGCGGGCAATATCCCGATAGAGCCCGCGAGTCGGTTCTGCGTTCGACAGGTCGATGACAAAGCGCGAAAATCCTTGCTTTTTGAGATTCGGCACAAGGTCGATGAGCGAGAAGGGTGTCTCTGGAATCACTGTCGAATAATCCCGCCGCCCCACAAGGGTAAAGGACTTGCCCTCGCGGTCCGAGAAATGCGACTGCTCATAGGCGCGGGACAGATCAGCCCTTATTCTGAACAAATCGGGATAGGCGAACACAATTGGAACAAAAAACTGTGCGGGTAGATATTCGGTGAGCCGGTAGAGTGTTTGGCGCGAAATTTCATAGGGCGGAATGACGGCCTTGACCCCTTGTTCGAGATAGTACGAAAGCGCCCAGGGGTTGAAGGTATAGAGCCATGGACCAGCTATCAGTGTGACATTCTTTCCGCGGAGCAGGGTAAAATGTGCCTGATTGTTGACAATGACGAGGGAAACGCCCTTTCCTATCCAGTATTCGAGCTCGGTCTGAAGCCACACCGCATCGGACTCGACAAAATACGGATCGAGCCAGAGAATAAGCCTCTCGCGCTTAAAGGGAAGGTGTTCTTCCTCGCGGCGCATCGTTTCGGCATTGAGTTTATTGAAGAGAATCATGGCCTTTTTGGGGTGAAAGGTGAGAGCCGCGTGCAGATCCGCGACTTTTCCCGCGAGCACATAGGTGCCCGGTTCGAATACCGCATCGAGCTTTTTGCCGTCCATGTGCGGCAGCGCGGGCCTCGGTGCGCGGTGGGTGCTGGGAAACTTGTGGAAGCGGCCAAGGTTCTTGGGAAGAATCGGCTTATATCGACGTGTCATTCCGGCAGTCTGAATGAGATACACGTCATCGTTCTGGCGCCAATCGCCGTCGAACAGAAGCAGCATGCCGTCCACACCGTACTGAACGGCCTGAATTTTAGCGGTGATGCGACCCGAATCGTCTTTGCGATGGATGCGCACGGAATCGCGCTCGGCAAGACCCTCGTATGTATTCATGAGTGCCCAACGCCTGCCATCGATGGTTCGGGCATCGCGAATCCTGCCGAGGTGAATACCCGTGCCGCCGGATTGATCAGGATGGATATAGTCGTCTGCCGTGCCGGTAATGAAAAAACTTGTCTTGCGTCGGGCAAAATCGGCCTGAAGCATGGCCTTGGCCTTGATGACCGCCCGCTCTCGGTCTATCTCGCAATTGTCCATCAGATAACGGTATGCTGAGACCACCGTGCCGACATACTCAGCCGACTTCATTCTACCTTCGATCTTAAAGGCGTTCACACCCGCATCGATGAGCTCCGGCAGATATTCGACCAGCTGGAGATCGTCGGGAGAAAAATAATAGCCTTTCCCTGTCTCTCCCTCGTAGAGGCGCCTGCATGCCTGTGTGCACATGCCCCGATTCGCGCTCTTCCCACCGAGATAGCTCGAAAAAAGGCAGAGCCCCGAGGCGCTCACACAGAGCGCACCATGCACGAACACCTCGAGCTCCAGACTCGTATACTGACGAATCTGCGCAATCTCCTGCAGTGAAAGTTCGCGGGCGAGCACTGCCCTCTTGAATCCACTCCGCGACAACTGATTGCAGCCTGCCGCCGAGGCGACATTCATCTGGGTAGAGCCATGCAGGGGCAACGAAGGAAAATATTCGCGGACCATCGTAGCGACGCCCGCATCCTGCACAATGATGCCGTCGGGACCTACGGACACAAGGTACTCGAGTAGCTGGTACAGGCGATCAGCTTCCCTCTCCTCGAATACGGTGTTGACGGTGACATAGACCCTGCGTGCGCGTTCGTGGCAGGCGTAGACCGTAGCCTCGAACTGGTTGAACGCAAAATTCGTCGTACGCAGGCGCGCATTGAAGGAGCGTAGACCTAGGTACACAGCGTCAGCCCCTTCTCCGATTGCCGCATCGAGGGCTTCCGGAGAACCAGCGGGCGCAAGTAATTCAATTCTTTTCACAGTATTCTTATATGCTCGAATGGCGCTTCTGTGCAAGGAGATGGGGTGTGATGCGACGCATCCCGCACATGGAGGCTTGCGCTTGTGTTGTAATTTATGATTTTTTCCTATATATTCTTTGAGGTTTTGATGTTACGGCACGCCTTCCTTGCATATACTTCGGAGCAATCCATGAGTTTGGAAAGAATACGCAATATCGGTATTATGGCACACATCGATGCCGGTAAAACGACGACAACCGAGCGCATACTATATTATTCTGGCAAGACATACAAAATCGGCGAAGTCGACGACGGCGAGGCGACGATGGACTGGATGGATCAAGAACAGGAGCGGGGCATCACCATCCAAAGCGCGGCGACGACCACCTTTTGGCGCGACCACCAAATCAACATCATCGATACGCCGGGCCATGTCGACTTTACCGCAGAGGTCGAGCGCTCCCTCCGCGTGCTCGATGGAGCGATCGCCGTGTTCTGCGCCGTGGGAGGTGTGGAGCCTCAATCTGAGACGGTCTGGCACCAGGCAGATCGATACCATGTGCCGCGGATCGCCTATATCAACAAAATGGACCGGCTAGGAGCCAATTTCGAGGCCGTGCTGCAGGACATGCGTACAAAACTGGGCGCGAACCCGGTGCCTCTGAATATTCCCATAGGCAGGGAAAACACCTTCGAAGGCGTCATCGATCTCATCGAAATGGAAGAACTCCGCTGGAATGAAGACGGCTCTGAGATGACCAGATCTCCCGTAGCGAAAGAGAGAATGGAGATGGCTCAGCGTTGGCACAAAAATCTCATCGATGCCGTCTCGTCTCGATCCGATATCATCACCACGCTCTACCTCGAAGGTTCTCCTATCCCCAAAGAGACGCTCAGGGCTGAAATTCGGAAAGCCTGCATCGCCCGACATTTCGTGCCGGTATTTGCAGGCGCTTCGCGTAGGAATATGGGTGTCCAACCTCTCCTCGACGCAATCGTGGACTATCTGCCCGCACCCGACGAGGTGGGAGCAATCAAAGCATTTCACACAAAAAAAGAGGAAGAAGTCGAAATTCCCTGCCAGACCAACGGCTATCCTCTCGGACTGGTGTTTAAGGTCCAGTACGACCGCGAAGCGGGCTCGCTCTGCTATGTCCGTATGTACTCCGGATCCTTCCATAGCGCATCGACGGTCTACAACACATCCAAAAAAAAACGCGAGCGCGTCACAAGACTTCTGCGCATGCACGCGAATAAGAGCGAGCCAATCGACTCGGTGAGCGCAGGCGACATCGCGGTGTTCGTAGGCCTCAAACTCGCACAGACCGGCGATACGCTTGGTACGGAGGGATATCCTGTTCTCCTCGAAAAGATGCACTTCCCCGAGCCGGTCATCTCCGTAGCGATCGAACCAAAGACTCTTTCGGACCGCGATAAGCTGAAAGAAGCCCTAGAAATTCTTGCGCGCGAGGATCCCACCTTCGACGTCTACGAAGACGAAGAGACTGGCCAGATCATCATCCGCGGCATGGGAGAGCTGCATCTCGACGTCCTCGTGACACGCGTTGTCCGCGAATTCAAGGTTCAGGCGAAAATCGGTAATCCACAGGTCACCTACCGCGAGTCGATCACCACGAAAGTCCGGCACAGCGAGAAGTTCCACAGAGTCATCGCCGGCAAGGAGAATACTGCAGGTCTGACTATCGAAGTCGAGCCACTGCCCCGTGGTTCGGGCAATCAGTATAAAAAGGCCCTGCGTGCACACGATGTCCCCGAAGAGATCTTCGACGCCATCGAACGTGGCATCGTTGCGGCATTCTCGTCGGGCATCCAGTATGGCTACCCTGCGGTCGACATAGGTGTGTCTCTCGTCGACATAGACTACAACGAGTTGTCTTCCACCGCCTTTGCCTTCGAAGCCTGTGCCAATATGGCGTATGATGCCGCCTGCAGGGCTGCTGGTCCCGTCTTGCTTGAGCCAATTATGAAGGTCGACATTCTGACGCCGAAGGAGTTCGTCGGCGAAGTGATGAGTCTTGTCTCTCAGCGGGGTGGGTTCATCCAAGGCTCGGAGACAAAGAGCGTCTCCGAAGTCATCCACGCCCAGGCGCCCCTCGCCACGATGTTCGGTTTTACGACGAGCCTGAGATCGGTGAGCCAGGGACGGGCCTCGTTCAGTATGGAATTCAGCCACTTTGAGCCGAAGCGGAGTTAGTGCACACCTAAATGGAATATTGGGCAGCGTATCGCGAACGCGCCGACACCGCGCAATCGAAGGTTTTCAAGAATGTTGTGGGAGATGCACTCAGAAACAGGAGAGCACGAAAGTGCCGATCAGCACCTCGAGATCGAAGAGCTCGCGGTGTTCCGGAATATTCTCGATATTTCTAAGCTGAAGATCGATTTCGTCGATATACCAGAAAAAAAGGCCAAATTTCGGGTCGATGCGAAACGCGTACTCGAGAAAATCATTTGCCTTGCCGAGCGAACCAAACAATAAGGAAGGAATCTGACGCGATATCCCTACAAAGGATCGAAATGCCGAAACCGTACGGCCATCTCGGTATTCCTCGACGAACCTGGCAAGATCGGCCAAGAGCTGTTCCTGCATGAGGTGCTCCATCCCGTCGGCCCAAGTCTTGTTGATGAGGAGCGTCATATTCTCTCTGAACACGCGCAGGAGATGGAAGACACGGATAAGTCGCTGGTCTTCCGTGCAGTCGATATAGAAGCTGAATTCCCCAGGGTTCCCGAGAAGGTTGGCGAGCGCCACGGCCGATTTTGTTCGTTCCTGCCCTGTGGACCTGACCATCGTCTCGAAAAGTTCGAAGACTTTCTTCTCAGATTCGGTCACGAGAGTGCCCACTCTGGCGGAATCGACAAAATCCATAGCCATACCATGGCGAAAAGCCGGAAAATGGTCAAGGGGTTCGTATAAAAGCCATTGGGGGGACCTCCTGTTGCGCGGCTCATAGGAATATCTCATACTTGGGGTATGGCAAACGATATTAGAATTTCCATACAAACAAGGGTAGGTGAAGGGTTCATCCCACCAAAGTATCTTCGCCCAGGCGAAAACGAGTACCGCATCCGCGACGAACAGCTTCGAAGTCTTGGAAAAGAGCCCTCATCGTTTCGGCATCTATCTGCCCACGAACTGGAAGTGCTGGTGAGAAACAACAATACCTGCAACGACTGGTCGCTTTTGCTCGTAAAGGACCCATTCTGCCCCGAGCTTCTACGCAACAATCTCTTTTTCGGGCTCATACGCATCTCCCGCCTGGAACATGTGACGCTGGAACACCACGATATCTCGATGGAAGCAGGTATCTTCAACTCGCAGATCATCGCCTGCGATATCGGTGATAACTGCGTGATTTCGAACTGCGCGTACCTCTCCCACTACATAGTCGACGATCACTGCATACTCATCAACAATGCAGAGCTACAGGTCTCCAACCATGCAAAATTCGGCAACGGCATCATCATGGAAAGCGAAGACGAGTCGGTGCGGATTACGCTCGACGTGATGAACGAAAACGGAGGCCGCTGGATTTACCCCTTCAACGGTATGCTCCCGGGCGATGCCTGGCTCTGGGCGAAATTCCGCGACAGAAAGGCCCTGATGACCCAATTTGCGCGGCTGACCGATGCTCAGTTCGACCACAGGCTCGGCAGATACGGCATCATAGGCCACGACAGTGTGCTGAAGCACAATCGCATCATAAAGGATACGTATGTCGGCGAAAGCGCATACATTAAAGGATCGAACAAGCTGAAAAACCTCACCATCAATTCGAGTGCCGAGGCTCCCACACAGATCGGCGAGGGCGTCGAGATGGTCAATGGCATTATCGGCTATGGCTGCCGTGTCTTCTATGGATGCAAGGCTGTCCGTTTCGTGATGTGCGACAATTCTGCGCTGAAATACGGCGCCAGGCTCATTCACTCGGTGCTTGGAGAGAACAGCACGGTCTCCTGCTGTGAAATTCTCAACAATCTCATCTTCCCTGCCCACGAGCAGCACCACAACACGAGTTTTCTGATCGCAAGCCTGATCAAGGGCCAATCCAATCTCGCCGCAGGCGCAACCATAGGCTCAAACCACAATTCGCGAGCGCCCGACGGTGAAATCGAGGCAGGGCGAGGGTTCTGGCCGGGCCTCTGCACATCGGTCAAACATTCGTCGCGTTTTGCCTCGTTCTGCCTGCTCTCGAAGGGCGATTATAAACACGAGCTCGACATAAGATTCCCCTTCTGCCTCGTGGACAACGATGAAGGCCAAGGACGGCTGATTTTGGCGCCTGCATGGTGGTGGTACGCAAACACGTATGCACTCATGCGCAACGAAAAAAAATTCAAGGATCGCGACAAGAGGATCGATCGACGCATCCAGTTCATCTACTCCCCCTTCGCACCCGACACGATGGCTGAGATACTCGAGGGGCTTGCAATTTTGGAGCGCGCGACGGGTGAAGCGGCAGTAATGTCGCTCATCGATGACAAGGCCAACCGAAACCTCTTAGGCAAACGAGTCTTCGCACTGATGGACGAAATCCGGGCCTCGTCCGAACACAGTGCGGAGAAAATGCAAACGTTGGGGGCTCACATACTCACCGCTTCGCACGATGAGCTGCCATTCGAGGTGCGAGTCAAAGGCTTCGAAAATTCAAACCGGGCCGCAGTGATCATGAAACCATGCAAGGCATGGCGCTCTTACCGCGAAATGCTGCTTTGGTTCGCCGTCGAGACGCTCTTGCCCGGACTCGAGGACTTGAGCGGTAATGACGCAGGATCTGCGGATCTTTTCGAAAAGGCGCGAGCGCTCTACGAACAGGACAATGCCATGGAGATGCAGTGGGAAAACCTGGGGGGATTCCTGGTCCGTCATTCTAAATTGGAACGCCTTTTGGCACGCATCGAGGAAGGGAGCATCCAAAGCTGGGACGCTGTCCACGATGCCTACCGCGAACTTTCTTCGGCATACGAACAGGATACGAAGGCTTTTGCGTGGGGAATTCTCGGCTACTTGGGCCTCGATCCCGAAAGCGCCACTGCGGCGGCTACCCCATACCTGCTCCAGTCGCTGAATGAGACACAACCGGAGGTGCCCTGGCCTACCCTCTCCAAAGCGACGCTCGTCGAACAGCTCAGAAAAGGCCGGGAGCTTGCATCCGAGATTAGCCGGAGAGTCTATGCATCTCGGGCAAAAGACTGGTCGAACTCCTTCCGCAAATCCACGTTCCGCACCGAAGCAGAGCAGGTAGCCGTTCAAGGCAGCATCGAAGACAATGGTGCCATTCGCGCAATCCGCCTCGACATGGAATCGATACGGCAGACTATTGACCGACTGCTTGCCCGGCTTGGCGCAGAGCAGGCACCAGAGCAGGCACCGTAGCAGCGGCCCTTTCAGCGCACCCCAAGCACCCTGTCGAGCAGGTCCTCATCGACCACATGCGGCATCGTAATCGTGCCGTACTCCGCATGCTCGCGGTTGAACTCTTCAGCCACATCCATTGCATGCGGATTCAGCGCCCACGAGCGCCTCGCCACCCCACCCATCACGTCCCAAGAGAGTGCCATGCGGATGATAGTATCGACCCTTTCCGAGCCATCGAGGACAAGCCCGAAGCCGCCATTGATCGCCTTGCCGATGCCGACCCCTCCTCCGTTGTGCAGCGCCACTAGGCTCATGCCCCGGGCCGCATTCCCTGCAAAGCACTGTGTCGCCATGTCGGCCATCACGTTGGAGCCATCCTTGATGTTGCTCGTCTCGCGGAATGGGCTGTCGGTGCCGCCCGTGTCGTGATGGTCGCGGCCGAGCATCACCGGGCCGATCTCGCCGCTGCGGACCATGTCGTTGAATCTGAGCGCAATCTTCATGCGGCCAAAGGCATCCTGGTAGAGAATGCGCGCCTGTGTCCCCACGACGAGATTGTTCTTTTCGGCGTCGCGGATCCAGACGTAGTTGTCCCTGTCCTGGCCGCGTCGGTTCGGATCGATGCAGTCCATGGCCGCCTGGTCGGTTTTGTGGAGATCTTCCTTTTTCCCCGATAAACAGACCCAGCGGAAAGGCCCGTAGCCGTAGTCGAAGAGCTCCGGTCCCAGAATGTCCTCGACATAGCTCGGTAGAATAAAGCCGTCCTTCTCGTCCACGCCGTTCTTCGAAATTTCCTTGACGCCGGCATCGAAGACCGCCTTCAGGAATGAGTTCCCGTAGTCGAAGAAATACGAACCTTTGCGCACGAGGCGCATGATCACTTCATAGTGGCGCCTGAGCGAGGCATCGACGAGGGCACGGAAATACGTCCTGTCCTCAGCCAGAAGGCGCGTGCGCTCCTCAAAGCTGATCCCCACGGGACAGTAGCCTCCGTCGTAAGGGACATGGCAACTCGTCTGGTCGGAAAAAAGATCGACCCTCACATTCTCGGCATCCAGATATTCGAGCAGGTCAACGATATTGCCGTGGTAGGCGACGGCAATCGGCTCTCCCCTGTCGCGCGCAGCAAGGGCGAGAGCCACCGCCTCTTCGAGCGAACTGGTTTCACAAGAAACCCAGCCCTGGGAGAGTCTCGTCTCGATACGAGAACGATCCACCTCCGCGATGATCGCCGCGGCCCCGGCGATCACTGCTGCCTTGCCCTGAGCCCCCGACATGCCGCCGAGCCCCGAAGAGACAAAGAGTTTGCCAGCCAGATTTCCGTCCGCCGGCACGCCGAGTCTGAGCCTGCCCGCATTGAGGAGCGTGTTGTACGTGCCGTGCACAATGCCCTGCGGCCCTATGTACATCCATCCTCCGGCCGTCATCTGCCCATAATTCGCAACCCCCATGGCCGCGGCGATGTTGAAATCTTTCTGATTGTCGAACATACCGACCATGAGCCCGTTGGTGATGATCGCGCGCGGCGCATAGGGATGGCTCGCGAAAATGCCGAGCGGATGCCCCGATTCCACGACGAGTGTCCCATTCTCATCGAGAATTTCAAGATACCTGCAGATCAGGCGATACTGCATCCAGTTCTGACAGACCTGGCCCGTCTCGCCGTAGGTCACGAGCTCATAGGGATAGAGCGCCACATCGAAATCGAGGTTGTTGTCGATCATCACTCGAAAGGCTCGGCCTTCGATACAGCGGCCGGGATAGCTGTCGATCGGCAGTCCGCGGAGTCTCCCTTGAGGCCTGAACCGGTACCCGTAGATGCGCCCGCGCTCTCTTAGTTCATGAAGAAACTCGGGCGCAAGTCTTTCGTGCCACTTGGCTGGAATATAGCGCAGCGCATTCTTGAGCGCGCGCCTCTCCTGTGCAGGGCTCAACACAGCCTCGCGACGGGGAGCTCTTCTGATCCCCGGCTCGAACACAGGATCCGGAGGAAGCTCGTCGAGATCGAGTGAAATGGTATATGGTTCTCCCCTCATATAGATACCTCCGAGTTTCATATGTATACTATGAATTGTATCACCGATTTCGGCTCGAGAGAACAAACGGCGGAACAAGAAAACGCGGCCATCCGCACCTCGATTCCTCTCTACCCCTCTTGCCGAAAAATGTTTTTATATATAAATTGTTATATATAAGGAGATGTACGTGACCGAAAACTTGACAAAGGAAACCTTTCTGAAAAAGGTCTTCGACTACGAAAAAGAAAAAGAATGGAAGTATAATGGCGAGCTTCCTGCAATCATCGACTTCTGGGCCCCATGGTGCGGCCCCTGCCGAATGGTAGGACCCGTGCTTGAAAAGATTGCGGAGGAATACGCAGGCAAGCTCATAGTCTACAAAATCAACACCGACGAGGAACAGGAACTCGCAGGAGCATTTGGCATCCAAAGCATCCCGTCGATCTTGTTCATCCCTCTCAATGGCCAGCCACAGATGGCGGTGGGGGCACTTCCCAAGGCATCCATCGTCGATGCCATCAAAGAGGTGCTCGGCGTAGAAGCTGCATAAAACCTACCTTCAAGCTTTGGTGATTTGGTGACCCCGCGGGTGCTCTTTTCCCTCCTCCGAGCGCCCGCTTTTTCCTTTATCTCCAAATACGCAGGTTCGCTTCTTTGTACACCTGCTTTTTTTCTCATTGCCAAGCACGCTGATTCGGATTTATGATTCATACCATTGTCATGAACATACTGAAGGAGAAAACGATGGAGAACGAAGTGACATGGTGGAAATTCGACGAAGTTGAATCGTTCATGAAAGCCGGATTCGAAGCGGTCGGGGTGGCGCCCGAAGTCGCAGCGGTGTGTGCCGATGTTCTGATCTCGGCGGACAAACGCGGCGTAGACTCGCACGGCGTCGGCAGATACAAACCGATTTACCTCGACCGGATCTGGGCAGGCATCCTCAATCCGAAGACAAGCTTCGATGTCGTACGGGAGACGCCGACCACCGCGGTCATAGACGGACACAACGGTATGGGGCACTACATCGCCAAAAGGGCCATGGAGCTGGCCATCGAAAAGGCTGAAAAATACGGCATCGGCATGACGGTCTGCCGCAATTCGACCCACTACGGTGCTGCATTCTACTACGCCAACATGGCGGTGGAGCGAGGCATGATCGGCATGACGACCACCAACGCCAGGCCCGCGATTGCGCCGACCTGGGGCGTCGAGCCCATGCTCGGCACGAATCCCATGACCTGGGGCATGCCTTCGGATGAAGATTTCCCCTTCATGCTCGACTGCGCGACCTCAACGACACAGCGCGGAAAAATCGAGCTGTACGACAGACTCGGCAAAGACCTGCCCGACGGCTGGGTCATCGGCCAGGACGGGAAGTATCGTCACGATACCCATCAGGTCCTCATCGATCTGACCCAGGACAAGGCCGCATTGACTCCCCTCGGTGGCGTAGGAGAAGACCTTGCCGGCTACAAGGGCTACGGCTACGCAATGGTCGTGGAGCTACTCTCGAGCGCTCTGTCCCAGGCAAATTTTATGAAGGCCCTTGCCGACATTGGCCCCGACGGAAAGAAAAAGTCCATCGAGCTAGGACACAGCTTCCTCGCCATCGACATACGCGCCTTCTGCGATCTCGATGACTTCAAACACCAGGTCGGCGAAATATGCCGTCAGATCCGTGCCTCCAAGAAGGCTCCCGGCGCCGCGCGTATCTGGACCCCCGGAGAAAAGGAGCACGAGACCTGGCTTTACCGTAAGGATAAGGGTGTGCCCTTCAACCCTCCGCTCAAGAAAGCCTTCCGGGAAGTGAAAGAACGCTGTAATCTCGATATCGAGCTGCCGTTCTGAGTGGGTTGTTCTAGGGGCTCAGTTCAGGGGTGCGACAGCTCCTCTGAGAAAAAAGCGAGCCCCTGCCCACATTGCCTGCATCACCTGCAGAAGCCCTGTCCGGAGACTCGTTTATTCTTTGCCCTTCATTAGCCTTGATATGAGTGGATTTTCTTTCTTGTATTTCTCGATGAGATGGCCGAGCCAGTCCTGCAGATCCGGCAATTCATCGACGACCAGGTCGACAAGATCATCGGCCATCTCCTCGTCGCAGGTCGTCACAATATAGTCGACCAGATCTGTCCACAGACCTTCTTCGCACATCGTCCGATGCAGCTCGACGAGAAGATTCAGCCTGAGCGAAGAATTATTCCGAAGTCTTCGCGTAAAGACCATGTAGGGGCTCAGCACGGCTTTAATAGTACTCTTTGCCCTGGGTTCCTGCGAGAATAGATACAGAAGATCGAGCATGGCAATATACTGCAAATTGCCCTTCGAATGAACGATGGCTGGGATAATCTCTTCCAGGACCTTGTGCCGCTGGCGCAAGACCTTGCGGTATTTGTTACCTCCCTCGATGAACCCACCCACGACGTCGCCCCATATCTTCGATTGGACGATGAGGGGGATAGAGAGCAGATTCCCGACAGGGGCAAAGACAGTTGCGAGCGGCCATGCTATGACGCTTCTGAAAAAGTTGGCCCTGACGACGCTTGTATCGAAGCCTCGGAGTGTGTTGTGACCGACGAGGTACAGTCCGTTTACAAAAGATATGGCGAAGAAGTTGACGAAATAATACAGAAAATCACTGTGGCTCCATGGCCACAGGCCATCGAAACTCGTTTTGACAAATCCCAATATCGGCACGGATAGGCCTGTCCAGAACAACGACTGTGCCACGTTATCGAAATTGATGCTTTTGAGTCTCCACTGGCTGAGCCGAGGACCACGATAGGAAATGAGATCGGCGATGCTGTTCCGAAATGCCGTGATTCCGATCCACAGCATCGCATAGCCGATGCTGATAAAAGGAGTAGCGATGCATAAGCCCACCAGGGTACGGACAAGATTTTTGAACATCGGATTGAAGTACCGCCAGGCGCGCAAAAGGCCAATGTGTTCATCGTCGTTTCTGCTGGTGTACCCATCGCCGCCCGAGGTCTTCCCCATACTCACAATGCGAGGGATGGACTTATTCTGAAGGCTCTCTTCTTCCACAGGGGCAGCGCCAGCCCTCACCATGGCCGAAACAAGAGGGGTGAGGACGAAATGCCGTCGAATATAGCGCTGTCGTAGCTTCCCTGTAATCTGATCTTCAAAAATAAAGCCCATGCCGGGAATTTTTGGATTTCTTCCCGTCGAATCGCTGCCGCAGACAGGCTGCAGAATTTTTTTGTGCTCCATCGCCGCTCGCTTGTTGCGTTCGTTGACGAGTCGGGCAAAGGCGTCCACTTCCTCTGGCTTTCGATTTATACAATCCTGCGTGTTGTAGATCTCTACCCGGTCGAGATAGTCCCCGAACGGGCCGAGCACCGAAGCCGCATTCTCGAGCCCATGCTCCAGGGGCTGAATAAAGGTGATAGTACAGCCAGCATCATGAAGAAGGTTGGCGAGCGACGCCAAGTCTTCGAAGACCGTCTGGTAGGAGATCGCGTGAGGATCTTCGAAATATTTGGAGAGAATCGTATCAGGGGAAAGTGCTCGCAATTCATTCTTGAGCTCCGAGTACTTCGATTCAATCTCCCCTTTTTTGGCTTTCGCCTCGGCATCGTGCCGAGATTTCTGCGCATCTTTGAATTCGCGACGGGCTTTTTCCCTCAACACCTTGAAGTACCATACCCTTCTCTGCAATACCGGCCTATACCGCAGATACATGAACTCAGCAAGGTGTAAAGGAATAATCTTCATATTCGGTATGGTCGCAAGGAGCTCATCCAGCGACAGGGGCGCTAGACAGTACTCAGGCTTGCCCTCGAAGCCCTCGTTTATCTTTACCAGAATACTCCGGTTGAATGCATCGAGCAGGCGTTGCACAGCGATGAGCCTGTGTTCCCTGTTCGTGTCCAGCCCCTGAAAAAACAGGCCGAGGTCGGCCGCATGCGCCTCGAAGAAAGCGCGCAATTCCTCCCTTGTGCTGCAATAGGGCAGCTGGGCCATGAAATGGTACTGAAGTCCGCCGACCTTCACGCTGAACTCGAAGCCGATGTTCACGTTCAGTCCAAGAATATTGCCCGCCTCAATCGTCTCCTCCATCATCTCCCTATCGGAGGCTGAGCCATAGCCCACCGTGAGCCATGAAATGCCTTTGATGAATGCGTCGATGATGAGCTGGGTAGGGTTCTTCCTTCCGGAAGTCGCCGTGTCGTGTACCTGGCCATCCCAACCATAGCCGAGATCCCCGATTCGGACGCCTTTTTCAGGCAACTCAATGATGTTGAGCTCGTCGCAGAGCTTGCGAATTATCTGGTGCTGGCCCCGCGTCGACATCGAAAAATCGTAGAGCAGTTCGAGCTGACGGCGCTTATTGGAACGGTGCTTGACCACCTCCTTGACCAGGGCGGACTGAACACGAGCGGTATTGAGCGGATAATCGATATTACTCGAACGAAATGCGACGTCGGCCATTATGCGCAGCGCATCGAGCCGCGCGCTCGAATGACGCGAATCGAGATCCCGCACCACCATGAGGTACGATTCCGCGATGGTGATCCGTCGCCGCTTGAACCAGCGATTCGCCGCCTGAGGGTGAAAGGGAGGAGGTGGCTCGATGCTTTCGGGCTGATCGATCTTCGCGTTGAGTTCACGGCGCATCTTTCGCAGCTCAGCGGAGAAACTCAGCGATGAGATACATTTGTAATAAAGCTTTTGCAGCCTGGTTCTTGCCATAGTCCGACACACTCATCCTTTCAGAAATCGAGTAAAATAAAAATTGTAGCAGAGCGAGAGCAGAGCCGCAATAGAACGTTCGATGATTGGTCCCGGCGGCCAACTGCCTGAGCGCTTGTCACACATTTGTCGTACAGCCCTCTGGGCCCGTTTGCGCAGTCCTGAATATCAAAGAGGCGCCCGAGCCGACTCGGACGCCCCCGCACGAGCTCCAACCCAGGGTCACTACTCAGCGATGTTTTCTGCGGAATTCATCCATAAAGTCGGCGGCCTTCTTCACGTTATCGACGAGGTTGGCGTTGTAGAGCGAGAAGCGGATGCCGCCGGTCGAGCGGTGCCCTTTGACGCCTACGATGTCCGCTGCCTTAGCTTCTTTTACGAAGGTCTCTTCCATTTCGGGCGTCGCGAGACGGAAGACTACGTTCATCTGCGAGCGCGAATCCTTCTCCACCGGGCCACGGTAGAAGCCCTCGGACGAATCGATGGCCTCATAGAGAATGCGAGCCTTTTCGAGGTTGATCTTCTGCATGTTCTCGAGGCCGCCTATGGTGTCGAGCAGCCATTTCAGCGTGAGGTTGAGAATATAGATCGAGAAGCAGGGCGGCGTGTTGTAGAGCGAGTTGTGCTCGGCATGAGTGCGATAGGAGAGCATGGTGGGGAGTTTCGCCTGCTCCTGGGCGAGGCTGTAAAAATCGTCGCGGATGGCGACGACGGTGACGCCTGAGGGACCGAGGTTCTTCTGTGCGCCGGCATAGATGAAGGAGAATTTGTCCACGGGAAGGGGGCGAGAGAATATGTCGCTCGACATATCGCAGACGAGAGGGACCTTGCCGACTTCGGGCCAGTAATGCCACTGCGAACCGAAGATCGTGTTGTTGCTCGTTATGTGCACATAGGCCGCCGCGGGGTCGATCTTGAGCTCCTCCTGCTTCGGAATCCTGGTAAAGGTTCCATCGGGGTTTTCGGTCGTGATGACATCGATGGAGCCGAAACGCTTCGCCTCTTTGATGGCTGCCTTGCTCCAGTGACCGGTCTCGATATACGCGGCCTTGCGGCCGTCGAAAAGATAGTTCATGGGGAGCATAAAAAACTGACTCGCCGCACCGCCGGTGAGGAAAAGAATCTTCCATTCGGGGCCCATGCCGGCAAGTCTGCGGAACAGGTCCTGAGCCTCGTTGTGCATCGCCTCGTATTCCTTGGAGCGGTGTGACACCTCCATCACGGACATGCCGGTGCCGCTCCAGTCGAGCATCTCTTCTTGGGCCTTCTGCAGCACTTCCATGGGGATGGCCGCAGGTCCCGCATTGAAATTGATCACTCGTTTCATCCTGGTTTCTCCTTTTTTTATCGCTTTGCGCGCATGTACTTACAGTGTATTTTAGGTTTGGGCCTGGCTTGCGTGGCGCAGTCTATTTGCCCGTATACTTCTTAAGCCTGGCGACAATGGAATCGCCCAGCCGGAGAAGGTTCTCTTCGGTGGAGGCGCCGAGGTGCGGTGTCATGAGTACGTTCGGGGCCCTAAGAAGCGGAGAGCCTTCGGGCGGCTCTTTGTTGTAGACGTCGGTCGCGTAGCCCGCCAACGTTCCGGACTGAAGGGCATCGGCGATGTCCTGCTCGATGACGACTTGCCCGCGGCAGGTATTGAGGAGAAAAACACCCTTTTTCATTTTGGCGATGGCGGCGGCGTTGATCATGCCGCGCGTCTCATCGGTGAGGGGCGTATGGAGGCTGATGTAGTCTGCCTTCGCGTAGAGCTCGTCGAGACTGACGAGCGTCGCCACATCGGAGATCGTCACATACTTGTCGTAGGCGATGACCGACATGCCGAAGGCCTTCGCTCGAACCGCAAGCTCGCGGCCGATGCGCCCTATGCCGACGAGGCCGAGGGTCTTTCCGTACAGTTCGGTTCGCTCGAGCTCTTTTTTAAGCCATTTCCCTTCTTTCATCGAAACATCGGCCCGCACGAGGTGGTTCGGCATCGCAATCATGAGGGCGAAGGCAAGCTCTGCCACGGCGATGCTCGATGCTTCCGGCGTATTATCTACCGCGATACCCTTCGATGTGGCGTATTCGACATCGATCGTGTCGACCCCCACGCCGCCTCGGATAATGTATCTGCACTTGGGCGCCGCATCGATCATTGCCTTATCGACCTTTGTCTTCGACCGCACTATGAGCACCTCGGCGTCGCCGAGCCGTGACATGTCGGTCGTCACCTCTCCGAACTCGGCAAGCCGCGCCGGCAAATCCGGCGCAAAAGCATCCGCAAGCAATAAAAGCATCGGTTCCTCCTTATCGTAATGTCGGCTCAAATAATGATATCATGGTTTTGTTCTGACGATCTTCCTCGCCTCGATATAAAAACGCTTCTCCGGAGCCTCTCCCATAGAAAAAGTCTTGCGCGGCATCGCCCCGTCGTGGATGACGACGCTGAAGAACGACCCCTTGTCGACGGGAGGAAGATACAGGCCGAGGTTGCCCTTCTTGCGGCCGAGCGCCTCGGTACTCGCAGTCCCGTGAATGTAATCGATGCCCACTTCGGGGTGATTCTTCCGATAGTTATCGATATGTTCCTGAATTGTCGCCACGGCGAGCCGCGCCTTTGCCTCGCTGAAGGTGATCGTTCCGGCACGATTCTCGGTGACGAAGGCAAACCTGTGCATATTGGGCACCACCGCCCCCGCGACATCGACCATGGGAAAGGCCTGCGCAGCATCGGGAACATATTGGATTTCTGCCCCTGCCTCGGCGAGAGCCCCGAGAAAATCCTGCGCGTCGATATTGAAGAGCACGCGGTGAATGGGATGGAAAGGCAAGCCCTCATCGTAGAGGTTGACGAGCTCCACGAGCGCATAGCGCGCAGGATGTGAGGCGAGTATTGCATCGCCCCCAGGCTTGCCTTCATAGAGGGCCTTTGTCTCTTCCCAAATGGCCTTGGCGGTCGCAAGCGAATGGTTCCCGTCGCCGACGGCGAAGAGCAGCACGTCATCCGTACCGTACTTCGCCCTAAAGGCCTCCGGATCCCCAAGCCTCTCGAGGGCCTCCGCTACCCGTTCGAATTCAGACTCTTCCTGTATGAACCATCCGCGCACATGGCCTGAATTCTTCAGAAGATCGAAATCATAGACCCGCTCGAAATATTGCCTCCGCCTGTACAGAGGTTCTATGACGGTTCTAGAGGGATCATCGATGAGGATCATAATGTGCGGCAACTCCAGAGTGGCACCCCGACGGATCGCCATGCGCGGCGGCAGGCGCTCGACGATCGTACCTTCGGTGGGGCGAATAAGACTTTTCGAATCTTTGCCGTACTGATAGCGCTCAAGGTCCACAGCGACCACAAGCCCGAGCCGCGGCTTTTCCTCAAAAGGAGTCGTCCGCTCGACAAGCATAAAGCCCTGGCCCTTCGAAACGAGAATTCCCTTCTCAATGTAATCCTGCATTGTCTTTTGTATCGCAGCGATACGGAGTTCCTTATCGCCATCCTCGAGGTAGCATTCGGGAAAGATGAGCCTGAGCGTCGAAGGCGCGCCATCAACCTCGCGCTCGACATCTTCCCAATACTCGCGCTCGGAAGAATATTGATCGCAGGCGACCACAGCCCATTTTCTATAATCGACGCCATCACCCGGCAGATACAGCTCGGGCACAGTGACACCTATCTGCTCAAGCCTTGCGCGCGCGCTCGCCATAGCAAGTCTCCTCCTCGATATCTGTGAGTCTTCATTATCGCATGGAAATAAAAAATGGTAAAGAAAAACAGGCGTACCCCGGGCACACCGGGTGCACCCCGGGCTCACCGGGCGCACCGGGTGCACCTCGATTTCCTCGTCGACAAAGGCCAGTGCTATTAAGGGGAAGCATACATCATAGGAAAGAGGGCGCTATTCGGCAGCGTTTTCGGCGGCGTTTTTAGGCATCGTTCGAGGGAGCATACATTATAGAGGAGCGGACGCTATTTCTTCTTCAATCCCAGATATTCATCGAGATGATAGCGCGCTCTTAAAAATTTGAGCAGTTGCCTATAGACAAGCGTCGATATGACGAGAGCGAGCAGGAATGCCACAGCGATCGCCCAGACAAGACTCTCGGGGGGAAGAATTTTCGAGAGCAGGGCCGAATACAGGAGCATGAGAAGTACAAAACAGACAACCATGAGCGCAAGATTCGCGATGGTGGCTCCGAGCACGAAAAGCACAACCTTACCTTTATTGACTGGTGTTTTGTTCATTTTTGATCGTTTCCTCCTTCACGGCCGGCGGAGGCAAGTCTAGGCTTTCTATATTCAACGATCAAAAGCCCTATGATCAGCAGTATTTCGCCGATCGTAATGGCAGAATCGGCAATATTGAAGGTCGCAAACCGTTCCATTCCAAAAAGACCATACATGTTCACCGAAATAAAATCCACCACTCCCTCGGGCCTAAAAATTCTGTCGATCAGATTCCCAATGCCGCCTCCGAGGACAAGCCCCATCGCCCACCGCAAAAGCGAACTCAAACCCTGTCCGCGCACATAATACACCGTCAGACCGATCAGTATCACCGTCGGAAGCACAATAAAAAACAAAACGCGCAGCAGCGGTGCGGAAGAAGCGCCGAGAGAAAAAGCCGCCCCTGTGTTGCGCGTGTGCACAATCCAAATAAAATCCCCGAAGATCCGGAAAAATATCCTCCCCTCGGGGATATGGGCAACCACAAGCGCCTTGGCTATCTGATCCGCAATGACGATGATCGCCGCACCAATGAGAGGAAACCAAAACCGGCTTTTCTTCATGTCATAATCCGGTGGGCACATCGATGAACAGCGTCTCGAGCCCGAGCTCGGCCTGCGCCTTTTCCGCCACGGCCTTCACACCCCAGGTTTCGGTGGCATAGTGCCCCGCGGCGACAAAGTTCATGCCACCCTCGAGCATGTAATGGTAGATCGAATGGGAAGGCTCGCCGGTGATGTAGAGATCGATGCCATCCGCCAGCGCCTCGAGCGCTTCGAAGGGAGCTCCGCCAGAGACTATCGCCACAGTGCTGATCTGTCGCGGGCCAGCTGCAATGATCGATTTTGGCGCGGAACGGTCCGGCAGGATTTTTGCCAGGATGTCGTCGAGCGTGCACGGTTTCGGCATGTTCCCTGACCACCCGATACTGATACCGTGATAGATGCCAAAGGGTTTTCGTTCTGTCAGCCCAAGGAGGTCCGCAATACGCGCGTTGTTGCCTACCTGAGGATGTCGATCGAGCGGCAGATGGCAGGCATAGAGCGCCATGTCGAAATCGAGCAGCATCTTGAGCCGATTTCTGAGCGCACCAGAGACCGGCTCAGGCTTTCCCCAGAACATCCCATGGTGGACAAACAGCATATCGGCACCGGCATCGTGCGCCCGACGAATGCTTTCAGCACAGGCATCCACCGCCACTGCCATTTTTTGTATCTGCTTCGACTCGCTGCATGCAACTTGAATTCCATTGAGAGAATCATCAATCTGCCGCAACTGATCGATTTCAAGAAAAGATCGTGCCCACTTGTCAAAATCGATGAGATTCATGCACATCAGTATAAAAAAAAAGAACCCTTCATGGAAGGAGGCAGACCATGAAGGGCCCAAAAGCTATATAATGTCGTTTCGCCACCGACACTCGCTTATTGCTTTCGAATATAATATATCACATTCCCAAAAAAAACGTCAATATTTTCCCCTTGCTTTTTTATGAAAAATTATGAAAAGCTTGCAAGATTCTGTTATTTTTAACTGATTTTCACAAATTATGTCAAATTTTGCGATCTTTTACAATATACAACAAAGCCCGGAAGAGGACTAGAGTGGCCATGCGCCCCTTTGGCGATGCGCCCCTTTTCTTTCATACGGTTGTATGCGCTATACTATACACAATGATTTACTGGAATGCCGACCTGGCTGCCAAGATACGCTGTACTCGCCAAGAGATGGAAACGCTGCCGCCGTATATAGATCACCTGCTCGAGGTGTCGAAGACCATACGCACAATGGGCATTCGGCCGACAGCAGATCAGTTCGCCTCGGAAAAAGATTCATTTCTTCGCTATGGCCTTCTTCTCGTAAGCGAAGGCATGGCAGGCGAATTACTCGAAGAAATTCTGAGCGTGTTGCTCTATGTAAGCGATTTACAGGGCATCGACTTTTTGCGGCAGTGTGTTACGGCAGAGGCTATCCTCTCCATTGCAAACGGTGAAGACGAGGACACCCTTCTCCGTAAGCTTCTGCCGTACTGCGGCATCGACGAAGCCCTCACGGCAATGACGAAGAGGAAATCCGAGCATGCTGATTGAACGCCTCGCCCAGATGTATGTCCACTGGGGCAGTCCAGGCAAGACGGGCGAACCAACCGAACGAAAAAGAGATCAGGCGGTGGCGGCAGTTCATCAGTTTTTGGACGTCATCGAGAGTACGGCCGAAGACCGAAAGGCGCTCTTTACACAATCACAGCAATCGCGCCGCAAGGCTACAAAGTTGGCCTATTTGCTTCTTGCCGGCGAAACCGAACCGACAGCCATCCACGATACATTTTTGCGCTCAGGATTGCTCTCTGAAGGGCAGCGCAGCAATAAGCCGGAAGTGCTGCTGTGGTTCGCGGGGACCGAGGCGATCGCGCGCGGCATACATCCCTATATCGCCTTTTTGATCATGTCCTCGTATTTCGGCCTCGAGACCGCCGAGACGGAATTTCGATGGCTCCAGGAGCGAGCGGGCGCTTCCGGCGTGAAACTAGAAGAATATATCGTACCGGGCGATCTCACCGACAGCATCGAAGAAGCCCTCAAAGAACCCGCAAGGCTCCAGCGCACCATCAGAATTGCAGGAATGCCCCTTTCGGCATCGGCGTTTGCAGGATGTTCGGTCTACTACATCGAAAAAATCCTCGCCCTTGTGGGGCCGATCGGCGCTCTCATTCTGACCCAGATGATTCAGTCCGCCCGTACAAACCTCGTCTCCGACGAAATCGGCACCGCACAACAGGCCTTTTTGGATCTATTCACACAAGAAGAGACAGAATCCACAACATCCGAGAAAGAAGCCGGCGCGGCCGAAGAAGCATTCTTCGAAGAACCCAAGCTGCCCGATCCAGAATTGATTCACACGACGACGAGTCTCGTCATGGAAGCAGATGCAAAGATCCTGAAAGCGACTCTCTCGTCGATGAGCAATGGCGAAATCACTTTACTGCTGAGATGTCTGGATGCGATCGCCCATGAGCGTCTGCTCAATCTGATCTCGCCGGGAAGACAGAAACGCGTACTTGCGGTGATTCAGAAGACAGAAAACGCGACATCTGAGCAAATGCTCCGCGATGCCCAGCTCTTTGCGCAGAAATTGCTGGCGGCATATGCCCCGAAAAACCTGAAGCCAGGAGAGACCCTCGGCATTCCAGAGAAGCTGAGGGGACTCATTTCGTATCTTCTGAGCAGGGAGTAGCTCTCTACTTATGCAGAAGCTGGTGCGCCCGTTCGCTCGCCTTGACCACCGCCTTGATGAGCGTGACGCGCAGGCCGCCGTCCTCGAGCTCCATAAGTCCGTCGATGGTCGATCCGGCGGGCGTCGTCACCTGATCTTTCAGCTTTGCAGGATGTTCGCCCGTGACAAGGACAGTCTTCGCCGCACCCAACACCGTCTGCGCGGCCAACTCGATGGAAACTTCGCGCGGCAATCCCATTTTTACGCCACCGTCGGCGAGGGACTCGATAATGAGGTACACATAGGCCGGTCCTGAACCGGAGAGCCCGGTCACCGCATCCATATACTGCTCATCGAGCACAAGCGCTCGACCGACCGCTTCGAAAAGGCGCTTCACCTTCTGCACCTTCTCTTCTTCAGTGAAGCGGGCAGGAGCAAGCGCCGTCATTCCCTCCCCCACCGATACCCCAAGGTTCGGCATTGCACGGATAAGGGCGATTTTACGGGCGAGCTTCGTCTGCATCGACTCGAGAGTGACGCCTGCAGCAGTCGAGACGACCACACTCTCATCGGAGATCACATCGGCGACTTCTTGGAGTACGTCGAAAATCGTTCGCGGTTTTACCGCAATGAGAATGATTTCGGATTGTTTCGCAACCTCGCGGTTGTGCAGGACAGCCTTGACATGGTACGCATCTTCGAGTCTTTGCCTGTGCTGCTCGGTCCGTACGGAGAGAATCACCTCTGAAGGCGAGAGCAGCCCCTTCGCCAATGAGCCGGCGAGGATCGCTTCGCCGATCTTCCCCGCACCGATGATACCAAGTTTGTACTGCATGCTTCCTCCATCTAACCCCGCAGCGCCGACTCCAAAGCCACGGCGCCCTCGGTCTTGTCATCGCGGTATTTTACAATACAAGGCGCCGAGAGCGAAATGCCTCCACGCTCGGCAAATTCACCGTGCGCAGGTCGAGCGCCAGGCACCACCACCGCATTCTCCGGCACTTCTCCGAAAAGCTCTCGTCCATGCACGAGGTCGAATATTCTGGTGCCTTTGGTGATGATCACGCCAGGTGCGAGCACAGCTCTCTTCCTTACGATGATACCTTCAAAAATACCGCACATGCCGCCGATAAAGGCAGCGTCTTCGACGATGACGGGACTCGCCTGGGGCGGCTCGAGCACGCCGCCGATCTGTACTCCTGCGGACAGATGCACGGCTTTGCCAATGTGCGCACAGGAACCGACGAGCACATGGCTGTCCACCATGGTGCCTTCATCCACGAATGCACCGACATTGACATACGAAGGAGGCATGATCACAACGCCTGAGGCGACGTAGGCACCTCGCCGTACCGAGCTGCCGCCCGGCACCATGCGAACGCCTTCCTCGGCGCAGAAGTGCCTCGGAGGAAAGGCCGGCCGGTCAAAGAACCCTTCTGCAGGCCAGGACCATTCGGATAAGCCGCCCCTTTTAAAGCCCGAAAGGATCGCCTGCTTTACCCAGGCGTTTACCTGCCACGTCCCACCAGCGTCCTGTTCGACGACACGGATATCTCCCTTTTCGAGAGATTCGAGAAAACGAAACCAGACATCCTCGTCGAAACCACCCTTTTCCGCGAAAAGGCGCTCGAATTGCACAGCGGCAGTGCTCATGCCACTATCCGCGCGCTGAACCCCGCCAGCACTCCCCCCACCACATCCCTCGTCCCCTGCCCCGCCCCCACCAGCGGCAACCTCAGCGCCTCCCCGCAGAGCCCCGCCATCGCAAGCGCCGCCTTGAGCGGAATCGGGTTCGACTCCAAAAAAAGCGCCCCCATAAACGGCAGAAGCTGCGCGTGCAGCGCCTTCGCGTCCTGGCGGTGTCCCGCGCGCGCTGCATCCACCAGCGCCTTCGTTCGCCGCGGCAGCACATTTGCGGCCACACTGACCAGACCCTCGGCACCCACGGCAATTGCCGGCAGCGCAAGGCCATCGTCGCCCGACAGCACAGTCTTCCCCTCAGGCAGTGTACGGCAGATCTCGCTTATCTGCCCGAGATTTCCCGAGGATTCCTTGACCGCCACCACATTCTCGATATTCCACAGACGGCCCAATACCGACGGCGTAAGATTGAGCCCGGTTCTGCCGGGCACATTGTAGACGATCACTGGCTTGCTGCGCGCTGCACGGGCGACCGCCTCAAAGTGGGCAAAAAGGCCGTCGGGCGTGGGCTTGTTGTAATAGGGCACCACCACCAGCACACCGTCGGCACCGAGATCGATTGCCTCTTCGGTCATCCGAACCGCAGCCTTCGTCGAGTTGGAACCGGTTCCAACGACGACCGGGACACCGAGCCCCCGCCTCACCGCCCTACGGATCAGCTCGCGGCGCTCGTCGGGCTCCACCGTCGCACCCTCCCCTGTAGAACCAAGGACGGCCACAAAATCCGTGCCCCCCGATTCCTTCTCCCAAAAAGTCCTAAAACGCCCCCTCGTCGCCTCGTCTGAAAAGGCGTGGCGGGCGTACTCTCCTGCCGACGCTTCGAAATCGCGTCCGCACAAAAAATCCAAAAGGCGCTCGAAACCCGTATAATCGACGTTGAACGACTCGTCAAACGGCGTCGCAATTGCGACACCCAAACCTTCAATCCTGTTCATCTTCCACCTGCCTCCTTCGCAACAATAACCTCATCGCCGAACATGCTCTCCAGCACATCGTCCATGCCAAATAAACCCCTTCTCCCGATAATCCACTGCGCTGCCTTAAGGGCTCCGGAAGCGAACACTCTTCTGTCCCTCGCGCGGTGAACGATCGAAAACTGCTCATGCGGCGCATCGAACACGACTTCGTGTACGCCGGCCTCGCTCCCTGCGCGCAGAGAGGCAATGGCCACCTTCGACGGGTCCCACGCATCCCAACCCGAAGCGTTCCAGCCGGTATAGCGCGTCGACGCCGAGACAATGGCCTGCGCCAGCGCCTTTGCGGTTCCGCTCGGCGCATCCTTCTTTGCGGCATGGTGCTGCTCGAATATGGCCAGATCTCCCTGACCGTACCAGTCGGCAAATCGAGCGAGCTGCGCTGCGATTCTCCTCATGAATGTCACCGCAAAAGAAAAATTGGCACTCACAAGGACCGCGGTCCTGGTGCCGACGCGTGCCTTCAGGTCTGGGATATCCCAGTCCGTCGCCGCAATGAGCAGCGGAGTAGAGGTCTCTATCGCCCATTCCAGATGGGCTTCCACCGCATCGGGCACGCTGGCGTCGATCGCCACATCCACATCGTCCGTGGGGATCGAGTCTCCCTTGTCCACCATCCACGCTATTGAAAATTGCTGAGCCTCGGGGTGCTGGGCTGTCTTTGCATTTCCCTCCCGCACCTCCTCGACGATGGCGCCGGCAAGTTTACCTGCTCCAAAAATACCTAGGCGTATATTCACTGTGCTCCCTCCTCGAAAAATGCGGCGTGGAGATTGCGCATGGCACGCTCTGCATCCTGTTCCTGCACGATGAAGCTGAGATTGATCGCGTTTGCCCCCATGCTGATGAGGTCCACGGGAATTCCGTCGATCGCCATAAATGTCGTGTGCAACACTGCGGGAGTTTTGCGCAGAAGATCGCCGACCACGGCGATTACGGCCCGATCGTGGGCAATCGATACCTTGCCCAACTTTTCCAGCTCCTCCGTCAATACATCCAGCGGCGCACTTTTGTCCAAGGATACGGAGACGGAAATCTCCGAGGTCGATACCAGATCGACCGAAATGCCTCGCCGGCCAAACACTTCGAAGAGTCGTGCCAGGAAACCTGCCTGATCCGTCATCGATTCCTGTGTTATCGACAAGATCACGACGTTCCGACGCATTGCGATTGCGACACAGGGACGCCCGCTCGACTCTCCGGGGCTTATCGTGGAGAACATTCCGTCGGGCTTAAACGTGCTCCGGATAGTCACTGGGATACCGGCATCGAGAGCCGGCCGCACTGTCGCGGGGTGCAGCACCTTTGCGCCATACGAGGCCAACTCCGCCGCCTCATCATAGCTCAACACCTCGATGGTGCGGGCAGCAGGGACGATGCTTGGATCCGCCGTCATGATGCCCTCCACATCGGTCCATATTTCGATTTCTCTCGCTTGGAGCGCGGCTCCCAAAAGCCCTGCGGAATAGTCGCTGCCCCCTCGTCCGAGCGTCGTCGTGTCATGTTCCTCGTCGGAACCAATATAGCCCTGCGTGACAACGACATCGTAGGACTCGAGCAGAGGAACAAGGTGGAGGGCGACTAATTTTTTGATGGCCGCAAGCTTCGGACGCGCGCTCCCGAAATGGCTGTCCGTCCGGATAATACTGCGCGCGTCGACCAAGGGACAGCGCATGAAGTTCGCCACGAGAATAGACGAAAGGCGCTCCCCTGCCGAGGCAATCTCATCCATGGTGCGCTGGCTCAGTTCCCCCAACAGATCGATGCCCTGCATACGTCGCTGAAGATTTTCGATGATCTCTTTGATGTTGCCGATACATTCAGGGGTCGCAATTTCAAGCGAACGGGCGGCCTCGAGATGAATCTGCTCAACCTTGCTCAGAAGTTGGATTGCCTTGTCGAGATTGTGAACGCGGGCGGCCTCCGCCATCTCGAAGAGAGAATTTGTCACACCCGCCATCGCAGAGACGACGACGACGCGCGCAGCGCCCCGACGGGATGCCACGATCTGCGCGACTTCTCGTATCCGTGCGGCACTTCCGACCGACGTACCGCCGAATTTCATGACCAGCGTTGTCATCGTGGTTCTCCTCACACGGTGCTGGGCACAAAGCCCATGGCCAGCGCCGTTTCGGCATTGAGCACCGAGGCCCCTGCAGCGCCCCGCTCGGTGTTGTGCCCCAACGACACAAACTTGAAGTCGAGGATGGGACAGGTGCGGAGTCTTCCTACGGTGATGCGCATGCCGCCGTCCTCTTCCGCGTCCTTGCGCGGCTGTGGGCGATCCTCGGCGGCGAGCAGTGCGAGAAACCTCGATGGAGCGCTCGGAAGATCATATGCGGCCGTCTTTGGCTCGAAAGTACGGAAGGCGTCGACCAGGTCTTCGAGACTGGCCTTTGTCTTGAGCCGCACCGAGATGGTCAGCGTGTGTCCGTCGATCACGGGTACGCGCGTACAGGTCGCGGAGACGACAAATGGGGCAGCCACCACCGAAGCAGCGCTCCCATTCCGGACCAATGTCCCTAGGATCTTGTTGGATTCCGATTCGACCTTCGATTCCTCGTTGCGGATGTAAGGGATCACGTTGCCCACAATGTCGAGTGCGGACACCCCTGGATAGCCCGCGCCGCTTATCGCCTGCATGCTCGTCACCATGACCGCATCCAGGCCGAAGCGCGCCTGAAGCGCCGCCAAAGGAGCCGCGAGCATGACCGTGGTACAGTTCGGATTGGTCACGATCGCCCCTCGCCAGCCCCGCTTCGCCTGCTGGACAGGCAAGAGTGCACAGTGATCCGGGTTCAGCTCAGGAATGAGAAGCGGCACATCCTCGTCCATTCTGAAGGCGCTCGCGTTCGAAAACACATAGGAGCCTGCTGCGGCAAACAGAGGCTCTATGTCGCGCGCGGGGCCTGTATCGAGCGCCGAAAACACAATGGGAGAAAAAGCCGCCTCCGGCGCACAGGGAGCCACCGTCATGTCGCCGTACCCTGCATAGGGGAGCCCCGAAAGGTGCCATTGGCAGGCCTCAGAGTATTTTTTGCCGGCGGAACGGTCGCTCGCCGCAAGAAAGGCTGGATAGAACCAGGGGTGATCGGCGATCCGTCGGAGAAAACGTTGACCCACCACGCCGGTCGCACCCAAAATAGTGACCGGTATCTTTTTTTGGGGAGAAAAGGTCGAATGGTTTCGATTGTCGTTCATGGCACCTCCATATCAAATCGGTGGAGGTCCACGATAGCCTTCCTAAGAATTGCACCCCGTACAAAGGCGTTTACGGCACTTTCTACGGCGAAAGGCATACGTCAGGCGCTCCGCGGAACAATGTATTTTTCCGCGACAGCCGCCGGGTATTAGCCCGGGCGTCCAAGAACAGCTCCAAGAGAAAGATGCTGTTCCTTCGGCGGTCCTCCCCTTTCCGGCGCTTTCGCTGGCTCTCTTTGCCTCCAGCCCGTACTCATCGGGATCGCTCCTCCATCGGTTTGTAGACCCTAGCATAGACTAGTATGCCTACGCAAGGGGGCCGGCTAAAAAGATGGCCAAAGAGACGGCCAAAGGGACAGCCAAAGAGGTAGTCCATGCGGCCGCCTCTGTTGCCTCATTCTTCGGCGCTTGGTACGATATGATCGATGAAATTCCTACGGCTCATTCTTCCCTGGCTGTTGATCGTCGCCATCGTCCTCGCAGCGCTCTATCTTCCCGATCTAGGACCGGAAAATTACAAAGATTTCGACTCGCTGTTCGCAAACGAGCGCAGGCGCCAGGGGATTGCCGGATACGAAATTGCAATCATCAAGAACGGCGAAATCGTATTCAACAAGGCCTATGGCTTCGACGGCCAGCGAAAGGCCCTCGAACCTTCAACACCGCTCTACCTGGGCCCGGCTTCGGAGATCCTCACGGGAACCCTGCTCTGCCAATTCGTCAATCAAAAAAAGATATCGCTCGACGTGCCTATTGCCCAGTTCATACCGGAGCTCGCATCGCTCAAGGCAAGGAGGTCTGGGGCCGCCTCGCTGGATATGCCGCTGACTCTCCGTCAGCTCGCCGCTCACCGCGTGGCATTTCCCGAGAAGGAGCTTCCCGACTACGATCCCGAGGCCTTGGGGCTCGAAGCTGGTCTGCCCGATCCGGAGCTGTTTTTGAAGTCCCATTTCCCCACGGAAAATTATACGCGTAGCCGCCTCTCGTACCGCATTGTCGGGGTTATACTCGAAAAGGAATCGAACAAGAAATTCTCCGATCTGCTCGAATCGATGATCACCATACCGCTCGGCATGCACCTGACGACGGCGCGCCCCTCATCGCTCGAGCACATCGCAGTCGGCTCGGGCTCATTCTTCGGCCTCACCTTCCCCTACTTCGACAACGTCCCCTACAACGCGGCGCCCTCCGATGGTATCGTCACCACAAGCGAGGACATGGCCAAATTTCTGAAATTCATCGTGTCGCCGGAGCGCGGAAAGGGAATTCCAGGCCTCACTTCCGCTCAGACAACCCAACTCTATCAGCCCCTCTACAAAGACGGCGACACAGGTTTCGGCTGGCGTATCCTCGACAGTAAAGAAGGGCGCTCTATTTTCCAAGGGGGCTCTATCCGCGGCTACTCCTCGCGGATTGCCATCTATCCCGAACGCAACGCCGCGATCGCGATCTTGTGCCCGCAGGATGGCGTCATCCTTGCCAATTTGCTTCTGCCGATGCTCGTCTCACACGCCGAAGAGATTCTCTTTCAGGGCGAGACTGGAAGGCCTTTCCCCACGCAGCGGGCACAGATCGTCGTGGGGATCATCTTCATCATTTATCTTTTGAGCATCATCGTACAAATACAATCGTCCTACTCGTGGGCGCGCGATCTGTTGAAGTATCGGGAAACGGGCATATCGCAGTTCTACGCTCGTTTCGTCATCGTAAGAACAATCGTAGGCCTCATCCTTCGGATCCTCGTCGTGGTGCTGGCGCCCTTCGCCATAGGCGCGCTCGTGGGAAGAGTCGTCTCCTATCAGGAGGTCATCGCCTTTGAGCCTGGTATCTCCTCGATGCTGATGACGGCCCTGTTCTTCGGTGTGCTTCGCAACACAAGCAGACTCGTCATGGTAAAGCGATTGAGATACTCCTAAAGAAGCCTCGGCGAGGATCTATTGAGCCTCTCCGAGATATGCCTTGCGCACACGGTCGTCCATAAGCAGGTCTCGTCCCTTGCCTTGGAGCGTGATGCGCCCTGTCTCGAGGACATAGCCGTAATCCGCGACTTCGAGGGCTGCCTTCGCGTTCTGCTCGACGAGGAGCACGGTGGTGCCTTCCGCGTTGATCTGCGTAATTATCTCGAAGATCATCTTCGCAATGAGCGGCGCGAGGCCGAGCGAAGGCTCGTCCATCATGAGCAGTTTCGGCCTGGACATGAGGCCCCGGCCTACCGCGAGCATCTGCTGTTCGCCGCCGGAGAGCGTGCCCCCTTTCTGCATGCGCCGCTCCTTCAGCCTCGGAAAAAGATCATAGACATGGCTGAGGTCTTTGAGCACGCCTTTTTTGTCGCTCCGCGCATAGGCGCCGAGCAAGAGATTCTCTTCGACCGTGAGGTTCGAAAAAATGCGGCGGCCTTCCGGCACAAGCACGAGGCCCATCTGTACGATATCCTGGGTCGCCTTGCCGGAAATCACCGCATCGTGGAGAAGCACCTTGCCGCTTGTCGGCTTTACGAGCCCCACGATGCTGCGCAACGTCGTGCTCTTGCCCGCCCCGTTTGCGCCGATGAGCGTGACGATCTTGCCCTCGGGCACCGTGAGATCGATCCCTTGGAGGGCGTGGATACCGCCGTAGTGCACCGATAAACTCTGTATCTTGAGCATCAATCCACCCCCAGATATGCTTCGATGACCTTCGGATTTTTCTGAATGGAGGCCGGATCCCCGTGCGCGATCGTCACGCCGTAATCCAGAACATACATACGCTCGCACACGCCCATTACGACTTGCATATGATGCTCGATCAGAAAGATCGTCAAATCGAACTCGTCGCGGATCTTACGGATGAAGTCCATAAGCTCGAACGACTCCTGGGGGTTCATGCCGGCCGCAGGCTCATCGAGGAGCAGGATTTTGGGCTTGGTGGCCAGCGCACGCACAATCTCGAGCCGCCGCTGTTGGCCGTAGGGCAGGCTCGTGCCCTTTTCGTAGGCAAGGTGGGCAAGTCGAACCTGCTCGAGCAACTCCATGGAGAAGCGCCGGGCCTCGGTCTCGCGGGCACGGTAGCCGGGCAGATGGAGCGTAGCGCCAAATATGCCGGTGTCGATGCTCAGGTGACAGGCGACGAGCACGTTTTCGAGCACCGACATCTCCTTAAAAAGCCGTATGTTCTGAAAGGTCCGCGCAATGCCGAGGCTGGTGATGCTGTGCGGCTTCATGCCGGTGATATCTCTGCCCCTGAAGAGAACCTTGCCTTCGCTCGGGCGATACATACCCGTGATGACATTGAACGCAGTGGTCTTGCCGGCTCCGTTCGGTCCTATGAGGCCTACGATCTCGTTCTTGTAGATTTCAAGGTTGAAATCGCTCACGGCGGTGAGGCCACCGAATCGCATGGTGAGGTGCGTGGTGCTCAGCATAAGGTCGGAAGTCTGTTCAGACATGGTCCCCTCCCTTTCGGCCTTTCTTCACGAAGAGACCCCCCAGCATATCCCAACTGAATTCCGCATTGCCCATGAGCCCCTTCTGGCGATAGATGATCATGACCATGAGGAGAATCGAGAACACGACCATGCGCAGGCCGGGCATGCCCTCGGTTTTGAAGACGATAAGGTTCATCGGTTCGTCGAGGAAGCGCAGCGCCTCCATCAGAATCGTCACCACCACTGCAGAGATCACAGAGCCGGAGATCGAGCCGATCCCCCCCAGCACGACGATGAGCAAGATATTGAATGTCAGCGCAAACGTGAACATTTTCGGGTCGATGGTGGTGATCATATGGCCGAGCAGCGCACCGCCGACCCCTGCCCAAAAGCTCGAAACCGTGAATGCCGTGACCTTGACGCGGAACACATTGATGCCCATGGCCTCGGCCGCAAGTTCGTCGTCGCGGACCGCCTTCATCGCCCGCCCGTAGCTCGAGCGCATGAGGAGCACCATGAACAGAATTGTAAGGCCCGCCACGGCCCACACGGCAAAGGTCGTGGAAAACCGCGGAAGACCTTTCAGTCCCTGGGCGCCGTTGGTGATGGACTGCGCATTGGTGATGAGCACCCGGATGATCTCTCCAAAGCCGAGCGTCGCGATCGCCAGGTAATCGTCCCTGAGGCGCAGGACCGGCGCACCGATCAAAAAGCCGACAAAAGCAGAGACAAGCCCCGCGATGATCAAGGCCGGCAGAAATGGAAGCGTGACATTGTGGAGCCAGGGTACAATCGGCACGAGAAAGTAGTTCATCTCTTTGAGTTGGGGCGACATGGTGAGCAGGGCGCTCACGTAGGCACCCACGGCCATGAACCCTGCATGCCCCAGCGAGAAAAGCCCCGTGAATCCGTTTAGGAGGTTGAGCGAAAGTGCAAGCACGATGTAGATCGCACACAGATTGAACACGCGGAGTGTAAACGCATCGAAGAATCTGTCCGCGATGAAGGCGAAGACAACGAATGCCGCAATCGCGATGATCGAATAGAGCCTATTCCGGGGAAGTGCAATTGTCTTTTTCTGATTCGCCGTGTCCATAATCACACCTTCTCGGCCTGACGCTTGCCCAAAAGCCCGGTCGGTTTTACGAGCAAGACGACAATCAACAGAATGAACGCGAAGGCGTCGCGGTAGCCCGACAGCGTGGGCAAAAACGCCACCGTCATGATCTCGATGATGCCGAGCAGAAAGCCTCCGAGCACCGCTCCGCTTATGCTCCCTATGCCGCCGATAACCGCGGCGATAAAGCACTTTAGGCCGGGCATCACGCCCATAAGGGGGTTGAGCTGCGGATATTTGAATGACCACATGATCCCGCCGAATGCGGCGAGGAGCGACCCGATGCCGAAGGTGAAGGAAACAACCTTATTGACGTCGACCGCCATGAGGCGGGCCGCCTCGATGTCCGTGGATACCGCACGCATGGCCATGCCGGTCTTGGTTTTATTGACTATCCACAGAAGTACGGCAAGAAGCGCAAAGGTGAAGAGAGGTATGATGAGGCTGATGACGATCATCGAAACCGAGCCGAAATGAATGACCCTCGAGAGAACGTCGGGCACCGGCACTCCCTTCGGTCTTCCTCCGAAGATCAAAACGGCCAGACTCTCCAATAGGAACGATGCGGCGATTGCGCTGATCATAATGGAGATGCGCGGCGAATCGCGAAGCGGCCGGTATGCCACTCGCTCAAGGCCAATACCGAAGAATGCGGTGAAAACAATCGCCACGAGCAGCGCTACCCACCACGGCAGGGATAGGAGGGTCATCATATAAAACGCCACATATGCGCCGAGCATGAAAACGTCACCATGCGCAAAATTGATGAGCCTCAGGATGCCGTACACCATCGTATACCCGATCGCGATGAGCGCGTAGAGGCTTCCGAGCGACAATGCATTGACGATATGCTGGAATAACAGTGAAAGTGTCATGCTTCCTCGCGATTATAAAAAAGGAGCGGATGTTCTCGGACTGCGCTGTTCGATGACCGTCCGCTCCTCGCTTTGACGTTCGATAGTGCGGATGAACCTGCGTTTACGAAACACCAGTTCATCCGTCCGCAACAATCCTTACACTATCAGTAAGGTTCCACTGTTGTCATGTAGACGAACTTGCCGTCTTTTACTGTCTTGATGACCGCGCTCTTCACGGCGTCGCCATCCTCGTTGAGGGAGATCATGCCGGTCGCGCCCGGATAGTCCTTCGTCACTGCAATCGCCTCGCGGATCTTCTCCTTATCGAGGCTCCCTGCGCGCTGAATCGCATCGCGGGCCACGAGGTAGCCATCGAAGCCGAGCGCGGTGACCGCAGCTGGTTCCTTGTTGTATTTCTTGCGATATTCATCGAGGAAGACCTTGGAGGTCTCGGTGATCGGCGTCTCGGTCGCAAAGAAGGTCGAGAACACAACCCCTTCGACGGCCTCTTTCCCTACGTCGATGAATTCAGGAGTCTCCCAGGTATCGCCGCCCAGGAAGGGAACGGTAATACCGAGTTCTTTGGCCTGCTTGATGATGAGCGCACTTTCGGTGTAATTGCCCGGCGCGAAGATGACATCGGGTCTGAATTTCTTCACTTCAGTCAGCTGTGCAGAGAAGTCGGTGTCGCCGGTATTGTAGTTGAGCTCGGCCAGAATCGCATTTTCGTCACCGGTGAGCTGCTTGAAGGCATCGGCAAAGAATTTCGCAAGGCCCACGGAATAGTCGTTCGACACTTCGCGGATGATGACCGCTTTTTTGGCTCCCAGGTCTTTGAACGCATAGTTCGCCATGACCGTGCCCTGGAAGGGATCGATGAAGCAGACGCGGAAGTAATACTCGTTGTCTTTCGTGACGAGCGGGTTGGTGCACGAAAGGCCGACGGCCGACACCTTCGCGTTCTTGACGATGGGGCCTGCAGCCATTGAGAGTGAAGAGCCCCACGAACCGAGCACGACATTGACCTTGTCCTTGTCCACAAGACGCTGTGCGGCATTGGCCGCCTCGACTTTGTCGGACTTATTGTCGGCGATCACAAGCTCGATCTTGTATTCCTTATCGCCAACCTGCACCGTCGGATACAGTTCGTTGGCGAGCTTGATGCCCTCCACTTCGAGCGCGCCACCGCCGGCATTGGCACCTGTCAACGGCTCGAATACACCGAATTTGACGGTTTCGGGAGCCGCAGGTCCACATGCGACGATCAGTGCGGCGATCCCGACGACGAGCAGCACAGTTACTACTGCTTTCTTCATGAATACCTCCTATGTGTCCATTTCAAATATTGATAGGACCTTTTGAATGGTAGAACGCAACTGACGTTCTGTCAAATACATTTTACACGATTTGTACGGTAAATAAAAGCGGACGCCATGTCACGCACAGACCTCCCTGAGTTGCATACAAAAGGATGACATGATTTAATGAGTGCTTGTTTTGAACACACTGAGGCAAGGAGATTCTCGCATGGAACGCTTTGATGTCGTCGTCGTGGGGACAGGCCCGGCCGGTCTCGGTGTCGCCTTTGAACTCCTCGGGCAAAAACCATCTTTGCGCATCGTGCTGCTCGATAAACTTCAGGTTTCCTCGGGGGGGCTTCGCAACGACTGCAAAATGAATTTTACCTGGCCGATCGGCTTTCCTCTCGAATGCTGGGATGAAACGCGCGGTAACTTCTACTTACAGCGCGTCGAGGATTTTTTGCAGCCGACCATCATGAAAAAGCACAACATCGACATCTATGCAAAACGTGCCGAGAAGATAGGAGTGAAGCTCCTCGACGTGCGCCAGGCTCATCTCGGCACCGATGGAGGGCTTGCGCTCATCAAGAATCTGACTGCAAGGCTTCGAGAGATGGGGGCCGAAATCAGCCTCGGCGAAGAGATGCTCAGCGTCGAACAGGCTTCAAAGACCGTGGTGACCGACAAACGGTCGCTCCAGTACGACTCCCTCGTCGTCGCGCCGGGGAGGGGAGGCTTTGCCTTTCTCCAGCGCCTTATGAAAGACTTGAACGTCGAGTACCACGACAATATCGTGGACATCGGCATTCGTATAGAGACCCGCGAAGAACACTACCCCATCGTGCATGATTACTACGATCCTAAATTTATCTTTCCCAAAAAGACGCGCACATTCTGCACGAACTCGCGCTCCGCTCACGTCGTCCAGGAGCGCTACGGCGACAAAAAGACAGGATACTGGTATTCCGTGAATGGGCACGCGTGGTCTGAACGACACCCTCCTAACGGTCTTGTGAATTTTGCGATTCTGAAGACCGTGACGCTGACGCAGCCGCTCGCCTCAGGCCACGAATACGCCCAAATGCTGGGGCGTATGGCGGCACTCTTGGGGGGCGGAAGACCGATTATGCAGCGGATCGGCGATTTTCGTCTGGGCAAGAGGTCGTTCGCCGAGTCGTTTACCGGCGATCTCTACGATTTTCATCCGACCCTTCCGAGCTGCACCACCGGCGACATAGGGCTCTGCATGCCCGCAAAGACTATGCGTGCCATCTGGAATGCGCTCAAGCTGCTCGATACCATAGTGCCAGGTGTCATGCATCCTTCGACCATCATGTACTATCCCGAAATAAAGCTCTACGCGAATCGGCCCGCATTTATCGATGAATTCTTTCAGGTGCTGCCCGGAATCTATTTTGCCGGCGACGGGGCGGGCACGAGCCGCGGCATTACGGCGGCGTGGGCGTCGGGACTGAGGGTTGCGGACGGCATTCTGAAATCCTCATAGGCAAGGCGGAGTTACTATGGAAAATCGAACGTCCATAATTCGGAAAGCGAGCTGGATCGCCTTCGGCGGAAATCTTATCTTGGCTTTTTCAAAGATCTTTATCGGTATTCTGTCCACCAGCTTAGCCGTGCTCTCCGACGGCATCGATTCCGCCACCGACGTGCTCATCGCTGCGATGACACTCATCGCCGCGAAACTCACCTCAAAACCAGGAGATCGGGAGCACCCCTACGGCCACGGCCGGATCGAGACGGTGACGACGGCGATCATCTCGTTCATTCTCTTTTTCGCCGGGTCCCAGATTCTTTTCAAGGCCATAGGCGGAATCATCTCCGGCGTCCCCGAAGAGCTCCCTTCTACCATGGCGATATGGGTGACAACCGCCTCGATAATAGGCAAGCTCGCCCTCTCCTGGAGCCAGTTTCATTTCGGCAAGAAAAGCGGTTCGCCCATGCTCATCGCAAACGCCAAAAACATGCGGGGGGACGTAGTCACTTCGACGGCTGTCCTTGTCGGGCTCGGCCTTACGTACCTCACGGGCTTAGCGGTGATGGACGAAATTTTGGGCGCCCTCGTTGCCCTGTGGATTCTGAAAAACGCGGTAGAAATTTTCATGGAAGCCAACACCGAACTCATGGACGGCACGAACAACCGTGAACCCTACAGGGAAATTTTTGCGGCGATCGCCAAAGTGCCCTTGGTCGATAACCCCCATAGGGTACGTCTCCGCAGGATCGGCTCGATGCTCATCATCGACCTCGACATAGAAGTCGATCCCGCTATGACGGTCTACGAATCCCACAAAATCGCCCTGAATGTGGAAAGGGCCATTAAA
>DIXD01000073.1 GCA_002435985.1 Spirochaetaceae bacterium UBA6089
GATCAGTTTGGATTCGCAGGCGTCGAAGGGATGGGCGGCGCTTCTCAACAGGATTATTCCACTGTGTTTCGGGATTTCGAGGACCTCTTCAGTGGATTCGGAGATTTTTCCTCGATTTTTGGTTCGTTTTTTGGCGAGGGCACGCGTCAGCGAGGTGGAGCTCGTGTCAATCGTGGTGCGAATTTGCGGTACGACATTGAGCTACCTTTTGAAAAGGCGATTTTTGGTACCACGATCGAAATTGCATATACAAGGGACGATGTCTGTAAGACCTGTGGTGGGACAGGATCGCGCGACGGTCAGGGGCGCAAGGTGTGTTCGATGTGCAAAGGCACGGGCCAGGTCCGCAGAAGCTCAGGCTTTTTTGCGATTTCCCAGCCCTGTCCGGTTTGTCACGGCGAGGGCACCGTAATCGAGAACCCATGCCCGGATTGCGGCGGCTTGGGCCTTGCCAAAAGAAAACAGAAGATCCGGGTGACTATTCCCCCTGGTGTCGAAGATGGCAAGGACGTCACCGTGTCTGGCCAAGGCAACGTGGGACCAAATGGGGGTCCTCCGGGCGATCTGCATGTCTTTATTCATGTTCGACCGCATGAGATATTCGAGCGTCAGGGTAATGATCTGTACTGTGCTGTCTATGTAGATTTTGTTACTGCTGCGCTCGGCGGCGAGATAGTCATCAGCACCTTGGAAGGACGTAAACTTTCGGTTCAAATACCGGCCGGTACCCAGAGCGGCAAGCTTCTGAGAGTCCGGGAAGAAGGAGTGCCTGTCGCCGGCGGCAGACGAGGCGATCTCTATATCAAGGTTTTTGTCAAAGTGCCCACGCGACTTTCAAGGCGTGCCCGCGAACTGCTCGAAGAACTGAAGATCACGGAAGGCGAGACTTTGCAGCCTGAGCTCATTCGGCTTAAGGATGTGCCGCGTTGATGGATATTCCTCTATCTCTCACCCCTTCTGTATGCAGACAAAAAGCTGCCGAAGGTTTCGGCAGCTTTTTGTTACGGAATAATCTGTACCACACGGTAGCCGGCATCAGCGACTGCAGCACGGAGTGCCTGGTCGTCCAGCGCGTCGCCCTCGACGAGTGCTTGGCGTTCGAGCAGGTCGACTTTGGCGGATTTGACGCCCGGTATGCTTTCGAGCGCCGACTGGACGTGCATGACACAGTGTCCACAGCTCATGCCTTCTATTTTCAGTAATTTTCTCATACTCCATTCTCCTTTATACACAAAACATATTGGATCGTTCTCACGTATGCGCCCACTTATATTATAAGAATTTTTCGGCCAGGCGTACAATTGGCTTGTACTTCCTGTACTCCCTAGAGGGGCTGCTTTTTCGCGCCTTTTCCCATGTTTTAGGTACAGCTTTTCTCTGGCTTGCGGTAGCCTTTCAACCTCAGCGCATTGGTCACGACAGAGACCGAGCTTAAGGACATCGCTGCGGCCGCAAACATGGGTGAAAGCAGGGGGCCGCCGAAGATGTACAGAATTCCTGCCGCGATGGGAATGCCGAGCACATTGTACCCGAAAGCCCAGAAAAGATTCTGCCGTATGTTCTTGATCACCTGGCGCGACAGGTCGATAGCCGTCGTGACGTCGCAAATGTTGTTGTGCATGAGCACAATGTCGGCGCTCTCCATGGCGATGTCGGTGCCTGCCGCCACGGCGATTCCGACATCTGCCTGGGCGAGGGCGGGCGCATCATTGATACCATCTCCCACCATGGCGATTTTTCGTCCCGAAGCCTGGATGCGTTTGACGATGGATGCTTTCTCGGAGGGCAAAACCTCCGCATACACTTCAGTAATGCCCACCTGGGTGGCGATTGCCTCTGCCGTGGTCCGGCTGTCTCCCGTTACCATCGCAACATCGATGCCGAACTTTTTGAGAGTGGCGACGAGGGCTCGCGATTCGGGCCTTGGCTGATCCGCGACGGCGATGAGCCCGATCGGTACCCCGTTTTGGAACACGAACATCGGTGTCTTGCCCTCTCCTGCAAGGCGCGCGGCCTCGTTGGCGAGATCGGGGGCCTGCTGTGGCACCGAGACGTCGAGCGATTCGGCCATGGCGGTGTTCCCCACCGCAATTGCTCCAGAATCTGCGACAATTCCCTTGCCCGCGACGGTTTCGACATGTTCGGGCCTCGCAAGATCGAGGCCTTTTTCGCGTGCGCCTGAGACAATTGCATCGGCGAGGGGGTGACCACTGGCCATCTCGGCGGATGCGGCGAGACTGAGCACTGTTGCTGAAGAAAACCCTGGTGCCGCTACGACATCGGTGAGCACAGGTTTGCCCACCGTGATGGTGCCCGTCTTGTCGAGCAGGACGGTGTTGACTTTATGCACGGTCTCGAGCGCTTCACCCGACTTGATGAGCACACCGAGTTCTGCTGCTTTGCCCGTGCCTACCATAACGGCGGTGGGCGTGGCGAGTCCCAGGGCGCAGGGGCATGCGATGGTGAGCACCGACACAAACACCGTCAGCGCAAACGTGATGCTGTGCCCCGCGATGATCCATCCAAAGGCGGCGACCAAGGCTACAGCCATGACCGTCGGCACGAAGATCGCGGAGACCTGATCGGCGAGGCGTGCAATCGGAGCCTTGCTGCTCTGCGCTTCCTCGACCATGTGGATGATTTTGGCGAGCGTCGTCTCTTCGCCTACTTTCTCGGCAACCATCACCAGCGAGCCGTTGAGGTTCATTGTACCGCTGAACACCTGAGCGCCGTCCGTTTTTTCCACCGGCATGCTCTCTCCTGTGAGCATGGATTCGTCGACATTGGAAATGCCGCTCCGAATCCGCCCGTCGACGGGGACGCGCTCGCCGGGGCGCACGAGAAGTAGGTCGTTCGGTTTGACCGCATCGATTGGAATTTTTCGCTCGATCTCGCCATCGAGGATCGTCGCAGTGGTGGGACGCAGCTTCATGAGCTTGCGGACGGCCTCCGAGGTGCGGCGCTTCGACCGCGATTCGAGATTCTTGCCCAGCATGATGAGGGTGATGATGGTTGCCGCAGTCTCGAAGTAAAGCTGCGTGCCTGCAGTGTGGTCGCCGCCCAGAATGCGCGAAATCGAATAGAGGCTGTAGAGAATCGCCGAACTTGTGCCGATTGCGATGAGGCTGTCCATGTTGGGCGAGAAATTGAAAAGCGACTTGAACCCGTGGGTGTAGAAAGCCTTACCGGCAATGAGCACTGGAATGAGCAGTGCGAGCTGTACCAGTGCAAAGGCCAACGGATGCATGTGGTGATCGATGAAGCTTGGCAAAGGAAGTCCAAGCATTGAACCCATTGAAATGTAAAGAATTATGGCGGTAAATACTGCAGAAACAGTAAAGCGCTTCCAGCCGTAGGTTTCGTAGGTCGGAAGCGGTGCCTGTGCCGGTTTTTCAAGCAGCAGGGCTTCATAGCCGGCCTTTTTGACGGCGGTCTCGATCTTGAAAACATCGGCTTCCAAGGGGTCGAAATCGACATCCATCCTCTCCGTGGCAAGGTTGACCGACACCTTAGCGACGCCTTTTACCTTGCTGACGGCATGCTCGTTCGCCACGGCGCACGCGGCGCAGCTCATTCCCTTGAGTGCAAAAGTCTTGTGGACTGTCATTCAAAAACTCCAATGAAGTTAGCTATAATTAATATATATAAATTTTGTCAGGTATTCCATCGTTGCAGGGCATATTTTTGACTAAAATAGTCAAAAAATACATATCTGTCGCTGTAAGAGATAGTTGTATAGTTTTACTGCTTTTATTGTTGTAGTATTATGGTATGCGGAGCTCTCTATGAAAGCCTTCCATGCAGTCGTAAAAGGAGATGTCCAAGGTGTCGGTTTTCGCATGTCTGCAGTGATGAGGGCAGAACGCTTTGGTCTTACTGGCTGGGTGCGCAATACACCAGAAGGAGATCTCGAAGTGTGGGCTGAGGGAGAAGCCGAGGCGCTGGAACAGTTTTACGATTGGCTCAAGATCGGCCCATCTGCTGCCCGCGTCGACGAAGTGCGCAAGACCGACGAACAGCCCAGAGGTTTCTACAAAAGATTCTCTGTGGCTTTCTAAATGTGATAGATGGGGGTCTATATGGCAACAACCATGAAGGCGATGGTGATCCGACGCACCGGTGGACCGGAGGTTTTCGAAAAGGCCGAGCTGCCGATTCCACACCCTGGAGCGAATCAGGTCCTGGTGAGAGTAAAGGCGACATCCGTCAATCCTATCGATTGCAAAGTGCGCTCGGGCGCAGTGGCGATTCTCCCACCCCTGCCTGCTGTCCTGCATGGGGATATCTCGGGGACGGTGGTGGAGGTTGGCCGGGATGTAAGTCATTTCCGCGAAGGCAATGAAGTGTTCGGCTTTGTCGGGTGGACGGGCGGCGAGGGGGGAGCGCTTGCGGAATATGCAGTATGCGATGCCCGACTGCTCGCCTATGCCCCAAGGTCGCTCCCGTTGGAGGAGGCTGCGGCGCTCCCCGTGGTTGCATTGACGGCGTATCAAGGGTTGCAGCGCAAAATCAAGCTCAGAAATGGTATGTTGGTGCTCGTGCAAGGAGCTGCAGGAGGCGTCGGCCACATTGTTGTCCAGATGGCAAAAGTATTTGGCGCACAGGTGGCGGCTACGGCCTCAAGCGACGAGAAGATTGCGGTTGCGGCTTCCATGGGCGCTGACTGGACAATCCGTTACGATCAGGAAGAGGTGAAACATTACGTCGAGCGGATCACTGGCGGAAAGGGCTTCGACGTCGTATTCGATACGGCGGGTGGCGCAAATCTGCCAAAATCCTTCGAAGCGGCGCGTCCGGGCGGCGACATTGTCACGATTGCGGCGCGGGCGACGGTGGATTTGAGCCTCATGCACTCGAAAGGCCTAAACCTCTATGTGGTGTTCAGCCTGTTGCCGATTCTGACCGGCGAAGGCCGAAATCTGGTGGGGCAAGACCTTGCCACCATCGCGCGCCTTGTCGACGACGGGCTCGTGCGTCCAATCATCTATCCCACAGGGTTTACGCTCGACTCCATCACCGAGGCGCACCGTTTCTTCGAAACACAGAGCCATTACGGAAAGATTCTCGTGCGCGTGGGATGACTCGAAGGGCGATCGATAGCTATCAACAGCGATCAATAGGTGCGAACCAACAGCGAATTGACGATGAGTTCGAGGTCGTGGCGCGGTTTGCCTGTCGGTAGGCGTCTGATCTCGTCATGGGCGAGACGCGTGTAATGTGCGGCATCCTCCCGCGCTCGTTCGATGGCATTCGTCTGGAGCACAAGGCGTACGATGCTCTCGACGAGGTTCGGCTGCGTGCGGATACCGGAGAGTAGGGGCCGGATTTCCTCTCCCCTTTCTTGAAGTGCATAGATGAGCGGCAGCGTGCAGAGTCCCTCTCGGATATCATTGCCGACAGGCTTCTTGAGTTCTTCGATGTTGGACTCGTAGTCGAGAATATCGTCGATAATTTGGAAGGCCATGCCGAGGTTGTAGCCTGTCCGCCTGAGGGCTTGAGTGTTGGCGGTCGAACAGCCGGTTTCGGAAGCACCGACGTGCAGGGCCAGCGAGAAGAGAGCCGCCGTCTTCCCCGCGATAGTCTGAAGGTAGTGCCGCCTGCTCGATACAAAGCTGTACTTTGCAAGGTCCTGGTTTATTTCTGCCTTGCATATGGCGCTCACGAAGTCGGCGAGCAGCACGGCGTGGCGTGGAGTCACATATTGGGCCATGATGCTCTGTGTGCGCGACAGAAGCCAATCGCCGGCCAAGATCGCATTAGTTGTGCCGAGTCTCTGGTGGAGGGTCGGAATGCCGCGCCTGTGGCTTGCCCTGTCGAGAATGTCGTCGTGGATGAGCGTTGCAGTATGCAGAAGCTCGATCGCTGCCGCGATGTGGAGGAGCTTATCCTTCTGTTTTTTTGTCCATCGTTTTTGGTTTCGATAGAGGCCGAATTCGCCTCCGACGAAGACGAGGGCGGGGCGGAGCATCTTTCCGCCCGACTCGACCAGCATCCCGATATCCTTCCCAAGAGGAAAGCTGCCGTTTTCGAGTATCGATAAGATGAGCGCCTCGACATCACGAAGAAAATCAGCGATATCGGGGTAGTTTTTCCAATAATCTGTCATGATGCTCCCGAAAAAAAGCAGCGGAGCGGCCGACGAAAGAGCCGTTTCCGCTGCAACGAATTTCTTACTACTACTTCAACACTGTCAAAAACTTTTATTTCGTCGGGTCTCCGGCATAAAAATGCCATTTGCGTGCAAATCGTGTGCCGTTCCACCAGCGCTTGATGGCAGGGATGAGCCAATAGTCGATGCCGAACGAACGACCGAGCCCACCGAGCATCAGAATTCCGGCAAACACGAACCACGCCTGATTCCATGCGAACATGCCGGTAAGTGTGAACATGGCGCACATGACGAGGCTTCCGGCCGCTGCGAGCCAGGTGAAACAGCCGCCGAAGAGGGCAAGGCCGATGGCCATCTCCATGAACACGACCATGACTTGGAGCACAGTGAACGGCAGATAGGCGAAGATACCGTCCATGAAGGTCTGGCGAAACCAGGTTACAAGACCGGAATTTGGGTCGAGGATAGGTTTGGTCAAGTCCCAGACGGCCTTGAAGGTCGTCGTTGCTGCGTCGGTAGCGCCCGCAGCAACTGCGGAGGCAGCGGACGTCGCCTCAGGTACGGCCGCAACCGCCGCGCTGGCAGCGCTCGTAGCTGCAGCTGCTGCGCCGGCTGCACTGGTCGCCGCCGCTTCTCCGGCACTTTCCCATGCGCTCGCTCCGCTCGTGGCTTCGGCCACTTGTACGCCCGCCTGCACGACGCCCGGCGAGAACATCCAGCTGGTTTTGGAGCCGGTTTCGAACGCCAACCAGCCCTCTCCAATCTTGTTGATGCCCTCGAAGATCCACATGAGACCGAGCCACATCCTCAAGAGGAGCGGCCAATATGGCCTCACCTTGTATGAGACGAAGTCGCCTATGAACGAGCGGCGATCCTTCATGTCGAGGAATTCATGCCTGAGATACTCCCAGACCTGGTTGAGGCCTGCGATGTTGAGCAGGTACCACATGTTGATGAGGTGTTTAATCCCGAGCGCGATAAATCCCGATGTCTTCATGCCTCCTGCGTTCGAAACGCCGTAATGACTTCCGATGCAGATCATGAAACCGTGATATTTTGGTTCGAAGTGGTGGCGTTCGCCGCCTTCGATGTCGGCGATGATATTCTTTGCGACGGTTTCTGCGGTGAAGTGTGCAGTCTCGACGATCTGCGCGAGTGGCTTGCCTTCGAAAATGAGGCCGGCAATATCGCCCACGACGTACACGAAGGGATATTTCGTGGACTTGAGCTCCATGTCGCAGTCGATGCGATTGCGCTTGCCTGTGGGTAGCCCAAGTTGACCCGCAAAGCTCGAACCTTTGACGCCGCAGGTCCAGATGAAGGTTTCGGTTTCGACGATTTCTCCGCTCTTGAGCAGGACCTTGCCCGGCTCTGCGCCGACGATGGCCGAATTGAGCATGACCTCGCAACGGCGTTTCTGCAGATACTTTTCCGCTTTTGCGCGCAGAGGCTCTTCGAGGACAGGAAGGATCGAGGGCAGCGCCTCGATATTGAGGATGCGCACTTCCTTCGGGTCGAGAAAGTACTTGCGGCACATCACGTCGCGGTAGTCGAGCAGTTCCCCGATCATCTCGATGCCGGTAAAACCTGCGCCTGCGACCACGAAGGAGAGCAGCTTTTTGCGTTTTTCAGGGTCAGTCTCGAGGGACGCTGCGTAGAACTTCTCTTCGATGTGCTTGCGAATTTTCATTGCATCTTCGAAGGACCAGAGCGTAAAGGAATTTTCGGCAATGCCCGGTATGCCGAAGAATTCGGGCTCGGCACCTACACCGAGAATGATGTAGTCGAATGCGTAGGTCTGAACCTTTCCGATTGCTTTTTTTGCCTCGAAATCGACTTTTTCGATGGTATCCAGCACAACATTGATGCGCTTTGCTCCAAAGATCTTCTTGAAGAGCACCTGCACCGATTCAGGCTCTGTCCGCCATCCGGCGACTTCGTGCAGCTCGGTCATGAGGGTGTGGAAGGGACGCTTATCGATAAGTGTGATCTCCACATTTTCTCGTCTGCGGAAATGTTTCTCGAGAATTTTTCCCGCCCAAACACCTCCGTATCCACCACCAAGAATGAGGATTTTCTTTGTTACCATCGTATGTGACCTCGCATGTTCAAAATTCAATAAAAATATAGCAATATATAATTATATAATACAAGCTATCTTTTGGCTATAGTCTTCTTTCTATATACCATCTGCCGATTATTTATTATGATAGTGGTTCTATCTGCCTGAAAGGTGCCCCGTGCACATGACATAGATATTACAAAGACAGGGAAGGGTTGAAAAATGGAGAGATTCTTACGGCGTACAGAATACGCAGAGGATCGGATTCTTGTTACGTTTGCGCGTCTTATCGACGATCAGTTTTTTAAGGAAAAGAACGATATTCTGGTGAACGACGAAAGCGCGGAATATCGCGCGCCGCTCGTCGCGGCGATGATCGGGAGATTTCTGGAACGTCCTGAAGTGACGGGGAGGGACGACGGCAGCTGGGTCCGTGCTCTGGTTTTGGCAGAACACAGGGAAACGCTGGGGGAGCTGAAGCAGCTCCTTGAGGAGATGCACATCGGAGGCGCGGTCGTCGGTTCTCAGGAAGAGGTACGGCAGGCAGTCGAGAGGCTCAGCGGTGAACCGGTCGTCGCAATGCCGGCATCGCTCTTTTTGACCACAGTGGAGAACGAAAGCTTCAGGCCGCGCGATTTTGGGCTTGTGATCATCGAAGGAGCGGATGTTTTCAGCGAGCAGCCAAGCGAAGTCCAACGGAAGATCTGGGGCCTTTTGCTTCCTCCCTGGGAGCGCAGGGCCGCCCTCTTTGCCGAGCACCTGGGCATTAGGACCAAGAACACCGCGATCGATTTTGCCAATAGCCCCAAGACTGTCGTGCTGAAAAAGGCTCAGGCGAGTCTGAACGCAATTCCGACATCGATGTATCGAGTTTCTTCGGAGAACAAGTTCAGAGTGCTGCTTGCATTGATTCAAGAAGAGAATCGGAAGGGACATTCCGCCCTTGTCGTTTTCTGCAATCTCCGGCAGATTGCTCGGGAAGTCGAGGCGCGGCTCAGGCTTAATCATATTCGTGTAGAGCATGTGTCTGCGAACCGCGAAGAAGGCGAACCCCTTGTCTTCGTCGTTTCGAACGACGATCTCGAAGCGCTGCCGAGCGAGTTTGTGTCCACGGCAATTCATTACGATATTCCACTCGACGCCGATGTGTACCTCGAGCGGGTGCGGGCCGTGCAGCCCCAAAACGCGACCATGATAGGCCTAGCGTGTGAGAGGTATGAGGTGGGACTGTCCGCGATAACCTCGCGTTTTGGCATTTCGTTCGAGGTACAGGAACCTAGTGCGGAGATGCTGGAATACCGCGACGCAAGCGAGGGGGTGCCCCTCGAGCGTGAGCATGAGCCTCCTTCGGATGAGCAGAGACCTGTGCGCCGGCGTGAATGGCAAAAACCGGAGGTACCACACAGGGGATCCGACGGCCACACCACGGACCATAAGGAGTCGAGGCATCCGCATTCAAAGCGCGGAAAGCGCGGCAGCCATGAGTCTGCCCCGCATGGAGAGAAGGCTCCACATGGAGGGAAGTCCTCGCACGGAGGGAATGTCCAGCGCGACCACAGAGACGAGAAGAACTCGTCGCTCTATTCCATGAGCACGGAGGAGCGCCTTGCCTATTTCAGGAACAAATACCGGACTATTCTGAAGACACCCATAGAACCGACCCAGCAGCACGCTGAGGTATCGCAGCCCGATGAAACTCCTCGGGATGGCAGAGAAGTAAACAATGATAGTAAAGTAAAACGAATTATAGATACATTCCTTCCGGGGAATAAAGACTCCGAGCAGGAAAACGGCAAGCATTGAAGATGAGAGGTATCCATCGATGAAAATAGTGTCGCACACTGTTAAGCCGACCCTTAGAGGCCGCCTGGCCAGGCTCGATACTCTGGCGCGCAATTTGTGGCTTTCGTGGAATTTTGATGCAGTATCGCTGTTTATCCGTATCAACAGCGACCTTTGGGCGGAATCCGGGCAGAATCCCGTAAAGATGCTGGGGATGCTGAGCCAGGAGAAGATCGACCAGCTCGCTTCGGACCAGTCGTTTCTATCGGATCTCGACGATGTCTATACTCAGTTTCAGCGATATCTGAAGAATAAGCCCTGGTATCGTGGGCCCGCCGACAGGGTGGTCGCGTATTTTTCGATGGAGTATGGCCTCGACGTCTCGCTGCCGACATATTCCGGCGGTTTAGGCGTGCTGTCTGGCGATCACATGAAAACCGTGAGCGACCTCGGGCTGCCGCTCGTCGGTGTCGGTCTTCTCTATCGCCAGGGGTACTTCAAACAGTATCTCAACGCCGATGGATATCAGCAGGAAACCTATCCGGAGAATGACTGGTACAACATGCCCGTCGAGCGCTGTATCGACCAGAATGGAACCCCCATTCTCATCGGTGTCGACATGGCGGGCCGCACCATCAGCGCCGGCATCTGGCGCGTCGATATCGGCAGGGCGCAGCTCTACCTCCTCGACACCAACATCCCCGAGAATCATCCCGAGGACCGCACCATCACCGCCACGCTCTACGGCGGCGACAAGGAAATGCGGATCAAACAAGAGATACTCCTAGGCATCGGTGGAATTCGCGCGCTCAAGGCACTGGGCATTAAGGTCGCGGCGACGCACATGAACGAGGGACATTCCGCCTTCCTCGCGCTGGAGCGCATAAGGGTGCTCATGGAAGACTATCATCTGGACGTGCATGCGGCAATGCAGGCCTTCATTCCGACGAATATCTTTACCACCCATACCCCGGTGCCTGCAGGCAACGAGCGCTTCGGCATCGATCTCATGAACAAATATTTCCGTTCATTTGTAGGAGGACTCGGGCTCGATTGGAATGAATTTTTAGGCATGGGTCGCGAAAACCCCTTCGACAGCCAAGAGAGCTTCTGCATGACCGTGTTTGCGCTCCGCCTTTCTGCGAAATCGAACGGCGTCTCAAAGCTCCACGGCGAAGTGTCGCGTACAATGTGGAAGGCGCTCTGGCCGGACCTCGAATTGAAGGAAGTCCCGATCGGCCATGTCACCAACGGCGTGTACCCCCGCACCTGGATCAGCCACGACATGCTCGATCTTCTCGATCGATTTTTAGGGCCTCAGTTCTATTTGCAGCCTGACAATGTCGAGATATGGGCTAAGTTGGAGAGCATCTCCGATGAAGAGCTTTGGCGCACGCACGAACGCAGACGAGAACGGCTCGTCGCGGTCTGTCGCCAGCGCCTTGTCGCGGGCTATAAGCGGCTCGGAATGTCCGACGGCGAAATCCTTCGATCCAGCGATGTGCTTTCGCCGTATATACTCACCCTGAGCTTTGCGCGCCGCTTTGCGACGTACAAGCGGGGGACACTGCTTCTCAAAGACCCAGACAGACTCATCAGATTGCTGTCGAATAAGGAGAAACCCATCCAGCTTGTAATCGCCGGAAAGGCGCACCCCCACGATGCGGCCGGAAAGGACCTCATCCGAGAGATCGTGCACTTTTCGAGGCGCGAGGAGGTGTTTGGCCGCATCGTATTCATAGAGGACTACGACATGGCAATGGGCCGCTACATGACGAGTGGTTCCGATGTCTGGCTCAACACGCCGCGCCGGCCGCTCGAGGCTTCCGGCACCTCGGGTATGAAGGCCGGCATGAATGGTGTGCTGAACTGTTCGGTCCTCGACGGGTGGTGGGCGGAGGCGTACACTCCCGACATAGGATGGGCTATCGGTTCCGGTGAAGAATATCAGGACGAAGCGCTTCAGGATAGCATAGAGGCCGATGACCTGTACGACCTCCTCGAACACGAGATTGTGCCGCTCTTCTACAGTCAAGGGCGCGATAATATCCCTCACGACTGGCTCAAAAAGATGCGCGCTTCGATGAGAGTCATCGGCAGCCAGTTTTCCACGCACCGCATGCTCAAGGAATATTACGCAGGGTACTACGAGGCAGCCCTTGCGGAGGGCCGAGCCCTCGAGGCGGACAACTACAAGGCGAGCATTTCGCTCGCACGGTATCTCGAAAAAATATGGCGCGCATGGCAGGGCGTACGGATCGTCGAGTTCTCCGACGACGGAGCTCCCGTCGTGTCGAGGGGGACCACGATCACCGTGCGTGCCCTCGTCGACCTCGCGGGACTTTCCCCCGACGATGTCGCAGTCGAATGTTACTCAGGCAGGCTTTCGAGTAAGGGAGAAATCCTCGACGGCGGGCGTATGCCCATGTCTTTCGTGGGGCAGGAAGGTTCGTATTATCGGTATCAGTACATGATGCATGGAGAAATTACCGGCCAGGTCGGATATTCGGTGCGTGTCCTGCCGGTACATCCTGCGCTCGACGGACGTTTTATTCCCGGTCTGGTGCGCTGGGCATAGTGAGGCAGACATGGATCAGTTCGACGTTGCCATCATTGGGGCGGGCGTCTGCGGCGCAAACATCGCCCGCAAGCTCTCGCAGTATGAACTCGATGTCGCTCTGCTTGAGAAAGAGGTCGATGTATCCCTGGGTACGTCCAAGGCGAATTCTGGGATCGTCCACGGCGGATTTCATGATCACATACGTACATTGAAAGCGCGCCTCGAGCTGCGGGGAGCGCTCATGTTCGATCGTCTCCACGAAGAGCTCGATTTTCCTTTCGAGCGTTGTGGAATTCTCGTCGCAGCGCTGCACGAGGACGAGATGAAGGCCATCGAGCAGCTCTACCTTCAAGGCGTCGAAAATGGCGTCATCGGCATTGAGATGTGTTCGCGCGAGCGCATGCTTGAGCTCGAACCCACGCTCAACCCGGACGTCGTAGGCGGTCTATACGCGCCGTCTGGCGGCATCCTCGAGCCCTATCGGTTTGTGTTCTCGCTCGTGGAATCCGCACGGAACAATGGTGTGCACCTTAAGACCGAATTCGAAGTTGAGTCGGCCACGCGCGAAGCAGACTTCTGGCGGATCCGCGCAAAGAGCGGGCAAGAAATCCGCGCGCGCTATGTGGTGAACTCGGCGGGCCTGCTCGCGGACAGTATCTCGGCCGCCTTCGGCGCCGAGCGCTTCACCATCGTGCCGCGCAAGGGCGAGTACTACCTCCTCGATCGCAGCGCCAAGGCAAAGCCTTCGCGCGTCATTTTTCCTGTTCCCACCGAAGTCTCCAAAGGCATCCTGGTCATCCCCACCGTCGAGGGCACCGTTCTTATCGGTCCCACGGCCTCGCCTGCTCAAAATAAGGAAGACTTTGCGACCACCCGAGAACAGCTCGAACATGTCCTGCACACTGCTCGCATGATGGTCCCCTCCATTTCGGAGAACGACGTCATCACGAGCTTTGCCGGACTTCGTGCTGTGTACGGCAGCGACTTCTACATTGCGCTGTCGGAAAAAGCGCAGGCCTTTGTGCAGGTCGCAGGTATCCAATCCCCAGGCCTTACCGCGAGCCCCGCCATAGGCGAGTATGTCAAGGACTTGCTCAAGAAGGCGGGCTTGCGCCTCGTAGAGAAGTCCACATGGGATCCCTATGTGCATAAAGTCCCCCGTGCGCGCGATGCCGACCCCTTTGCCCTCGATGCCCTCGTTGCACAAGATCCCGCATACGGGGATATCGTCTGCCGCTGCGAACGCGTCAGCGAGGCCGAGATCGTCGCGGCGATCCGTGCGGGCCACACGACCCTCGACGGCATAAAATACTACACGCGCGCGCAGATGGGCCGCTGTCAGGGCGGTTTCTGCACCTACAAAATCATCCGTATACTTATGCGCGAAACCGGCATGAGTTTCGACCAAATCACAAAGCGCGGCGGCGGTTCGTTTATTTTGAAGGGGAGCCTATGAAAGAGCTTTCGTTCGACGCAGTGGTCATAGGCGGAGGCGCCGCGGGCATGGCAGCCGCACTCGAGCTCGATACGCGCGGTCATTCTGTGCTCATTGTAGAGCGAGAAGCCACGCTCGGCGGCATTCTCATGCAATGCATCCACAACGGATTCGGCCTCATCGAGTTCAATGAAGAGCTCACCGGCCCCGAATTCGCCCAGCGCTTCGAAGAGGATATCCGGAACAGGAACATTCAGACCTCGCTCCGCACGACCGTGCTCGACATCCGCGAAGAAGGGGGGCTCAAGGCTATCTACTGTGTGTCGCCCTCTCAAGGTATGATGCGTATCGAGGCGCGCGCGATCGTTCTGGCAATGGGCTGCCGCGAGCGCACTCGGGGCAATATTCGTATTCCCGGCACGCGGCCGGCGGGTATCTACACGGCGGGGCTCGCCCAGCGCCTTATCAATATCGAAGGTTTTATCCCCGGCAAGGACGTCGTGATCATCGGCTCTGGCGATATCGGGCTCATCATGGCACGCCGCATGAGCTGGTCGGGATGCAAGGTCCATGCGGTGATCGAAATTCTGCCCTATCCGAGCGGGCTTACGCGCAACATCGTGCAGTGTCTCGACGACTTTGGCATTCCACTCTATCTGTCGCACCTGGTGACCAACATCTACGGCAAGGACAGAGTCGAAGGCATCGAGGTGACGCCGATCGAGTCGGGCGCGCTCATGCACGAAAAGGCCTTCAGAATCGCCTGCGACACCGTGCTATTGTCGGTGGGCCTTGTTCCTGAAAACGAGCTTTCGCGCAACGCGGGAATCGAGCTACAGCCTGCCACGAACGGGCCTTGGGTCGACAGCACGCTCATGACGACGATGCCGGGGGTGTTCGCCTGCGGGAATGTGTTGCATGTACACGATCTCGTCGACTATGTGGTCGAGGAAGCACGGCGCGCGGGCGCGAACGCGGCAGCCTGGATCTCGGGCTACCGACCCGAACGCGAACTCCGTGTCAAGGCCGGCCCAAATATCCGCTATGTAATGCCCATGCGCATCAATCTTGAGCGTGAAAACCGGTTCTACATGCGCAGTCTCATCGTAAAGAACGACGCACGACTCGAAGTCCGCCTCGATGGCGCGGTGGTGAGGTCGCGCAGGCTCGCGCATGTGCAGCCTTCGGAGATGCTGAGCTTGATGCTTGTCCCCGAAGAGCTATCGGCGGCCGGTCGCGATTCGACGGTCGAAATTGCGCTGCTGTGAGGAACATTCCATGCGAGAACTGATCTGCATTACCTGCCCCCTGGGCTGCCGCCTTGTCGTGGACACCGATGAGCACGGAGAAATGAAAGTGACCGGCAACCGCTGTGTGCGCGGCGAACAGTATGCGCGCGAGGAGATGTTCAACCCAAAGCGCGTGGTGACCTTCACCTGCGCCGCCCTGCTGCCTGACGGAAGCGTGCCGGGGCCGAGATCGGACTTGCCGCGCCGCGTTCCCGTGCGCTCGACAGTGGCGTTTCCCAAAGAGAAAATTCCGGAACTTCTCGACGCGCTGAGAGGCATCACCGTCCGTCTACCTGTCGTCCGGGGCACCGTGGTGCTGCGGCAGGCGCTCGGTACTGAGGTCGATGTCATCGTCGCGCGCAGCATCGCTTCAAAATAGCACCGTGTCAAAAATAACACAGCTTCACAAAAAAAGACGCGGCTCCTGGCGGAACCGCGCCCTTCTTTTATTCAGCTATGCAGGAGGAGACTGCCTTACTCTCCTTCTTTGATAATTTCGATCTTGATGCCCTCGGGAGTGTCGACCACATCTTTGGGCGGCACCGTCACCTTGAGAATACCGTTACGGAAGACGGCCTTGACCTTTCCCTGGTCGAATTTGTCTGCAGGCACGTAATACTTTTGCTTGTCGATATCCTTGAGTTTAAGCCGCCGCTTGAAATAGCGAACGCCTTCTTCAGGCTGCTCGACGTCGATACGGGCAGAAAACACCATGTAATCGCCCTGGAACGAAAGGCTCATGTTTTTCTCGTCGAAGCCGGCCAGGGCAAATTCGAACACAAGGCTCTTGTCGGCAAGCATGTACACATTGAGGGGCGGGTAGGAATAGTTCGGGTAGTAGTCGATGTTCTCGTCCCCATGCGCCTCAAACCATGCGCCGCCGCCCATACCGTGACAGCCATGTATGTCAGGGCCGCCCTCGTGTTCACCTTCAGTCCCCGGGCCGTTGAAACCGGGTGCGAAATTTTTCATGCGCTCTCCGAAATCCTTTGCCGCTTCGAAAATGTCATCGAAGATGGACCCGATGTCCATATACGGTCTCTTGTTCATACGTTCCTCCTCGCGGAAATGCTCCGTAGCCGCGGCACTAGCCCCTCGGCTCGTCGTTGCTCCCCATGCGGGCGAGCATTATTGCTGATTCAAATATAGGGATATGTGCTGAGAAAATCAAGAAAAAGCATGAAAAATAGGGACGATCCGCTCAATCGCCTATTGCCCGGCCGATCGCCCATTACTCCTCCAATCACAAATTACCCGTCCAAGTGCCCATTGCTCGCTCCATTGCCTATTGCCCGCCCGATCGTCAATCGAAAAGGGCCGCCCATATGCGGGCGGCCCAGAGTGTACGAAGCAGCAGCGCTGAATGGCGCGTCGAATTTCTTCAGCGCGCCGGCTCTTCGTGGTTTTTTACTTCGAAGGATAGAGCAGCGGGAAATCGGTCTTCTTGCCGAGCTCCACGAGGTCGGTGGGGATCACCTCCCAGTTGCCGATCGGCGTCACGGTGATCGGGCCTTCCTGCTGTTCGAACCATTTGAGTAGGAAATACCGCAGGTCTTTTGTGGTGGAGCCGTTCACGAGCTTCATCGAGAGAATGGTGTTTTTGTCGAGCCCAGCACCTTTTTCAAGGTGTCCACCGCCGCCCGAGCCGCGGTAGGAGTTGATGGCNNCGCTTCCCCGGAGGCTGGGTCACGTCGACGACATAGTTGATGCCCGCAGCCGAGTCGTAGTTATAGTAGCGTGTGGCGGTCATCGGCATGTTGGTGCGGTTGTCGAATATCAGGTTGCCTTGTTTGTCTCTTTGAAACGCGATGAGGTGGTTCCCCTCGTTCGGCATGGTGTCGAACCAGTACTGATACGAGTACTCGAGGAAATCCTCGATCTGCTGCCCGGTGAGCGTCATGGTATACAGGAAGTTCTCGTAGACGTAGAGATTGAACATGTCGCGCACATAGAGTGTACCGTCGGCGCTCGACGGGAGCTTGGCGTCAGCCGAGAGCGGTGCTGCGATGGAAATGTCTGCAGGCTTGAGGCCGAGACTCGGGTCTTTGGAGAGGTCGAGCTGAATTCT
>DIXD01000057.1 GCA_002435985.1 Spirochaetaceae bacterium UBA6089
GTTCCCGCTCCGACAGGGAGAGCATTACGTAGCACAGCAACTCCTGCATTGTCGCTGCAAACGCCTGGCTGAAGGGATCGGGAGTACTCTCGTCTCTGACGCTCTCGGCAAGGCTAGCATTCTTCTTCTCGTCCACACAGAGGTCGAGGCTGGATGTGCCCTGCGCAAGCAGCATCGCGCTCGAGACTTTACTCCGGGAGATGCCGGATTTCTCGGCGATCTCGGTGGTATTCGGATCACGGCCGAGCTCCTGAACGAGATCCTTGGCGGAGGCGTAGCATCGTCTGATCGCGTTCAGCATATGAGTCGGCAGACGTATGACTCGGCTCTGGTCCACGAGACACTTGATGATCGCCTGGCGTATCCACCAGCTCGCATAGGTGGAAAAACGGTATCCTCTCCGATAGTCAAAGCGGTTTACCGCCTCGATGAGCCCGATGTTGCCCTCGTCGATGAGATCGAGGAGATTCACCCCGCGCATCTGGTACCCTTTTGCGATCGACACCACCAGGCGCAGGTTGGAGGTTATGAGCAGTTCTCTTGTGGTCCGCAGTTCTTCTGCGACACGCGTACGGTTCTCTGCAAGGAGCTGATCGTGGGGATTCTCTGCCAATGCCGCATCAGACTGCTGCATAATACTTATGAGCTCACTGAGCTTGGCACCCAGCGCCTTTTCCTGTTCGGCATCGAGCAGAGAATATTCCGAAATCTGGCGGAGATAGAGGCTGAGAGGATCGAGTTCTCTCTTAAGGCCTTCGCCCGCATGTTTCCGTGTAGGCGGCCTGGAGATGCTTTTTATATTGCAGCCTACCCGGTCGCTCATGTTTTTAGTGTATAACGCTATTCTGCAAAAGACAAGAGACGAAAATCAAAACGTTTATTCTCGGGGCGCAAGCGACGGATCGACTGGCTGCCCATTGCGAAATACAAAGAAATACGCGATGGGGCTTCCTTCCTTTGCATCGATGCCGACCCTCGCAATCGTCTTGCCGGGCTCAACGGCTTCGCCCGTTTTGACGAGTATCGACTCGTTGCCACCATAGACGTAGACAAACCCTGCTTTCGACTGAATAAAGACCACCTCGCCAAAGCCGCGCGATGGCCCGGCCGAGACGACCGTGCCCGATGCGACGGCTTTGACCGCCGTGCCCTGACTCGTCTGAAACATGATCCCCTCGAGTTTGCCACTCATATACTGACCTTTCCCTTCCACCGGCCAGCGCACGAGCTTGTCGGCCGACCGCGGAGCTGGGGTTTCGGTCTTTGTGTTCGTATTTGGTGTCGTACTCGTGTTTGGGGCCGCACTCGAGACGCTTGTGGTTGTCGTCGCAGGCGGAGGTGTGGGTGCCGCAGCGACAGGTGGCGTCGCCGAAGGAGTCGGTGGTGGTACCGCAGGGGTGCTCGACGCTCCTGCAGGCGGCTCGACGACTGGAGCGGAAGAAGGCTGAGAGGAGGTCGCTGTAGCCGTATATGAGACGGCGTTTTCCTTCTCTGGGATAATGAGCACGTCGCCGACCTTGAGTATGTAGGAATCAGACAGATTATTCGCCGACTTCAAATCTTGAATCGAAATATCATACTTTTTCGAGATACCGTAAAATGTCTCCCCCTTGGCGACGATATGGACCTGGGGGATGAGGAGGACTATACCCGGACGAATCTTTGCGGGATCCGTGATGCCATTGAGCGTGGCGAGCATATCATAGGGTATGGCGTAACTCTTCGCAATCGAATAAAGCGTTTCACCTGTCTGGATGACGTGGTATTCCTGTGCTGCCCCGCATAAGATTAAGGGTATGCCGAACAGAGAAAGCAACAATATCGATGTCACGAAAACTCGTCTTGCCATATACGGTACCATTGTCAGTATCGGCATTCTTCATCCACAAGTGAAGAGAAAAATTCGACAAGGGCACAAGAAGCTCCTGTGTTTCTCTCTCGGTACTCTTTTCGATGGATTGTCAAAACAGTAGATTTATGTAAGATATCTTTTGCAAAGAGGTATGACAGATGCTCGAACAATCTCCGCTCCACTCGGCACGCTATGCGTATGTCCCCAAAGTACCTGACATCTTTCTCGAACCGATACAGAACATCAAGGCGCTCCCGACTGAGATAGTCGAGCCTGAAAAAGACCGCGAATTACTGAAGCAGCTTTTCCCCCACAGCTATGCCAAGCCGGCGATAAAATTCGTCAAAGGCGAGGCTGCCATGGAAGAAAAGGCCCTGACGGTAGGCGTCATTCTCTCGGGAGGCCCTGCTGCGGGGGGGCACAATGTCATCGCCGGCCTCTTCGATGCCCTCAAAAAAGCGAACCCCCAGTCGAAGCTCATCGGCTTTCGAGGAGGTCCCTCCGGACTCATCGAGGGCAACTACCGAGAACTGACGTTGGAGGTCGTGGATCAGTACCGCAATACAGGAGGATTCGACATCATCGGGTCCGGCAGAACCAAGATCGAGACTGCGGAACAACTGGAAAAATCATTTAAGACCGCAGAGCAGCTCAAACTAGATGCCCTTGTCGTGATCGGTGGAGACGATTCCAACACCAATGCCGCACTCTTATCCGAATTCTTCCTCCAAAAGGGAACCTCGCTCACGGTGGTCGGTGTGCCAAAAACCATCGACGGAGACCTGAAGAATGAATGGATCGAGTCGTCGTTTGGTTTTGATACCGCAACTAAGGTATACGCCGAGCTTATCGGCAACATATGCAGGGACGCCGCCTCCGGACGAAAATACTGGCACTTTATCAAGTTGATGGGGCGCTCCGCCTCGCATATCGCCCTCGAATGCGCATTTCAAACGAGGCCGAACATCGCCCTCATCTCCGAAGAGGTAGAAGCTAGGCACATGAGTCTCTCCCAGATTGTCGGAATGATCGCGGACACCATTTCTGCTCGCGCGGCCAAAGGAGAAAACTTCGGTGTCATCATCGTACCCGAAGGGCTCATCGAGTTCATTCCCGAAATCAAGGCACTCATCGCCCAGATCAACGACATCATCGCCGCGGCCGGTGCTGAATACGAAGGTCTTCCCAAGGGAGAAGCGCAGAGGACCTTTGTCCTCTCCCGCCTGCCGGAGGAGAGCGCTCGATTATTCTCGAGTTTTCCGGAGTCGATACAGACACAGCTCTGCTGGGATAGGGACCCTCATGGCAACGTTCAGGTTTCGAGAATCGAAACCGAAAAACTGCTCGTCGAGATGACGGCCCGAAAATTGAAGGAGATGGCCGCTGCCGGCATCTATAAGGGAAAATTCGATTATCAGACTCATTTCTTCGGGTATGAGGGGCGCTGCGCTTTTCCATCGAATTTCGATGCCGATTACTGCTATTCGCTGGGTTACGATGCCTGCCTCCTCATTTTCCACAGGCTCACCGGCTATATCGCCGCAATTCGGAATCTCAGTGCCCCGGCCAAGGACTGGCTGCCAGGCGGCATCCCCATCGTTTCCATGATGAACATAGAGCACAGACATGGAAAGGATAAACCAGTAATAAAGAAAGCGCTCGTCGACCTCGAAGGGCGAGCGTTCAAGGCCTTCGCGGCGGTGCGCGACAAGTGGGCACTCTCGTCGGACTATCGACTTCCCGGGAGTATTCAGTACTTCGGTCCTCCCGCAATCACCGACGTTCCGGCCATCATTTTACAATTGGAGCGACATTCGTGAAACGAACACAACTCGCGATCAAAGCGTGGCTCGTCGTCGGTCTTGTGACTGCAATGGGGCTATGGGCGCAGGAGATGTTGACGGCAGACCAGTTCTTTTCCCGTCTTGCCGAAAACTATGCTTCAGTCTCGGATTATGCAGCGGATGTGCAGATCACCGCAGGTCAGCAGCCCATGCAAGGCAGCCTTCTTTTCAAATCGCCGACACTTCTGCGCATCGATTTCTCACAGCCTGCCGACCAGGTCATCGTATTCGACGGCAAGATACTCTTGGTCTATCTTCCTCAATATAGGGCGGTGCTGCGCCAGGATGCGGGCGATCAGGGCGTCTCCTTGGGGAGCGCAACGCTGGCTTCGAAAGAAGGACTGTCGCTGATGCGCCGAAACTACACGATCGGCTGGGACCACAGCCCAAACCCGGAGCCCATCGACCCCGGATCCGACGAACAAGTCTACCGCTTGATGCTGTCCAGAAAAAGCGTATCCGAGGGGTACAAGAACATTCGGCTCTCGGTGAGCCCCGATACAATGTTGATCCGCAGGCTGGAGGGGTGGACCGTCTCGAACGACAAGATTGTTTTTGACTTTCAGAATATCAAGGTGAATCAAGGAATCGATGCAGACAAGTTTGCCTACGATGCACCTGCAAGTGCGAATGTGTACAATAATTTTCTGTTTCAGTGAGAGAGCAGGTAGGCGCAGGGGACCGTGATGGGAAAGGTAGGCAGTATTTTTCGTGATGCTCGTCTGGAGAAAGGGCTTACGATGGAACAGGTCTCGGACGAGACGAACATCAGCAAACGCTTTCTTCAGGGCATCGAGGCTGACAACTTCGAAGGCTTCCCCGGTGAGGTGTATATTCTCGGCTTTCTGAGAAACTACGCCGAATTTCTTGGCCTCGATGCCGCCAAAATCGTCGAGCGCTATCGGCAGAGTGACAAGGAAGCCGAACAAGCCACAGGGGAGACTCTTTCTGCTGATACCCACGACGAATCGGACCAAGGCAACGAGGTCAAGGAGGCTCGGGCTCCGGCTCAAACCCCAGCTCCAACTCGGGCCCCGCCACTCTCAGCCCAGCCTGCGGCTGAAAAGACAGACAAAACACATAGCGAAGAGGCCTCTGCGCCGTCACAAGCCCAAGAATCTTCACTTTTCTCCGAGATGGAAGGACAAGAGAGGATGGAAGGACAAGAGAGTCCTCCTTCTGCGTCCTCGGCTTCGCCGAAGAAAAGGAAAACCTCATCGAACAGAAAATCACGGACAAAAGCCGAACCCCACGAAGGCGAGGCTAAGGTCCAGGGCGAACCCCAATCAGCCCAATCGCCCCAATCGGCCACCATCAAAGAACCCTCGGTTCCAATGCAGGCCAGGCAAACTGCCGAGCCGCCCCCTTCCTCCACCCACAGAGGTACCCCCACCCGCAGAGTTGCTCTCGTTCAGGCCGGAAGATTACTTCCCTTCATTCTCCTTGGCCTTGTGCTTCTGATCGCCGCAATCAGCATTATCCCCACGCTCAAGCTTTCTTCCGGGACAAACCGCGCTCCATCGGAGTATCAGGCGGAGGGATTGCCGTTCGAGCAGCGTCTGTATCCTCAGGATAAAGTCTACCTGCCCCTGGGGGACGACTTCGTATCGATTACCCTCAGGGCCATCACAGACAAGATCTCCCTTGACACTCCATATGGGACGTTGACGGTAGGGTTGAATGAGGATGCCGTGATGAACCCTTCGGCCGACCAAGAACGGCTCGTTGCCACCGTATTGGACTACGCTCCAAATGAACCAAAAAACGGTGCCCTCGTGCACTTCGATGTCAAAGAGCCACTCTCTACGACCGAAGTTTCTACCGACATCACCGTACCAGAAGAGGCGAGCCGGGCTGCCGCACCTCCAACCGCGCAGGGGCAGACGTCGCCCGTCGTGCTCTTCAGAAGCGCGGGGGGGCCTCATCCCTTCCATGTCAACGTCAGTTTTATGTCGCCGGTGTTGTTCCGCTATGAAGCCGATAGAAAAGAGTGGGTGGAAAAATATTACCGAAAGGGAGAATCCATCACCGTCAACGCATCGAACAGCATTACCTTCTGGACTGCAAACGCCCAGGCCGTAAAGGTGAACGTCTTTCAGTCTGCAGGCAAATCTACCGAGCTTGTGATGGGGGGCCCAGGAGAAATCGCCGTGCAGCGTCTATCGTGGTCAAATGCGCAGGGCGGCTGGGCACTGGTCGCAACGCCTCTGGACTGAATGACCCAGGAAGCGCGTCATGCACGTGCGCGAACCAGGACTGCTGAATGACCCAGGGAGCGCGTCGTGCACGTACGCGAATCCTGATTCCAGAACACAAGGAATTTCTATGCCCGCATTCTATATCGATCAGCATGGCTGCGCCAAAAATCAGGTGGATGGCGAAGAGATCAGCGCTCGCCTCATCGACGCCGGATTTTCCGCCTCTGCCTCGCCGGAGGATGCCGATATCATCATCGTCAACACCTGCGGCTTCATCGAAGAGGCGAAAAAAGAATCGATCGCTGCCATCGTCGATATCAAAAGACGCTGGCCGGAGAAAAAGGTGATTGCAGCCGGCTGTCTTTCCCAGCGCTACTCCGATGCGCTCTTCAGCGATCTACCGGAGGCGGACGGAGTGTTCGGCAATGGCGACCTGTCGCTGATACCAGAGGCGGTCGAAAAAATCGCACGGGGAGCCGAGAGAATACTCCTTGCGATCCCCCAACAGAGGGTCATGCCTCCTACGTATTATCCACGAACGACATTCTTCGATTTTCCTGGAACAGCCCACATAAAAATCACCGAGGGCTGCTCGAACCACTGCAGCTACTGCGCAATTCCATCGATCCGCGGCGAGCTGCGCTCGAGACGCAGCGAAGATGTCGTCGCCGAAGCGAGAGCTCTGATCGACAAGGGTATCTTCGAGCTTGTCCTCATAGGTCAAGACCTCGGCAACTATGGCAAGGACATTGCAGGACGGTGCATGCTCCCCGATCTGTTGACCTCTCTCGCTGGGCTCCGGGGCAACTTCCGCGTCCGCGTGCTCTACATCCACCCCGATCACTTTCCCTATGAAATACTGCCGATCATCAAGGAGGATAGCCGTTTCAGCCCCTACTTCGATCTACCCTTCCAGCATGCCTCGACTGCCGTGCTCAGGAATATGGGCCGGCGGGGATCGGCCGAACGCTACCTCGAGCTTATCGGGCGAATACGGGCGGAACTGCCCCTGTCCATGATTCGATCCACCTTCCTCGTCGGGTTTCCGGGAGAAACGGAGGCCGATTTTGCCGCGCTCTTGGACTTTCAGAAGGCAGCGCAGCTCGACTGGCTCGGCACGTTTTCGTATTCACGCGAAGAAAACACTCCCGCCTACAGTATGAAGTACCGGGTGTCCAAAGCCACTGCACAAAAAAGAAAGACCCTCGTCGAAGAGATGCAGGTGGCGATCACCGCCGAAAGGCTGAGGCGCTTTATCGGCACGAAAGACCATTTCATCGTCGAAGAGACCTTCGACCACGACGAACTCTGCATCGGAAGGGGTTGGATGCAGGCGCCTGAAGTCGACGGCGTCACGCTCATCGGCGCAGCGCGGAAGCCGGGCACGATCGTCGAGGCCCGCATAACTTCCGTCAATGGAGTCGATTTCGGCGCAGCCTTAGAGTATACTGCAACACCATGACATTCGGCCAACGACCTGAGTATCTTCAAGGACTGAACTCGGAACAGCTCGAAGCGGTCTGCTACGAGGGCACACGACTGCTTATTCTCGCCGGCGCGGGCACAGGCAAGACGAGAGTCATCACGACAAAGATTGCCTACCTCGTACGAGAAAAGCATATCCCGCCGGAATCGATTCTCGCAGTGACATTCACGAACAAAGCTGCAAACGAAATGCGCGAGCGGGCCATGACCATCGAACCTTCCTGCGAGCGGGCCGTCATCCGCACTTTTCATTCCTTCGGCGCCTGGTTTTTGCGGCGCAATGCGCAGGTCTTCGACATACGGCGCGAGTTCACCATCTATGATGACGAAGATTCTGCAGAACTCGTGCACTCCATCTTCCCGACACTCTCGAAGAGGGACTGCAGCGACTACGCCTTTTTGATCGCAAAGGCGAAGGACTACGGCCTGTCTCCGGATGCTCCGAACCTCGGCTTCATCAGCCGCCACCCTGAATTTCGGCGCATCTATACGGCGTATGAAGAGCGGCTTCGGGCCACGGGCAATGTCGATTTCGGCGATCTAATCCTCTTGCCCGTGCAGTTCCTCGAAAAGGACGAGGCAGTCCGCGCCCGAACCCGTCAGCGCTTCAGAGTCATCCTCGTCGACGAGTATCAGGATTCGAATGTGGCCCAGTTCAGACTCCTGCAACAGCTCACAGGCGCACAGACTATGCTCTGCGTCGTTGGCGACGACGACCAGTCGATCTACCGTTTTCGCGGCGCCGAGGTTCGGAATATCCTCAACTTCCAGACAGTCTTCCCTGAAACGAAGCTGATAAAACTCGAGCGCAATTACAGATCACACCAAAGTATACTCGATTTCGCCCACAGCATTGTCGAGCACAATGCATCGAGACTCGGGAAGAAGCTGCTGGCCACGCGGACAGGGGGCTCGAAACCGAGGCTCGCCATCCTCGACGACCAAGATCAAGAAATCGAATACTGCGCCTATATTATCCGACAACACATGAAGGATGGAGGCCATTGGAGGGACATCGCCATTCTGTACCGGACCAATGCGCAGTCTCTCGGCTTTGAGCGCCTTTTCCCTCGCTATGACATCCCATACCGGATCGTCGGCGCTCTCCGCTTTTACGAACGCGAGGAGATCAAGGATATGCTCGCGTTCTTGGCCTTTCTTGCCAACCCGAGAGATGAGATATCCTTCAAGCGCATCGTAAACAAGCCCTCAAGGGGAATTGGGGCGACTTCCATCGAAAAAATCGTCGCCTCGGCGCTTCGGGCCGGCTCCGATCTGGTGGAAGCCTCGCGGAATGTGCTGCACGACATCCACGGAAAAGGAAAAGATGGCCTTTCGCAGTTTCTTTCTCTCTTCGACCAGGCGCGAACGTCTCTCGAGAAAGGAACGAAGGGTGAAGGGCGCACACTCGGCTCTCTCATCGCCGACTTCGCCAAGAACAGCGGCCTTATGGACTTTTATCGCGGCAAAGACAAGATTACAGGTACACAAAAAGAAGAAAATATCGAAGAGCTCATCAACGCCGCCTCCGATGCTCCTCTCTCCGAAGATGGGCTGTTGGAATTTCTGGACTCGGTGATGCTCGACCAATCTCGACAGATCAACGATACGAATGCAGATGCAGTGACCCTGATTACGATGCACAACACCAAGGGCCTCGAGTTCCCCATCGTGATCGTCACCGGACTCGAACAGGGGCTTTTCCCCCGGAACGACGAAGAGGGCGAAGACCTCGAAGAACAGAGGCGTCTCTTCTACGTCGCAGTGACGCGCGCCAAAGAACAGCTCTATCTGACTGCCTGCCGCTGGCGCCGGCTCCATGGAAAGCTGTTCGAGACCGCCCCGAGCCGCTTCCTTTCCGAGATCGGCGCCGAGCTCTACGAGCAGTGGAGCACCTCGACATGGCCGACGTCGCAGGCCACCTATGGCCATGTGGAGCTCCGCAGCGCGTCTGGTACCATCGAAGGGACTGCGTCAAAAGAAGAATGGGTGCCCGGGATGACCGTCTACCACGACGAATATGGCAACGGAACAGTCATCAAGGTGACATCCTCGCAGAGCGCTGGACCCCTTGTTGTCGTGAAATTCGAGAGCGGAAAAGTGGCCCAGTTCTTTCCAAAGTATACGAAAAAACTGGAAAAAGTCGAGCACTGATCTCAGTGCACCTCGGGAGCAGCGGCTACCTTCCTCTGGGAAGAGTAGCCCCAGAGATTCAGCACAATGACCCCTGCGAGGATGAGGCCACCGCCGAGAATACGCCTGCCCGTCATGACTTCGCCGAACAGCATCGCCGAGAGAATATTGGTGCACACCGGCTCCACCGTGCTGATTATGGAAGTATCCCGCGCACCGATTCTCTGCATCGCCACGAACAGTGTGACGATAGGAAGGTCCGTCGCAAGGATGGCGATACCGAACAGGAGAAAAATCTGTCGTAGAGAGCTGGGCACGATGAACGTTCCGTCTCCTATCGAGATACTCAGATACACCAATGCCGCGGCGGTCATGATCACTGCAGTGGCCCACAGGGAATCGACATGTTGCAGAATACCCTCCCCCACCACGAGGTACACCGCATAGGCGACTGCGACCACAACGCCCAGCACCAGACCGACAAGCGGGTATAAACCCGACTGCCAAAAAGTGAGCACGCATCCTGCAAGAGAGAGGAGAAGCGCAAAAAACTGAACACGGCCCGGCTTCTGGTGCTTCAGCAAAAAACTTATGAGAAACACGAAGGAAGGATAGAGGTACAGAAGAAGGCTCGTGATTCCGGGATCAAGAATCTTTACGGTGAGAAAGTAGAGGCCGGCCTGTGGCGAAAAGCCGAGGAGACCGAGCAAAAAAACGCGGAAAAACCTTGTGCGCGCTGCAGATTTGTCCTCCGTCGTCGGCGGAATGCCCCGACTGCGCGGCGCAGAACGTCTCCTATACTGCATCCTGACATACACGACCGCCCAAAGCAAAAGAGAGGCAAGGACAAAACGCCAGGCCAGAGCGCTCGTCACCGAAAATCCATCCGCATAGAGCATCTTGGCGAAGATACCCAGCGTAGAAAAGCTGACCGCAGAGATGAGCGCCATCACAAAGCCACCCTGCACTATTCCTGAGCGCTGCATATGATGGTTCATCGAAACAACACCTATACCTTCGCATCTGTATCGAAGACGGTCTTTTGAGGTACATAGTCGGTCTCTCGGATGGATGCGCGGACCCGCTCCGCCTCCCTCTGGATGAACTCGACATCCTTGAACGTCCACGTGCCTTCTGCGCTTATCTCACCACTTGCCCAAGCCACAAGGTGCTGTACCTCTTCCTGGACTGCTTCCGGTCTTGAAGGGCGCACTTCCTCTGAGGGTAAGCTTACCGTCCTATGATCAAAGCCGGCCGGATTGTCGATGATTGCAGAATAGAGCACTTTTCTCATGTTTTCTTGTTTCAACGCCTCGTTCTCACGCTTTAAACGCCGAGAGCGGATCAGTGGAATGCCGAAAAACAATACTGAGAACGCGAGAGGAGCCGCACCCAATACCCAGCCGACCACCTGGGCAGGCTGGGCTGCACCCAGCTGAGAAAACAGATACACCGTATAGGAGTAGAGGAAGGTCAGTCCTCCTTTTAAAGTTGCGCCCTGCGGGGTCTGGACGATGACATCCATTCCGACATTGACGACATTTATGAGATAATACGAGCCGAAAACCAAATTCACGATGTTGATCCATCGGAATGTGCGGTCCAGCTTCGCATCGTTGGAGGAAAAGCGTTTGAGTCTCTTGAGCGGAAAGCTGGACGCGGCCTGGGCCGAGACATCGGATGCCCTGGCAAGCAGCGATGGGAAAAAGAAATAGAGTGCACCATCCTCCGAAACTTCGGGGCTACCCTCGAATTCGACCAAAAACTGCGTGATGCGGTCCTCGGCCTCTTCGGGTTTCAGCCCAGAGATCGCCATGAACTCAGGCAGTGTGATGACGCCCTTGTGCGTCTGCACAAAAGCGACGAAAGCCTTCTTCAGCACGGTGTTCCATTCTGCGTTCGGGTCTCCTTCTCCAAAGACATGCGAAAAAACCGCCTTGTGGAGGGGGTGGCGCTTAGGCTTTACGTAGGCGTTGCGGTGTCGCGCATCGGAACTCTTGAATAGCTCGCTGTAGAACCAGAGCCGGATCATCGAGTCGAAGAGACTGGTCGTCAGCCAGAGGCCGCCTATTCCTCCTCCTCTCCGGTCGCCGCTGTCGCTCGAACCGCCGCCACGCTGCAGGACTATCGAGGCGAAGAACGCAAGGATCGCGAGCGCGATAAACAAAAAGAAATAGCCGAACACTGTGACCAGTATCCACACCTTGAACAGCGCCTTCCCCGCCTCTACGGCCCCTTTCGTCACTGTTTTCCATAACTTCCGCATGGTGGGACCAAAACCCCGGTACCTGCTCTTAAGACCGTGCGGGAACGAATAGAGTACATCGCCTTTTTCGGATACCTTCAGTCTGCCCCGATATTCATCCGAAATAGCGGGCATCTCCATGTTGATCTGCGCGAGCGGCAGACCTGTGGCACGGGCGAGGTCGGCACTCGTCCAGTCTTTGGTCGCCCCATTCAGGGCGCGCAGAAGACGTTCTCTCACCTCATTTTTGTTGTAGTCAAGAATCTTCGGTTCAGTCATCGATATATTCCTCTAGAATTCATCTGGCTTGTCTTAAAGATACTGCATGCTGATACAGCCGCACATATTCCTCGGCAGAACGTGTCCACGAAAAATCCTCCTCCATGGCCCGTATACGCATGTTGTGGATGTGCTGGGGCTTGTTGTACCACGCCCACATCGCCCACCCCACGGTATCGAAGACTGCCTGGGGTGTGAGATCGTCGAACATAAAGCCGGTGCCTTCGCCGAGGTCCTGATTGTAATTCACGACGGTATCGGCAAGTCCGCCTGTGCGATGGACGATCGGCAAGGTTCCGTAGACGAGTGAATACATCTGGTTCAGCCCGCAGGGCTCATACCGGCTCGGCATGAGGAAGAAATCGCTCCCCGCCTCGATGAGGTGGGCGAGTCTCTCATTGTATCCGATCACCCCCTTGAAGTGGGGATATTGGACCGAATAGTTCATGATCGCCTCTTCGGCCCAGGCATCGCCTGAACCGAGCACCGCGACCTGAACCTTGATCGTCTCCAGAATCTTTCTCATACACCCATAGGTGCGGCCGAAGACTTCAGAGATACCCTTCTGCTCGACGAGCCTCGTCACCATGCCGATCAGGGGCACACTGGGGTCGACCGGCAGCCCGAGCTCCTTCTGAAGCGCAGCCTTACATGACGCCTTGCCGCTTAGGTCTTGTGACGAGTAGTGGAATGGCAGATAGGGGTCGGTCTCGGGATTCCAGATATCCGTATCGATGCCGTTGAGAATGCCGACGAGGTCCCTGCTGCGCTGGCGAAGAAGGCTGTCGAGACCGAATCCTCCATTCGGCGTCTGTATTTCTCTGGCATAGGTGGGCGAGACTGTCGTAATGCACTCCGCCGAGACGATACCAGCCTTGAGAAAATTGATGTTGCCATAGTATTCGAAGCCTGCACCATAGAAATATTCCCAGCCGAGTCCCAATTCGGGGAAATGGTCCCTGCTGTAGATGCCCTGGTAGCCGAGGTTGTGAATGGTGAGCACGCCGGCAGTTCCGGAGAATTCAGTGTTTTTCTCTATCGTATTGAGATAGACGGGGACAAGTGCAGTGGGCCAGTCGTGTGCATGCACGATGTCGGGTATCCAGCCGAGGCCCCTGCAGACTGCGAATGCCGCCTTGCTGAGCACGGCAAAACGCTCGGGATTGTCTGAAAATTCTTGCGTCGATGTGTAACCGTAGATCCCGTTGCGACCATAGAGCGGGTCACAGTCCAAAAAATACACTTTGACTGGAGCGCGAGGCATTGTCGTGGCATAGAGAAAGGCGTGGCGGCGCTCCCGGGCGCTGTCGATCTCTAGGAGTCCGTTGGTCCTGCGGAGGCTGTTCTTCAATATGAAATAGTACCGCGGGATGAGGACTCTCACGTCATGGCCCAATTTGGACAATGCTATTGCAAGAGAAGATACTGCATCGCCAAGTCCGCCGCTCTTTGCAAATGGCGTCAACTCGCTAGAAATGAACAGTATTTTCACCCGAAGCCTCCCATGCCCCATCTCTTATCCATCCATTATATGCTGTATGGCGAAGATTCTGCAATGTGTGGAGATTTACAAAATCTTGAAGCAGCGCACGCTGGCGCGCGCGACTCCCTATGGAGGAGTAAAGCATGAAAAAACCCATCATGATACAGACGGTGGTACTGCTTGCCGTTACGCTGCTTCTGGCATGCCAACTGGGGATGATGCCCCACGGCATGGGGAAGATTCGTGTTCAGTGCGTCGTCCCCGACGAGTTGACCGGCCTTGCCGGGAAAACTGGGGCCAAAGGGCTCATCGGCCCCCCATCCGGCTACAGGCTCGCCTCGTACCGCCTCACCTTTACCGCCGACAATGGCGAAGTGGTCACTAAGACTCTGAGCAGAGGAAGTGGAGAGGTGACGCTGAAGGTTGGGGGGTGGACATGCCTGGCGGAAGGTCTTACGGCAGATGGCGTCGTCATTGTGGAGAAAACACTGCACATATCCACAGAGCCTGGCAAGACGCTCGACCTTGCCATTCCGCTTCATCTGGCAAAGGGGAAGGGATCTCTGCAGATCGCCTTTTCTCCGAGCCAAGCGCCGAGTGCGGAATGGAAGTATGCAGTATCGCTCGTCTACAGAGGGCTTCCCGGAGATTCATCGTTTCAGGGACCACAAGAGTTTTCGACCGAGATTCCTGCAACAGAGACAGGACTCAGCGTGGCGGATCTCGATTCCGGATACTACAGCCTCGCCATACAGCTAAAGGATGCCACGTCGGCAACGATTGCGGGCACGACGACGACTGTCCTCGTCTTGCCAGGGCAGAGCTCCACCGGAGAATGCCACATTACACTCTCCGACCCATTGGTCACCATTTCAGTCACTGTGCCCAATCTTGAATTGTCGGTAGATGCGGCAATCGCTGCGGACCGCTACCTCAACAGAAACAAAGCCATGGCCGTGCCTCTCGCACTCGGTCAAAACGGGAGCGATCTTTCTATCGACTGGTACCTGAATGGCGCTAAGCTCGAAGGCAACCAGCGCGACATCTCTCAAAATCTGCCTGGTTTCCGCATCGTCTTAGGTGAGAACGACGCACCCACTATGCAGACGACGATGAAAATGGAGGCCTTGTTGACGGAGGTGGGCTCGGGGCTCTCCAACGTGCTCTCCCATACATCCTCCATCTCCGCCGGACCTGCGTCGGGCACCGCCGAGTGGATACAGAGTATCGATTACCACGCGGCGATGAGCCCTTCGCTGTTTACTGCAACCGGCGCTTCCAATACGGGGACAGGCATACAAGAGAATGCAAAGTGGGTGGCGACAAATGCCGGCGGGCTGATCGCCGTTGCGGGACTCGACAAAAACAGCGCCATCCATCTCTTCTATTCGCCCTGCGGGGCGGACCTCAGTGTTCCCTCATCCGCGGGATGGCTGAGGCTCTGGCGCGACAAAGTCGTCGTCGACAAGAACGAGCGGAGTCCTGACCGGGTGAGCATTTCGCCCGACGGTTCGTTCATCGCCCTCGGAGCATCAACATCGAACTGGTTTAGGATATATGCCCTCAATGGGGCCGGCGAGATACTATCCACGACGGATATCGTGAGCACAAAAAATGGAGCTCCGACTTTCGAGAATATCAAGGCGATACAATTTTCCGCCGACTCAGGACGTCTCTTCATCCTTGCGAACGCCCCTGAAAAAATCCTTATGTTCAACGTCCAAGATGTAGTGTCCGACGGCGAAGTACAGGATGTCCATGAATTTTCTTTCGCAGGATGCTTTGATCCGCCCCCGAGTTCTTCGCTCGGTATGGAAGATATGATCCTCCTACCAGATGGGTGGATTGCAGCATGTTCCTCGAATATCGCGAGGGTCTTCTTTGTGCACTATTCGGAGGCCGAAGGTCAATTCTCCGCGGACCCACCATTCGCGGGCGGTGCAAACAACGAATCGCTCGGCGATCCAAAATCCATCGCCTTCGATGAAGAGAGCGGGCTCTGCTATGTCCTTGGCTACTCCAAAAAACTCCATATCTTTTCAAAGGCCGACGCATCGTCGAGCTATACGCCTCTCGCGACCTGGAGCCTCCTCGACGAGTTCGACAAAGCCCGGTCCTTGGCATTTGTCGAGAATCGAGAGAGTGGCGCAAAGTACCTCGTTGTAGGCGGAGGAGCCGGCCTTGGCATCGTCGCGCTTGCTCCCTCCGGCCAGCCGAGCGCTTTTTCTTTCCTCGATTCACCAGTAGAAGATTATTCCGGCATAGGTTCGATAGCAAACCTTGCTCGCTTGGGAGGTTCGGTCGTCGCATCAGGGGGTTCGAGCGGGTTAGTCGCTATGTTCGATATATGGTAAAAATGCGCAACGGCCGTCGACAGGAGACGGCCGTTGCGTGTGAACCTTATCCTCGATAGCAGAGAATAGGATAGCGGGCGGCCATTACCTCGTCGAGGCGAGCGACAGGCGCGTCGTGCGGAGCCTCATGCAGAAGTTCTGGCTGCGTAGCGGCCTCGGCCGCGATCCTTCTCAACGCATCGGCATAGAGGTCGAGCGTCTCCTTCGATTCGGTCTCCGTCGGCTCGATCATCAGGGCTTCCTGCACGATGAGGGGGAAATAGATGGTGGGCGGATGGAAACCGTAGTCTATAAGGCGCTTTGCGATGTCTAGCGTGTGAACGCCCTCGGCCACAGTGCCTTTCGCAACGAACTCATGCATACAACGCCGCTTGTAGGGCACGGGGTATACATCTTCAACCAGCGACTTGAGGTAATTCGCGTTCAGCACCGCATTCTCGGCAACGCCCCTCAGTCCATCCGCACCCATCATGAGAAGATACATGTAGGCCCGCACCAGGACTCCGAAATTGCCGTAGAAAGCCTTGACTCTGCCTATGCTCTTCGGCGGCATTGCAAGTCGGTAAGCGTCGCCGTCCTTTACGACGATCGGCCCAGGCAGATAAGGCGCCAAACTCGTGTTTGCAGCAATCATGCCCGCCCCCGGACCACCGCCACCGTGCGGCGTCGAGAAGGTCTTGTGCAGGTTGAAGTGCATGACGTCGATGCCCGAGCTTCCCGGCTTAAAGACACCGGCGAGCGCGTTCATGTTGGCGCCGTCGCCATAGACATAGCCTCCGGCCTCATGCACCAGTCTGCAGATCTCTTCGATGTTTGTCTCAAAGAGGCCGAGCGTGTTGGGGTTCGTGATCATTATGCCTGCGACGGTTTCATCGAGGGCGGCCTTCAGCGCAGTCATGTCGATGTTCCCGTCGGGTCCCGAGGGAATAGTCTGCGTCACGAAGCCGGCCATCGTACAGCTTGCGGGATTTGTCCCGTGGGCCGAATCGGGGATGAGCATCTTTTTGCGCCCCTCATCCCCTCGCGCTCTAAGCGCGGCGCTGATCATGAGCACGCCGGAGAGCTCTCCGTGGGCGCCGGCTGCAGGTTGCAGCGAAGCAGCGGCAAATCCGCCCACTTCCCGCAGGCCCTCCTGCAGTCTCCACATGAGCTCGAGCGCGCCTTGGGCGTTTTCGTCGCCGACAAGCGGATGGAGATTTTTCCAACCTGGATTCGATGCGGCAACCTCGTTGACCTTCGGGTTGTATTTCATGGTGCAGGACCCGAGCGGATAGAACTCGGTATCGATGGAAAAATTCTTCTGCGAAAGTCGAGTAAAGTGCCTCACGAGCGTGAGTTCGTCGAGCTCGGGAAGATCGAGTTCCTCTCGGACAAGCTCACCGGGAACAGCGTATTCAGGGACATCCGATCTGGGGAGGGAACAGCCGGTTCTGCCTGCCCTGGACAATTCATAGACAAGAGGCTCGTCGCGCATGTTTATGGTATTCATTTTGAGGCCTCCTTGAGCGCTGCCGCGAGCCTTTCGATCTGGGCACGAGTGTTCATCTCGGTCACACAGACCAAAAGTTCGTTTGTTCTCTCGGGGTAATACCGGGAGAGTGCCAGCCCCGGCATGATCCCCATCCGGCTCAACGTTTTGACGATCTGGGAGGCGGGCTTGGGCGTTTCGACAAGGAATTCGCGGAAGAACTGCGAGTTCCGCACACGATATCCCTCGATCCTGTCGATCAGCTCGGCGGCATAGTGAGCCTTGTCATAGGATTGCCTTGCAACTTCCTTCAACCCCTGCTTGCCGAGCGTCGCCAGATAGATGCAGGTCTGCAGCATGCTCAGGCCCTGGTTAGAGCAGATGTTGGAGACCGCTTTTTCTCGGCGGATATGCTGCTCGCGCGTCGAAAGCGTGAGGACGAAACCGCGCTTGCCGTTTTTATCCTTCGTTTCACCGACGATGCGGCCGGGCATGCGCCGCACGAGCGCCTCGGTCGTCCCCATGATGCCCAGATACGGCCCTCCGAAATTCAAGGGGTTGCCTAGGCTCTGCCCCTCTGCGCTGACAATGTCCGCGCCCTGCTCGCCGGGGCTCTTCATGAGCGCACACATGACGGGGTCCGCCTGCACGATGCAGAGCGCGCCCGCTTCATGCGCCCGGTCAGCGGCCTTCCTGATCGGATATACTTCGCCCGAGAACCCTGGATAAGCGATGACGATCGCAGCGGTCTTCTCGTCGAAGGAAGCAGCCTCGGGTGCGCCTTCGTACTGCACGAACTCGATGCCGAATGAGGTGCAATAAGTCTCGATGACCTGTTTATATTCGGGGTGCAGGTCTGCCGGAAGCAATATTCGCGGCCGGTTGTCCCTTGCCTTCCAGGCCATAAGCACCGCTTCGGCGAGGGCCGTGGCGCCATCGTAGTGCGAGGCGTTGACGACCGACATGCCGAGCAGTTTTGCAGCCATGCTTTGGTACTCGAAAATCGCCTGGAGCGTCCCCTGGGACACCTCGGGCTGATAGGGCGTGTACGCGGTGAGGAATTCTCCCCTGCCGGCAAGCGCCGGTACCACTGCGGGGATATAACCGTAATATGCGCCGGCGCCGAGGAACCAGTCCATCTTCTTGGTCTGGACATTGCGCTCTGCAAGCGAATCGACCGCGTCGAGCGCCTCGATCTCGGAGATGCCTTCGGGCAAATCGAGGCCCTTTATGCGGAGATGTGCGGGGATATCGGAAAAAAGCTCTTCCACTGACGAAACGCCGATTGCCTTGAGCATCTCGGCCCGTTCCGCGCCAGTATTGGGAATGAACGACACAGCCTCATTCCTCCCCTATGGTCTTTCCATAGGCTGCCGGATCGAGAAGACTCTGGAATTCAGATGGATTGGATGGGGCGACTTTGACGAGCCATCCTGTTCCATAGCAGTCCTTGTTCACCAGAGAAGGATCATTCTTCACTGCCTCGTTGACCTCGACCACGGTTCCGGAGATCGGCGCGTAGAGGTCGCTTGCGGCCTTGACCGATTCGATGGTGCCAAATATCGCACCTTTCGTGACGGTCTTTCCTACTGAAGGGAGCTCGACGAACACCACATCGCCCAGCTCGGCCTGGGCATGGTCGGAAATACCGAATACCATATACTCGCCGCTGGGTTTTGCATATTCATGCGATTCCAGGTACCTTGCATTCTTGTCGATTGCCATGATCTCCTCCTATAATGAAATTTTTTATTGTATGCGCATCTTCATATAAGTGTCTCCATCGAGTCGCCTTTAGCGCCGGTAAGCCGGCACGTAGAGCGGGCGCTTGACAACCACGGCGTCGCGCAGCTGGCCGCGGATGATCACAGAGACATTTGTGCCCGCCTTGGCAAAACTCGGCTCGATAAAGGCGTTAGCGGCATATTTCTTGATTGTCGGGCAGAACATTCCTGCAACGCAGCGGCCGATGACGCTACCTTCAGGAGAGACAACCTCATAGCCCTCGCGGGGAACGCCGCTGAACACCTCGATGCCGACGAGCTTCCGACTGATCCCCTTTTCGATGATGTCGAGCAGGGCTTCTTTGCCGACAAACTCTTTTTCGAAATCGCAAGCCCACTTGAAGCCAGCTTCGATCGGGTTGATATCAATGCTGATCTCATGCCCGTGGAGCGGCATTCCCGCCTCGAACCGGAGGCTATCCCGTGCGGCCAGGCCGATCGGCCTGGTTTCGATGCCGAGCCACTCTCCCTGCCTTAAAAGGAACTCCCAGAGCTGCAGCGCTTGTTCCGCAGGAAAGAAGAGCTCGCCGCCATCCTCGCCGGTGTATCCTGTGCGGCCGAAGAGGACCGGGATGCCGTCGATGACGATATTGCCCCAGCAGAACCTCTGGATAGTGGAAACGGGGTTGTTCGCCACCTTGTCGAGGAGTTCGATGGCTCTTGGCCCCTGAACAGCGATCATATAGGTATCGTCGGAACGATCGGTCACCTCGACATTCGACGGCGCATGGGCCTTGAACCAAGCTAGATCCGTCGCCCGGTTGGATGCGTTGACGACGATCCACCACGAGGCCGGCAATCTGTACACAAACAGGTCGTCGATGATCCCACCCTTCTCGTCGAGCAGCAGCGAATATCGAGCCATGGGTGGCACGAGATCGGAGACTTTCGCCGTTACCATGCGCGCGACAAACTCATCGGCACCAGGCCCTGTGATTTCAAACTGTCCCATGTGGTCGATATCAAAAAGTCCGACTGACCGCCTTGTTATAAGATGCTCTTCAATAGCTCCCGTGGTATAGTTGATCGGCATATCGTACCCTGCAAAAGGCGCCATCTTTGCGCCGTGGGAAACATGCCAATCGTGCAGCGCAGTGGTATTCGTAGGCTCCTCCTCCATGTATATCATAATGTGAAATGTGATTTTATTGTATCATTACTCTCTGAGACTGACAACAAGCGGCACTTAGAAACTGCTGCGGGACAAGGGTGTGTCGAGCGCAACCCCCTCACTGAGAAAGGCGCGCGTTTTGCCCTCGATGAGGAACTGGACGTCTTTGATATTCTGAAATTCGGTGAGGGTATAGACGATCTGTTTGAGCTGCGCAATATATCCTTCTTTGCCGTAACGGTTGTATCCGAAAGCATCGTTGAAATCGACGATGGCGGTGCTTCCCCTAACGCTTACGCCACGCAGTTTTGTGCCCGACGGTATGAGCGACAAAAGATTCGCGCGCAGTTCGGATTCGGTCGGCCCTTCAAGGAGTATCTCGAGGGTGTCCTGCATCGGGCTGTCGGACAAGGGGATGGTCCGCTTCACTCTCTGGCTTGAAATAGACCCGTCGTCATGAATCTGGATAAAGTACAGCGCCACGGTGCGCGTCTTTTCCATGGGGGTCTGTGGAGGCGACGGCTCCGGCACCTGTTCGGAAGGGATTTCCGAAGTGCTGGGTGGAGCAGTCTGTCCAGAATCTGTCGGAGAAGGAGCAGGCGCAGTAGTCTGCGGAGAAGAAGGTGTCTGAGGAACAGGTGCTGCAGGGGCTGTCTCCTGGGGGGATGTTTGTTGATCAGATCCTGAAGGCTCTGAAGTCTGAACTGTCGTCGGCTTCGACACTGCATGGTTGAGTGCATCCAGAAAACCGGTCTTCTGTACGACGGACCGAATGTCCTCGAACTTTACGAGAAAGAGTATCAAAAGCACGACAAACGCCACGATCCAGAGAAGACAGCCCGCCTTTGCACTCGTCCGTTTTTTCCTTCGTACCGCCATATACTGTCGATCCTACTTTCGACGGGCAAAAGGGTCAAGAACGAGGCTGACGGTATGGTCTGGTTCCGCCCTGTCCTGCCTGATACTGAAGAAGTCCGCCTTATCAGGCTCTTTATCGAGGAACACCACTTGCCGGAGAAAAGGATTGTGGATTTGAACGAGCTGTCCCTGGGCACGAAGCGCAAAATGGCCAGAAACCGGTCTATGCCCAGAAAACCAGACAGCGTGCCTAGCCCTGTCTTCCGACCCAAAGATCGCTTCCATGCTCTTCGCGACGGACCCCTCTTCCGCCTCTCCGTTGGCAGTCCAGATCAGCGCCTGGACGACCTCGGGGACCCGAGCGATGATTGCCGACCTGGAAAGCGCTAGCGCCGGTTCGGCGTGGCTCGCACAGTAATTGCCGCCGACTGCCGCGATCGGCAAGGAGAGCTCATAACGGCGTATAAGCCTACCGATATCCTGGCCATAGCGGAGTGCAAGCCATAATGCTCCCATCCTTCCCTCCTCGGCATACTTATAAAAAGGAAAATCGCCGTAGTCGGCGGCGTTCGTCATGTTGTCGTGGTTGCCCTTGAGACAAAAAACAGAAGCGGGAAAGCGACACAAGAGATCGATGACCTTAAGCAGTGCATCGAGCGACAGCCCCATCTCCTCATCCATCTCCGGAGAAAGTATGGCGGTGGTATCGCGGGCAGCGGCAATCTTATCGTAGGCCTGCATCCAGCGCCTTGCCGCCTCTTCCCCCTCCCCATGGGGAATGTCGCCCAAAAACAGCAGCGAGGTGCGATCGTGCTCCAGCGCAGACCACAAAGGCTCACCCAGCGCAGGAAACACGGTCAGAAGGAGCGCATCGACGAAGGCCGGTCGCGCGTGGAGGTCCGGCACGAGAATGCAGGGCTTCTGCAGCGGCAATTGGACCAATCCTCCTGGAACGGAGCTCCCGGGCGCCCGCGGTCTCACGGTTGGAGAAATGCTTTTGCTCACTTCCAAGACTGCAAGGAGCGCCTCTTCCAGCCTTTCCGCAGACGGGAAGGCGTGCTGTGTTTTCTCCACGGTCATGCAGCGCACCCCTTGTGCCGCTTATGCACCCGTCCTGCCGGAATTCAGCCCAGGATCGAGCTTCTTCAGCCATTCTTTTGCAATGTTGTCTTCTGGATCGAATTCCAAGGCGGCCTTAAAAAAGCCCTCCGCCTCTTTTGTTCTCCCCTGGCGGTACGCGAGGGCTCCAAGATTGACGATGATCTTCACATTCTCAGGCTCAATCCTGAGCGCCCGTTCGAGATCCAACTTTGCCGCATCGAGCTTTCCGAGCTCCATCTCGCAGATGGAGAGCTCGTTGTACACATCTACCCCCTCCGCCCCTTTTTCGAGTGCAGTCCGAAAGGCCTGCTCCCCATCGGCCCACCTGCCCATGCGGCGATTAGCCCAGCCCACGAGGAACCAACCGTTCCAGACATCGGGATATTTCGCCACGAACAAGAGCGCCCGCTCGAGACCCTGCTCCTCCTTGCCCATCTGAATGAAATCATAGGCTTCTTTGAACAGCGTATCGAGATACCCCAAATCCTTGAGCTTTTCCAGAATGGATCTGGCGCGTTCCGTACGCGCTTCATCGTCGTTCATGCCTATGTAGCTCGTGAGCAGGGAGACGACCCTATCATAATTGTGTTTTCGCAAGAAAAAGAAAGCAGCATGGTAGTATGCGGGAGGGAAAACATCTCCGCGAGCCAGAAGAGACTGGTAGTATCTGTAGGCAAGATCGTCTTCTTTTTCGGCATCCTCCTCGAGGCCCGAATCGGCGAGATGTTTCGCATGCTCTTCGTGCATGAGGGCGAGGTTGATGGAAGGTTCGGGGCGTTCCGGTTCGAGACCACTCGCGGCGAAAAAAATCTCTTCCGCGATGACCCACTCCCTCGATTCAGCTTTCTGGATACCCGCAGCGATCAATTCCTCAAAGAGTCCAGGGCGGACCGCCTTGATATAGGTTCGATACGTCGCAGCATGGGCATTGGCCGGATCCCAGGCGAGCACGCGGAGCATGCCTGCAAGAAGGCTTTCCACCGTAATGGACTCGGGATCGACTTTGATGACCGGAGACTGCAACTGCACGGGATAGGGAATAGAGGGATCAATGCCGTCGGGGACATGTGCATGGGTACCCTTTCCCTCGAACCTAATGTATACAATGCTCGAAAGCGCCAGCTTTTTCCGCGCTTCGAACGCTTCTGCCGGAGACTGTTCGGTCTCATCTTCACTACGGGTTTTATTCTGTTCACCTGTCGCTGTGTGGTTTTCGCGCAATGGTGGCTTCATGCCAGGCACCCTCCTCGACTTCTCGATCATAGTCAATCCTTCCAGGGGAAAATCATTCCTTTGAGCGTCCTCTTTCCGACCAATTCCTTCTCTTCTTGCAGAAGCTCATCCCAAGGGATATGGCGTCGGTCGGCCCCAGGATTCTCTTTGAGGTAGCGGTACTTCTTCATTCTGAGTCTCACCGCGACCGCCGATGCCAGTGCTGTGCCCGCAGGTCCAGGAGCGAGCAGCATGGTCAGCGCAGAGATCACGAAGGTGAGAATTCGCCATAGCAGCAAGAATATCGAAAAACCTGGGTTATCGATAAAGAGATAGAGCGCCGCCTTGAAGGCCTGACGCGGTGTTCCCCCGTCGCGCGCGAAGATAGCCGGCACATACTGCAGAATCAGCATCGCAAGGATCATGGCCCAGAAAAGCACACCTCCGGCAAAAACGGCCCACGTGGCATTCTGCCCGAGATAGAAGGGCAGCGCCACCGCCAGTGCCACCCCGAACAGAAGATTTATGCCGCCCATGATGAGCCCCACCTTCAGAGAGCGAAAAAGCGCGGCCTTGAGATCACCGAAGTGGAAACTCTTCGAATCGGCGATAGCGTACATTGCGTCCGTCACTGTCACGTCCCATATGGAAAGCACAACGATGACGAGCGCGACAAAGCCTACGATGAGCCAGGTAGGCGCTCCTAGGGCTATGGGAACTACGAAGAAAAGCAAAAACAGGACCAAGAATACACCATTCAGCCCGGCCAGCAGGTAGAGATTGTCCCAACCATCGAAAAACGCCTTTTTGATAAAGAAACCGATCATAACTAGTTCTATACTCCATGCTTGACCTTTGGACAAGTAGATGCATAAAGTACTCGATTGGAGCTCCTTGGAGCTATCATACCGCCAAGAGGCCTGGTCAGTGAAAAACGCCTATTCCTTTCCACTCGAAAACTACATGCGCAGAGAAAAATTCGAACGCATCAAAGAATTTGCGAAAGATAAAGAAACACCGTGTCTGATCATTGATCTCGATGTCATCAGGAAGAATTACGAGAACCTCCAGACGTACTTTCCGTGGGCAATTGTCTACTACGCCGTCAAAGCCAATCCCGATGATGCCGTTGTCTCTTTCCTCCGGGACCTCGGTGCGAATTTCGATGTCGCGTCCCGCTATGAGCTGGACCAGCTCCTACGGCTTGGGATCTCTCCCGAGCGCATGAGTTTCGGCAACACCATAAAAAAAGAGAAAGACATCGCATATTTCTATGAGAAAGGCGTGCGACTGTTCGTGACCGACTCCATCAGCGATATCGATAAGCTTTCGCGTGCCGCGCCCGGCTCAAAGGTATTCTTCAGGCTTCTTACGGAGGGTCTGGGCGCCGACTGGCCTCTTTCCAAAAAATTCGGCTCGCACCCCGACCTTGCGCGTCAGCTCATGAAGACCGCGGTCCGCTTCGGCCTCGAGCCTTACGGCATCTCCTTCCATCCAGGCAGCCAGCAGCGCGACGTCGGCCAGTGGTCGAGCGCCCTCGCCATCGTCAGCCAGCTTTTCAACTGGGCGCGGCACGATCTCAAGATAGACCTCAAAATGATCAACATGGGCGGCGGCTTTCCGGCAAACTACCTCGAACCGACCGATTCGCTGGAGCAGTATGCGCAGGATATAAAGCGATTCCTGGACAACAGCTTTGGTCTGGTCTGGCCCGAACAAATAGTCATCGAACCCGGCCGTTCCATGGCGGGCGATGCTGGGGTGATCGTCGCCGAGATCGTCAACATCGCCAAGAAGTCGGTGCACGACCGCTATCCATGGGTTTCCCTCGACATAGGCAAATTCGGCGGGCTCATCGAGACATTGGACGAATCGATCAAGTATCCCATCTACTTCGAAGGAGAAGGCTCCGCCGAAGAAGTGATCCTTGCGGGGCCCACCTGCGACTCGATGGACATTCTCTACGAGCGCACGCCTTACTTCATGCCTTCATCGGCCAAAATCGGCGACAAAGTCTATATTTTGACGGCGGGGGCGTATACCCAGAGCTACTCGTCGGTGTACTTCAATGGTTTCCCGCCGCTGAAATCATACATTCTGCCGCCGCTTTCGCTATAGCCTCGCAGAGTTCTCCGACATCCTCCTCCTCGACGCTGGAGAACGCGACGCGGAGATACCGGTCGAGGAGTGAGACAGTTCCTATGCCCATCTCATACAACAGTTTCTTTCTGAGGGCTTCGGCAGAGAAGCCTTCGCAGAGAAAACTCATAAAATAGCCTGAATTGAAGGGCAAGGGCCTAAGCCCTTCGGGGAGGGACATGTCCGCCAGCTTCTTCTTCATCGCCCTATAGCGTCTTTCGAGAATTGCGCGATATGTCGCCTTCTGGTTCTCATACCCTTCATATGTCAACGCCTTGAGGAGAAGATTCTGAGAAAGGCTGGACGAGCTCGAGACGCTCGAGCGGATGATACCCGCGAGCTTCTTGTTCAGGGCATCGTACTGCACCTCAGTAAGACCACAGCCGCCAAAGGTGATGAATCCCATCCGGAATCCCCACACATAGTCTTCTTTTGTAGGGCCGTCAGCCTTGACCGCAAGAATATTCGGATGAAGGTTTGTGAGCCGTGCGAACAGAGATTCTCGGAGAAGATTGTCTTCATACTGTAGGCCAAAATAAGCATCGTCGGTGATCGCAAGGATGTCGGTACCTTCCTTCGCAATTGCAAGGAGACCCGCGGTAATGCGGTCTGCCTCTTCGAGCGTCAGCGAATAGCCTGTCGGGTTGTTGGGGAAATTGAGAATAATGATTGCCTTGCCGCGCCGCTGACCTGCCTGTCGAACCCCTTCGAGCAGGGCTTCGACATTGTAGCTGTTTCCTGAAAAGAGCGGATAGGTAATGCCGGCCGCCATTTTCCGCTCTTCGATGATGAGCCTGTAGTTCGGCCAGTGCAGATCGGGGACGATCACGGTGTCTCCCGGCTCGACAAAGAGATCGCAGATATACGAGACGGCCGCCGTCAGCCCCGGCACGACGACGGGAAGAGAAATATTCTTTTTGTCGAGAGAAGGATTTTTCTTATACAGCGCCTCCTTCCACACCTTTCTGAGAGCCGGAACGCCGGTTGTCGATGCATAGGCGACGGCTTCAGTAGGTGTCAGCCCCGGCAATTCTTTGCGCAGGGCATCAAGCATCATCGGCTGACCGTGCTCATAGGCCATACCGATGGTGGCATTGAATTTGTAGGCGTGCTCGGAGGCTTCCGCCCCCTGCGTAATAATCCCTCGTGGAAAATACATATGTCTTCCCATGTCGGAGAGCAGTCTTTCCGCCACCGTACCGGACAACACTCCATTCAACTCTTCTGCAAGCTGGTTCATGACAACCTCTCGAGCTAATGTTGATAATTATAATAATGAAAATATATTTTACCATTATCGACGATAGCGCGCAATGTGGAATACTATGTTCTATGATGCTACCGCACAATATTTAGATAATATTTTATCTATTAAGGCTTTTAATCCCGACAATAGTTGACAGACAAACAAATCGATGCTTTTATATAGAATGTGCTAATGAACCATATGATACGATTTCATGGAGGAGGATATGATGAAAAAGGCTCTTGTGTTGGCTGTAGCGTTCATCGCTGTCGCCGGCATTGCTTTTGCGCAGGTCGACCTCTCCAAGGTCAAAGATGGCGTGTACTTTGCCCAAGAAAAGGGGTTTTCGAGCTCCGGCTGGAGAGAACAGGTCGTCCTCGAAGTAAGTAAAGGTAAGATCATCCGCGCCGAGTGGAACAGCATCTCGAATATGCCCGGTGCCGCCGACAAGAAGGCCCATGCCGCGGCAGGCAAATACGGCATGGCAAAAGCCTCCAAAATAAAAGCCGAATGGGATGTCCAGGCGAAAGCAGTCGAGGAATACCTCGTAAAGACTCAGGATGTGAATTTCAGCAAGTTCGATGCGAACGGGCACACCGATGCCATCTCGGGTGCGACAATGAACGTCAAGGTGTTCTTCGAACTCGTTCAAGAAGCTCTCAAGTCATCCCCTGTGCCCAAAGGAACCTATAAGGACGGCTGGTACTATGCCGAAGAGCCGAATTTCGACAAGTCGGGCTGGAAGAACAGTGTTCTGATCACTGTGGTCAACGGCAGCATCGTGGACGTGTTCTGGAATGGCATCAACAAGGATCCCAATGCGAAGTCGAAGTATGCGCAGAGCCTGGCCGGCACTTACAAGATGAATGCCAAAAACGGTGAATGGCATGTCCAGGCCGATCGGGTCGCGCAGGCCATTGTGAAAGCCGGCGATCCTTCGAAAATTCCAGTGAAAGCCGACGGCAAGACCGATGCCGTAGCCGGCGTTTCGATCACCGTGCCGATGCTTTCTCTCGCAATCGAAGCGATGAAGGCAGCGAAGTAATTCCACAACGTGCAATAGGTATTGTATGCAAATAAGAGGCGGCGCCCCCGTGGTGCCGCTTTTTTTATGGCCACGGGGATGATATAAAGAGTGCTGTTGGAGCATAAAAGAGCCCATGATTCCAGAAAAAATTCCTCTGTTGGCTGCCATGGAACTCCCAAACCATAAGGCCGGCCCTCTCACGGCCCGATGTGTCGAAATTGCGTCGAAACTGCCCCCTGCGAGTGGGGGCGTTCCGGAGGAGCTGCACTATTATTCTTCGCCGGGCCGCACGGAACTCGGCGGCAACCACACCGACCACAACAAAGGCTCTGTGCTCGCTGCAGCCGTAGACCTCGACATGATAGCTGTCGTTCGCCCCAGGAACGACACACAAGTCACACTGACGTCGGAAGGCTATGCCCCTCTTTCGCTCGATATTGCAGATACGGCACCACGCAAGGAAGAGCAAGGTTCTCCCGCATCCATCATCCGCGGCATTGCAGGCTGGCTCCTCCGCAAGGGAACCACTCCGCCCAAAGGCTTCGATGTCGCTGTGGAGTCGGAAGTGCCTGCCGGCTCCGGGCTGTCGAGCTCCGCGGCCTTCGAACTGCTCATGGCCGCAATGTTCGACGATCTTGGAAACTATGGATTTAGCCCTGTGGAATGGGCCGCTGCGGGACAGTTTGCTGAAAACAACTATTTTGGAAAGCCCTGTGGGCTCATGGATCAGATCGCCTGCGCCGTGGGCGGCATCGTGTCCATCGATTTCGGCAGATCGGAAAAACCAGATATTAATACCGTAAACTACGATTTCTCCGCGCACGGCATGGTGCTCGCCATCGTCGACACAGGCTCGAACCATGAAGACCTCACCGAGGAGTACGCCGCCATTCCCCTGGAGATGAAGTCGGTGGCAGCCCTGTTTGGGGCAAAAACTCTGGACCGCGTCACGAAAGACGAGCTTCTGGAGCGCACTTCGGAGATTCGAGCCCGCTGCGGGGACAGGGCCTTTCTGCGCGCATGGCACTTCGTGCACGAGACGAGGCGCCCTGAGCAGATGCGGGAGGCACTTGCCCGGAACGATATGGCGACCTACCTCTCGCTTGTCCGAGAATCCGGAAGGTCGAGCTGGATGTACCTGCAGAATATCCATGCAGGCGACCCCCGCCGACAGAGCCTTGCCGTGGCGCTCGCGATCAGCGAAGCTATACTGGGAGAGGGGGGCGCATGGCGCGTCCACGGAGGGGGCTTTGCGGGAACCATTCAGGCGTATATTCCAGAAGCGAAGTTTGATGAATACCTTGAGCGTATGGAGGCTGTATTCGGAAAGGGCAGCGTCCGCAGGCTCAACATAAGACCATATGGCGTCTGTAGAATAAGCATGCACTAGGAGGCTGCAATGAGCAAGAAAAAAGGATTTGGACCATACCTCGGGCTGACGTTTCTCATAGGCTTCGGCTTTTTTACGATGGGCCTCATGGACCCTCTGTACGACACCTATGTGCCGATCTTCTTGAGCAGGTATATAGACCGCATGAGCGTGGTCGGATTCTTCATGACCATCGACAACATCCTCGCCATTTTTCTCATCCCCCTCGTGAGCGCGTGGTCCGACCGTACGTACACGAGAATCGGGCGCCGCATGCCCTATATCCTCGTGCTTCTGCCGCTCACCGCCGTGCTGTTCGGGGCTATTCCCTATGCTGCAGACATATCGCTCGGCTTCCTCCTTGCAGTACTCCTCCTGCTCAACATGACAAAACAGTCCGTGCGCGGTCCGGTGGTCGCCCTCATGCCCGACACAATCCCTGCAGATTATCGCTCCGAAGCCAACGGCGTAATCAACACCATGGGCGGCATCGCCAGCATCGTAGGCACCATAGGCCTTGCAAGGCTCATGGACCTCGACACGACGCTGCCGCTGCTCGGCGCTACCAAGGATAGACTACCCTTCCCCCTTGCCGGCATCTTCGTCGTGCTGGCAGTCATTCTTCTCTTCGCCTTCATCCGCGAAAAAAAGTCGTCTCCCTCTGAAACACAAGAAAAGAAAACACCCATTCTCGAGAGTTTCCGAAACGTGGCTGCACAGAAGGACAAAAGTGCTCTCTACATCCTCATTTCGCTCTTCCTGTGGTTCCTGGGATACCAGGGAGTGCTGCCGTTCATCGGTAAATATTCAGTCGACGTTCTCAAGACCTCGAGCGGCACTGCAGCCCTCGCCGCGGGGATGGTCGGCATTGCCTACGCAATCTTCGCCCTCCCCTCGGGCTACGTCGCGCACCGCATCGGCAGAAAAAAGACAATCCGTACAAGCCTCCTCGTCATTGCGATTCTGACGACCCTGCTCTTCGGACACCCCTGGCTCACCGCCTCGCTCCCAGGCCCCCTTAAACTGGGGAGCTTCTGGGCGATCATGTTTCTCTTCGGCATCTTCTGGGTCTCGGTCATCACAAACTCCTTCCCCATGCTCTGGCAGATGGCGGAATGGGGGACGATCGGCATCTATACGGGCCTCTATTATACCGCGAGCCAGGCCGCGGCCATCCTGGCGCCCGTCCTCACGGGCGGCATCATCGACATCTTCGGCTATCAAGGAATATTCCTTTTTTGCACGATCTGCATGCTCTGTGCACGCTTTGTGATGGGCAAGGTGACGAAAGGCGAGCCTGTGGAGAACTCCACAAGTGAAGAAAGGTAATTTACATGGGCGTCGTTTGTTTCGATAATATGGCAAGAAAGAGGTGAAGTATGAAATCAATGGATAAGCCAAAAACGGCCGAAAAGAAGAAACCCCAGAAGAGCCTCAAAGAAAAACGCGCAGAGAAGCGGGCCAAGAAAGGGTCGAAAGAGGCTGAAGGCTAAATAGCCTAATGAAAGCCCGACAAAAAAGCCACCCCAAGGGTGGCTTTTTTGTCGTTGTACGCTTCAGCCCCATGCGCCTTGCGCATGAGCAACTCACACATTATTCCTGTTCGTTCCACTTGACGGGCAAAATACTTCTCTCCGTCTCCTTGTCGAAGTAAATCGCCTTGGCCATGACAGGCGCAAAGGTGATGCTGTCGCCGTGCTTGTACAGATGGTGCGGAGGAATGCGTGCGACCATACCCTGGGTTGGCGTCGTTGCCTGAAGGTGTATCTCCGACCCGAGCGGCTCGACGACGGTGACCTTCGCATTGAACTTTTGACCGCGGTGTACAGCGTCGGCGACAGGGAGATCCTCCGGCCTGATGCCGAAATAGACACTCTTGCCGACATAGGGCGTTAAGAGCGCCATATGCTTCTCGTCCGGCGCAAGTCTGAACGAGCCCTCATCGATGAGCACGTGTCCTCCCTCTTCAATGACGTTGACGCTCATGAAGTTCATTGGCGGGGAGCCGATGAATCCCGCGACGAATTTGTTGATCGGGTTGTTGTAGAGATAGAGGGGCGAGCCGATCTGCTGGATGATACCGTCTTTCATGACGACGATCTTGTCGCCCATCGTCATCGCCTCGACCTGGTCGTGCGTGACGTAGATCATCGTCGCCTGAAGTCGGTCGTGCAGTTCGATAAGCTCGGCGCGCATCTGCACGCGCAGTTTCGCGTCGAGGTTGGAAAGCGGCTCATCGAAAAGGAAGACTTTGGGTTTGCGGACGATGGCGCGTCCCACCGCCACGCGCTGACGCTGACCACCCGAAAGTTGCTTCGGCTTGCGGTCGAGCAGTTTTTCGATGTCCAGGATGCGGGCCGCCTCTTTGACGCGTGCGTCGATCTCGGGCTTTGGCAACTTGCGGATCTTAAGCCCGAACGCCATGTTGTCGTACACGGTCATGTGAGGATACAGCGCATAGTTCTGGAACACCATCGCAATATCCCTGTCTTTGGGCGGAACATCGTTGACGAGCTTGCTGTCGATATAGACCTCGCCCTCGGTAATGTCCTCGAGCCCTGCGATCATCCGGAGGGTTGTCGTCTTTCCGCATCCAGACGGTCCGACGAAGACCACGAATTCCTTGTCGTTGATGGTGATGTTGGCGTCCAAAACAGCCCGGACATTACCTTCGTACACCTTGCCGACACCTTTGAGTTCTACCTTTGCCATGGATCCTCCTTGTAAGAGGTGTATGTTATGAACTTAGTGTATGCCAAATTGATCGAGCCGTCAATCTTCGCATTACCTCATTGCATCTCTTAGGGCACGGTAACCGATGAGCACGATTCCCTCGCGCTCGATGATTTTTTTCACTTCGTCGCTGCGCATGGTTCGGTAGTTCCACACGCGGCTCTCCCAGTCGGGCGTGATGGCCCGCAGTTCCGGGCTGTCGGTCGATGCGTGGAGTATAAAGTGCGTAATGCCCTCGGACAGGGAGCCGAAGAGACGCCGTACCGTTTCGGTCTGATCTTTGGGCTCGTCGAGCGGCATCGCCACGATACTGTCCATAAGCGGCATTCCTCTCTCTTCGAGCTGTCGAAGATATACCGCAAACTGGGCTCGGCGCTCGGCGTCGGGGACAATACTCGCAAAAATAGCGCTATCCGGATTGGGGAGCATGGCGGGTATCGTGTGGGCTACGGCCTGGGCAATGTAAGCCTCCACGAACTTTTCGTGGGCTACGGCGCCCATATGGCTGTCGATATGCGTGGGGTCGACGCCGGCCGCATAGACCATCGCGGCCTGCGCCGCAAGTTCGCGCGCTGCAGCCTCGGGCGTCCCCTTGCTCTGAACTTCCTCACAGACACGTGGGAAATATCCCTCTGCATCCATGAGGCCCGAAGCCGGATCCCTTGTGGACACGGGGCCCCAACGATAGCCCTTCCACTCGCTCGTCAGCGTTGCATGGATGCCGACGTCCACATCAGGGAGAGAAGCACAGCGGGCCGCTGCCTCGGGAAACCATGGGCAGGGCGCCATGAGGGCACCCGACGAGATGGTGCCAAAATCATAGAGATCGAAGAATGCCTCGATCGATGAGAGGCACATGCCCACATCGTCGACATGGACGATGACCGCCCGGTCGCTGTTTGAAAGCCCTAGTTTCTTCATGAACGGATTCATGCTCATATCTCCTCATTTCTGAAACATTATAAAGCTTCAGGATCTCACCTTACAGAATGAAAAGAGAGCCAGGCAAAGCCGGCGATGCCGAATGCCGTGGCGACGTTGAGAGAGGCCTTCGTGCCCACAAGGGGTATTTCTACGCGACCTCGGGAGCAGAGGCGAAGCGCCTCCCGAGAGACGCCGAGCTCTTCGGAGCCCAGCACCATGATGCCCGGCAAGGGAAATGCGAAGCCCGGCAGGTCGCTGCTGCCCACCTCGAGCGCGAAGACCCCTTCCATTTCCGCGAGCGCTGAAACCGGTGCGCGGCGCCAGGGCAGACGTCCGATAGTCCCCATCGAGGTCCGCAGTGCGCGCGGATGCAGAGGATCTGCGCACTCGGGAGAGAGGATGAGCTCCTCGAAGCCGAGGGCCTCTGCCGTGCGGAAGATGCTCCCCACATTGAAGGGAGAACGTATATCCTCGAGGTAGGCGCGCATGCCGGGTCGGCGGATGGCGAAGGACTGGGAAGGGCACGGCGCCGAGATGAAGTCCCAGTCGGCGGGGCTCTGCCCCGAGATTTCCATGAGGGCATGACGAAAACGGTTGATGGTTCTGAGAGCGAGCTGAGAACAATCGTCGCCTCGGTCCGCTTCGAAAGAGCCCTGCGGAACGGCTGTGTCCGGCGCGATGATTGTGCCCGGCGCGCTGCCTGTCTCAGGCAGCTGTGGAGCGGCTATCGCTGGATCGAGAAGAAAATTCCGAGACGCAAGGACGATATCCTCTGAGCTTTCGTCGGAGGTGGCCATGAATTCGGCGAGGCTCTTGGCATAGCCGAGCAAACGCTCGAGAAAGGGCCTATCCTGAGGCCGCCACTCGCGCTCGATACGCTCAAGGATGAGGACGGCCTTGCGAGTTCTGGCGCGGCCGTGGAGGTTGGCGAAGTGGCGGAGGTCCATCATAGATCGTCACCTATATTGTCGGCAGACGGCTTCTCTGCAAAACCCCACACGACAAGGCAAAACTCGCCCTTCGCCGACTCGGCGGGAAAGTGCGCAACGAGTTCTGCAGCAGTTCCCTCGATGATCTCCTCGTGCAGTTTGGTGAGCTCTCTCCCCACGCACACAAGCCTCCCCGGCTCGATCGAGGCGATGTCGGCGAGAAGCTTACCGATGCGGAAAGGAGACTCATAGAGTACGAAGGATTCTCCTCTCGACAGCAGCTCCTTGAGCCTCGCACGCCGCTTCCCTGGTTTTGGCGATAAAAAACCGTCGAAGAGAAAGGTCCGGCCCGATACGCCGGCTGCGCTGATAAGGGCGGCAAAGGCGCTAGGGCCCGGGATGGGCACCACGCGGTGCCCCCTGCGACGAGCCTCGCGCACCAGCACGGCGCCGGGGTCGGAAAGCCCCGGTGTGCCTGCGTCGGAACAGTAAGCGACAGTCTTTCCCTCATCCAAAAGATCGGCCACACGCGCCGCTCCCCTCTGCTCGTCGTTTGCGTGGCAAGAAACGAGCGGCTTGTGAATGTCAAAGTGCGAAAGCAGCTTGAGCGTGTGTCGTGTATCCTCACAGGCGACCGTATCGACCGATCGTAGTGTCTCGAGAGCTCGCAGCGTAATGTCCCCAAGATTGCCGATGGGCGTAGCGACCATATACAACGTACTCACACCATCATAGTGCACGAGGATCGCTTGTTCTGTCTAGCGCGCCCACCCATGTGCATCATCACCACCACCTCACTGCCCATGATCCACACTCCACCCTCTTGGCGATGAGGAGGATATGAGCAAGAATAACACCGGGCGACAGAGCATTGCTTCTCCGATAGGAGAAGCCTCGCATAGGCTTCCCACCATGTCGCCTACGATGCTGCGCTCATGCGGTGCATCAACGAACCAGTGATGGAGGAATCGATGAAACATGTCGCGATCGACCATTTTTCTAATTACCTTTCCCCTTCGAGTCTGAAGGCTTGCGTCGATCATGTCGCATTCATCGGAAAACGGGCCAGCGTCGAAGACAACAAATACTACTCCGACATCTACCTGTTCGATGGCGCGACGGCGCGCAAATTGACCTCTTCGGGAGAAGTCCAGTCGCTGTACTGGCTCGGGGACAGCCTCGTCTTCCCCGACATACGCAAAGAGAAGGACAAGGAGCGCATCGAGAAGAAGCTTCCCCTCACCGTCCTTCAGCGCCTCGACCTCGGCTTCGGAGAGGCGCAGGAGTTCGCTCGATTTTCGATGCCCATAACCGACCTCGTATTCATCTCGGAGGATGAGTACTTCTTCACCGCCACCTACGACCCGATGATGGAACGACTCTCCAGCGAGGATGAGGAGAAGACTACCAAAGCGCTCAAGGAAGAAAGCGACTACATCGTGTTCGACGAGATCCCTTTCTGGCACAACGGCCGGGGCGTGACCAACAAGAAACGGAATCGGCTCTACCATTATCGCGCCGGCGAAGTGACGGCGGTGACCGATCCCTTTACAGACGTATTGTCGTTCAAGCTCGACGAAGGTTCGAAACATCTCGTCTTCATCGCCAGGCGCTTTACCGACAAGATGGACACGAGCAATAGACTCTTCCTGCTCAGAGAAAACGAGACGCCTGTGGACATTTCCTTCGAAAATGAAGATTTTGACCACCAGCACGTTATGTTTGTGGCACCCAACACCATCCTCCTCGAGGGGACCGATCGGAAGGAATACGGTCTCAATCAGAACGGCGACTTCTTCCTCTACAACTATGTCTCCGGAGAAAAGATCACCATCGACGACAGCCACGACTTCAACGGCAGCAACTCGGTGGGCAGCGACGTGAAGATGGCTGGAGGGTACGAACCCGAGTGGCAGCTTCAAGATGGTATCGCCTATTTCATCGAGACCATCGATGACAGCTCTCACATCATGTCCATCGACCTCAAAAACCGCAAGATCGAGCGTGTCACCAAGGCCGGCGGCCTCATCCAGGACTTCGTGCTCTGTGGCTCAAGCTTCATCGCCATCGCCATGCGGGGCAACGACGGACCCGAACTCTACCGCATCGAAAAAGATGGGACCGAGACCCGCCTTACGACCATGAACGCCGACGCTATCGAAGGCTACGAGATTTCGACCCCGGAGACCCTCACATTTACCAATGAGGTCGGCGATACGATACGCGGCTGGGTCATGAAACCCGTCGAATTCGACCATAATGCCAAGTACCCGGTCATTCTCGACATCCACGGCGGACCCAAGACAGTCTACGGCTCCGTATTCTTCCACGAGATGCAGTATTGGGCTGCCTGCGGGTATGCGGTCATCTTCTGCAACCCCACGGGAAGCGATGGCAAGGGTGCCAAATTCGCCGACATCAGGGGAAAGTACGGCACAGTGGATTACCGCGATATCATGACCTTCGTCGATACATGCCTTGCACAGAATCCGTGGATGGATGCCGATAGGATGGGCGTCACGGGTGGTTCCTACGGCGGTTTCATGACAAACTGGATCATCGGCCACACGGACCGTTTTAAGGCGGCGGTATCGCAGCGGAGCATCTCCAACTGGCTTTCGAAATCCAACACTACCGACATCGGTTACTACTTCAGCGCCGATCAGATCGGAGAAACCGCGTGGTCCAACCCTGAAAAACTATGGTGGCACTCTCCCTTGAAGTACGCCGACCGCGTGCACACCCCTACCCTTTTCATCCACAGCGATGAGGACTATCGCTGCTGGCTGGCCGAAGGCATCCAGATGTTCACGGCCCTTAAATTCCACGGTGTAGAGGCCCGCATGTGTATTTTCAGGGGCGAAAACCACGAGCTCAGCCGCAGCGGCCTGCCGAAGCACCGGGTGAGGCGGCTCGAGGAGATCACGAGGTGGTTCGACGAGCACCTCAAATCTTGTGTATAGCGTAAACAGGCCAAGAGCGGCCTATCGAAGGAATTTGCGGTGATCGAAAGGAGACAACGCCATCGATCAACAGCGCTGGGGCGAAAGAGCATATCTATCCATAGACCCTAAAAATAGTTATCATACGAGGTCATGAGAACTCTCAACCCACGAAAAATTTCTTTTTTTATTCTATTTCTGTTGCTTTTCATACTCGTAGCCCGGCTCTTCTATCCTTTTTTGACCGTGATTCTCTGGAGCGGCCTTCTCTATGTGTTTCTCGAGCCCCTTCACAGAAAGATGAGCAGCCCTGAGCGCGCACGCGGCAAGAAAACCCTCGGCTCCTATGCCAGCGCAATCGTCCTTGTGGTGCTGGGGATCCTTATGTTACTCGTCCCCCTCGGGTTTCTCGCAGTGACGACTACCCAGCAGCTGGCAGATCTTTTAAAATCGGGAGCCGCCTTCTTCGAGGCCAACGCGGACAAGCTTAAAATCGACCCTCAGAGCCAGATCGCCACAACGCTCCAGTCTCTCTTGGACGATTCATTCGACATTAGCTCGCTCGATCTGACGAAAGAGCTACAGTCTCTACTCGCCTCGGGGGCTAATCAAGCCCTCCAATTCTCGACGACGCTCATAAAGGATATCGTGCAGTTTGTCGTCACCATCTTCTTCATCATGTTTACGCTGTATTACCTCTTGATGGACGGAAAAGTGCTGGGCGATACCGTTGTCTC
>DIXD01000046.1 GCA_002435985.1 Spirochaetaceae bacterium UBA6089
GCCCAGGCAGCACCCGCCACGCCCCACTGAAACACGATGATGAAGATCAAGTCGAGCACGACGTTCATGAGCGATGCTGCGATGAGAAGGTACAAGGGGGTTTTCGAATCGCCTATGCCGCGCAGCATTGCCGAGACTCCGTTGTAGCCGAAGGTGATCAGCATCCCTCCAAGAATGATGCTCATGTAGGATTTGGCTTCCGCATAGATGTCCTGCGGCACGGCCAGAAGGTTGAGGATCAGCGGCACGGCCAAAAAGCCGAGTACCGACATCAGAATGCCTGCCGCAAAGAGGAATAGATAGCTGGTGCTGATCGTGGCGGCGAGTCGCCTTACGTCCTTTGCGCCGAAGAATTGGCTTATAAGGACCGAGGACCCCATCGTAATTCCCACAATGAGCGCAAGCAGGAGAAATATCACCGGAAAGGAAACGCCTACAGCCGCCAGTGCGTGGGAGCCGACGAAGCGCCCGACCACGAAACTGTCCACCATATTGTAGAACTGTTGGAACACATTTCCCAGCAACAGAGGGAGCGCAAAGCTGATCAGGACAGAGGCCTCGTCGCCCTCGGTGAGGTCTCTCATGGAGATTCCTTCTGCTTTGCTTCGTTCCAGAAGGCGTCCATCTGCTCCATATGGTCCGGAGACAAGGCGAGGTGGTTCTCTTTCATGCGCATCTCGATGTGGCGGAATCGCCGAGAGAATTTTTCGTTGGCGCGGTGGAGCGCGATCGAGGGTTCGATGCCGTAGAGACGTGCGGCGTTAACCACGGTGAAGAGAAGGTCCCCGAATTCCTCCTCGAGCGCATCTTTCGTGTCGGGCGATTCCTCTCCGGAAGCGGTGCGCGCATGCCCCAGTTCCACCAACTCCTCTTCGATCTTCTGCCAGATATCCTGGCGGTTTTCCCAGTCGAATCCGACTTTAGCGGCTTTTTTTTGAAGCTTGTAGGCCTTTTCGAGCGGCGGCAGGTGTCGATGCACTTCGTCGAGGAGTGAATCCTTCTTGCGGCGGCCCTCGACGCGCTCTTTTATCTCGTTCCACTGCTGCACGACCTGATCTGGGCTGTGCACCTCTGCCTCGCCGAAGACATGCGGGTGGCGACGGATCAGCTTACTCGCGCTTTCGTGGAGTGCTTCGGCCACGGTGTAGCGGCCTTCCTGCTGGCTCATGTAGGCGACCATCGTCGCGAGGAGGTAGAGGTCGCCCGTCTCTTCTTTTATATGGGAATTGTCGTCTTCGGTGATGGCCTCTGCGAGCTCATACGCCTCTTCGATGATGTTCCCACGGATGCTCGAAGGAGTCTGTTCGAGATCCCATGGGCAGCCGTCGCGTGCTCGAAGGCGCGCGACTACGGTATAGAAGAGTTTAAATGCTTCGGCGGTTCTCTCCGCATCGGGGAGAATCTGATCGTAGGTCTGTCCGGCAATCGTCTGCAACGAATGTGAATCGTAGTTCATGATTTCCTCAGAGTTTAGGATGACAGTCTAAGAGCACTAGTGAATGAATGATATCAAAATTTGCAAACTTTGACAAAAGGTCTTTCTGTTGCTGAGCTCTTAAAGATCGAAACGCAGACAAACTTCAAAACAATATTCAAAATGTGGTGGGAGCCATCTAGAAAAAGATTCGTAGACGGCCCCTCTTCTATTGTCCCTCTTTGTGTCGGGGAGCTCTTCCTCGCGCCACAAGTCGCATGATTAGCAGCGCCGCAGCGATCCCGACGACGTCCGCAACGAGGTCCTTCATATCGAAATGCCGCGACTTGGTAAAAAGCTGGCCTAACTCGGTGAGAAGGGCAAATGTGCCGATTACGGCGAGGCTGAGGAAAAAAGCAGGGTTTTTCTTTTTCCAAGCCCGATGCTCGGCGCAGAAGACGGCGGTCACTGATCCGAAGAGCAGCGTATGCACGAGCTTGTCGATCTCGATTGCGCTTCGCGGCGTTCTGAAAAAGGCCTGCGAAGGAAGAAGCAGAAGGACGAGCACCGACACTGAGCTCGCGATGGTCCATTTATACGGTTTTATTCTATCCATGAAGTGGTATCACTCTAAAAGAAAGGCTGCCCCAGGTGCAATGGGGCAGCTCCCATGTCATTCGAGGATAAGAAGCGTTCAGAAGGGCCTATCCGCCAAGTACCGGTATTCTTTATATCGGCGTTCGAGCAAAGTGCGCTGTTTCTCGAGGAGTTCCTTCGCGCGCACGGGGTTGGTCTGTACAAGGCTCTTGAACCGCACTTCCGCGTACATATACTGCTCGAGAAGTGAGTAATTGGGCTCTTTCGAATCGAGCTGGAAGGGATTTTTGCCCTCTGCCTTGAGTCGAGGATCGTATCGGTACAGTGGCCATACGCCGCTCTGGACTGCCATTTTCTGCTGATTCATGCCTTTCATCATATCGATGCCGTGGTTGATGCAGTGCGAGTAGGAAATGATGAGGGACGGGCCGTTGTAGCTCTCGGCCTCGCGGAAGGCTTTGATGGTCTGGTTCATGTTGGCGCCGAGCGCGACCTGGGCAACATAGACGTAACCATAGCTTATGGCGATCATGCCGAGGTCTTTCTTGAAGATGTCTTTGCCGGCAGTGGCGAATCGGGCGATCGCACCGATCGGCGTGGCCTTGGACGCCTGGCCGCCGGTGTTCGAGTACACTTCGGTGTCGAGCACGAGGAGATTTACATTCTTGCCGGATGCGATGACGTGATCGAGACCACCGAAACCGATGTCGTAAGCCCAGCCGTCGCCGCCGAGTATCCACACGGAGCGGCGAATCAGGGCGTCGGCAACATTGTCGAGTTCCCTTGCCCATGCTTCTCTGTTGTCGGCAAGGGCGCGGCGGAGTGCTGTCACATCGGCGCGTTGTGCCTCGATCTGCTCATCGTTCTCCTGCGCATTGGTCAAGAGGCGTTCCGCAAGATCCGCAGAGAGTCCCTTGTCCTTGGCTATGCTGAGAAGCTCGCGAGCATACTCGTACTGTTTGTCCGCGCTGAGACGCATTCCGTAGCCGAACTCCGCGGCATCTTCGAAGAGGCTGTTGGACCATGCCGGCCCGCGGCCATCGGCGCGCTTGGCATAAGGCGTAGTCGGCAGATTGCCGCCGTAGATCGAGGAACAGCCGGTCGCGTTCGCCATCACGGCGCGGTCGCCGAAAAGTTGGCTGACGAGCTTGACATAGGGAGTCTCGCCGCAGCCTGCGCATGCGCCGGAGAACTCGAAGAGCGGGCGCTTCATCGCGATGCCCTTCGGGATGGAAAGATTGAGGAGCTTCGTGTCGGTCTCGGGGAGTGCGAGGAAGAAGTCCCAGTTCTCCTTTTCGGCCTCACGGAGCTCGATCTGCGGCCCAAAGTTGATGGCCTTCCTGCCGGGGTTGGCCTTGTCCACAGCAGGGCAAATGTTGATGCATGCGCCGCAGCCGGTGCAGTCTTCTGGTGCCACCTGTACCGTCACCTTGAGACCGGCGAGCTCCTTCCCCTTGCCGTCGGTGCTCTTGAAGGTGGCCGGTGCTGCAGCGAGCAGAGCTGGATCGTAGGCTTTCATGCGGATGACCGCGTGCGGGCAGACCATGGTGCAGTAGCCGCACTGGGTACAGATCGAAGGGTCCCAGACCGGGATCTTTTCGGCGATATTGCGCTTTTCGTACTGCGTGGTGGCGGAGGGAAAGGTTCCGTCGAGTGGTAACTTCGAGACCGGCAGTTTTTCTCCGCGCAGGGCGATCAATTCTCCCAAGGTTTCGCGCACAAAGGCCGGCGCGGTTTCGGGCACGGGAAGAAGCATGTGCTTTTGGCTCGTTGCCTGGCCTATTTTGACTTCGTGGGTGGCGGTCAGGGCCATGTCGATGGCGTCGATGTTCTTCTGGACGACGTCGGCGCCTTTGCGCATATAGGTCTTTTCGGTGTATTTCTTGATGAGGCCTATGGCCTCTTCCTCGGAGAGGATACCCGAAATCTTGAAGAAGGCAGTCTGCATGATGGTGTTGATGCGCGTGCCCATACCTGCCTTCTCGGCGATGCTCATCGCGTCGATGACATAGAATCGGATTTTTTTATCGATGATCTGCCGCTGCACTTCCACCGGTAAATTATCCCAGACCTCTTCCGCGGAGAAGGGGCTGTTGAGGAGGAAAACACCACCGTCCTTGAGGTTGGAGAGCATGTCGATCTTCTCGAGGAAACTGAATTTGTGGCATGCAAGGAAGTCGGCCTTTCCGATGAGGTATGGTTTTTTGATCGGTTTCGGACCGAAACGCAGGTGGCTTATGGTATACGTGCCGGCTTTCTTGGAATCGTAGACGAAGTAGCCCTGAGCAGAGTTGTCGGTCTCGTCGCCGATGATCTTGATCGAGTTCTTGTTGGCGCCGACCGTTCCGTCGGAGCCGAGGCCATAGAAGAGACACTCCACAATGCCGTCGCCCGGCAGGTGGAAATGTTCGTCGAAGGGGATGCTCGTGAAGCTGATATCGTCGGTAATGCCGATGGTGAAGTGATTCTTCGGCTCTGGAGCCTTGAGATTGTCGAACACCGCCTTGACCATCGCCGGCGTAAACTCGTAGGAGCCAAGACCGTAGCGGCCGCCGACCACTGTCGGCCAGCCCTTGAAGGGCGCCGTGCCCTTGCCCATGGCTTCGCCGATGGCGGTGCGCACGTCTTCGTAGAGCGGCTCGCCGATGGCACCAGGTTCTTTGGTTCTGTCGAGAACAGCGATCGACGTGACGGTCGCTGGTATGGCCTGCAGGAAGTGCTCGATCGAGAAGGGGCGGAAGAGGTGGACTTTTACGACACCGACTTTCTCGCCCTGCGTGGCGAGGTATTCGGCTGTTTCTTGAGCGGTGTCGGCGCCGGAGCCCATAAGGATGATGATACGCTCGGCGTCGGGCGCGCCCACGTAATCGAAGAGGCTGTAGCTGCGACCGGTGAGCTCGGCAAACTGCTTCATCGTCTCCTCGATAATACCGGGAAGCGCTTCGTAGAGCGTATTGGTGGCTTCGCGGCCCTGGAAGTACACGTCGGGGTTCTGGCTGGTGCCGCGGATTTCGGGATGCTCGGGATTGAGCCCGCGCGCGCGGTGCTCACGGACCTTGTCATCGGGGATCATCGCTCGCATGACATCGTAGGAGAGCTCCTCGACCTTGGACACTTCGTGCGACGTGCGAAAGCCTTCGAAGAAGTGGAGGAATGGAACGCGCGCCTTGAGAGTGGCGGCGTGGGCGATGAGCGCGAGGTCCATGACTTCCTGAACATTGTTCGAGGCAAGGAGCGCCCAGCCGGTCTGTCGGGCGGCCATGACGTCCTGATGATCGCCGAAAATCGAGAGCGCATGCGCCGCAATCGAGCGGGCCGCAATGTGGAATACAGTGGGTGTCGCTTCGCCCGCGATCTTGTACATGTTCGGGATCATGAGTAAAAGCCCCTGCGAGGCGGTGAAGGTGGTGGAGAGCGCACCGGTAGTGAGCGCACCGTGAACTGCGCCAGCAGCGCCCGCTTCCGACTGCATTTCCACTACTTGAGGCAAGGTACCCCAAATATTTTTTCTTCCCATCGAAGAGAATTCGTCGGCGAGCTCCCCCATGGGTGAAGATGGCGTAATGGGATAGATCGCAATGACATCAGAACATGCGTGGGCGACATGGGCCGCGGCGGCATTCCCGTCGATCATCACCATTTTCTTGTTATTCATTGTGGTATTCCTCTGGAAAATAAGATTAATGAAAGTGACCTTGAATTATGGCTGCCTTTATCGTACATCCATTTCCCGGATTTATCAATACCG
>DIXD01000002.1 GCA_002435985.1 Spirochaetaceae bacterium UBA6089
GTCTATGGGACATTTGGTATTATGTATGGCTTGCAGTGTTCATTGGATGGCCTACGTCGTTGCTTGATTGGGATTTGCTCTTTCTTATTCCTTTGCCGTGGTGGGGACCCGTCATTACTCCAACGATGATCGCGGGGCTCATGGTACTGTGCGGAAGCAGACTGGCAGCGCTTGAGGATAAAGAGATAATGATACACCCGACAAAGGTGGACGTGCTTTTCTTGATATTGGGAATTTGCATAATGCTGTACGTGTTCATGGCTGATGCCATTGCACAGCTGCCTGCGAGCATCGAGGCCTTGGGCATGCTTCGTCCCACATCGTTCTTGTGGCAGTATTATTTCATTGGATACATGTTGGCAGTTTACGCTGCGTGGCGCATGTTGGTCAGACAGCCTCGTGGAAAACTAAGCCACAAAGATTTAAGGAAAGAAGACAATGTATTATAACACAGAAGATTATTGCCTTGTCCTTGGCGGCGGTGGAGCCAAGGGGATCTATCACATAGGTGTCTGGCAGGCACTTCAGGAGATGGGGATTCCCGTGGGGGCCTTTCTGGGCACCTCGATCGGTGCGGTCATCGCGGCATTTCTCGCGCAGGGTGCGGGGAAGTCCTTAGAAAGGCTGGGACAGGAGATTAGGGTCGACCATGTGATCAATCTGCCGGCCGGATTCAAAAAAGATGGAGAATTATCCATCGGGCTGCATGCTCTACCGGGCATACCCGATTTGTTTTCTTCGATTATAAGCAACAGGGGACTCGATACCGAGCCGTTCAGACGTCTCATCGGAAACAACCTCGACGAAGATGCGCTCAGAAAAAGCGGAAAAGATTTCGGCGTGGTCACTCTCGATGTGACGAATATGAAGCCACGTGAAGTTTTTCTCGAAGATATGGAGAATGGAAAGGTGGTGGACTATATCATGGCGAGTTCGGCCTTCCCCGGCTTCAAAAATCCGAAGATTGACGGTGCCGCCTTTATGGACGGGGGGATATACGACAACATCCCCTACGCAATGGCCAGGAAACGGGGGTACCGCAGGATCATCGTCTCCGATCTTTCCGCCTTGGGCAGGACAAGGAAGCCGCAGATCGACGGTTGCATCACCATCTACATCAAGAATTCGATCGATATGGGCTGGACCTTCGATATGAATAGAGAATTTTTGAATGCATTCATGCTGCTTGGCTATCTCGACACGATGCGGACTTTTGGCCGCCTTGTAGGATATTCCTATTTCTTGAAGCCTGACGAAGAGAGTGAAAATGCCTATACGCCATCCCCCTCGATACCGTTCGGTAAAAAGCCCCATTATATGCGCTACGACAAGAGAAAACTCCTCGTCGCACTGGAATGCGCCGCCTCGATTCTGAACGTTGAGAGAGTCCATGCATATTCCTACGGTGAACTCGAAGCGGCGATTCTGAAAAGCGCGAGCGCCACGGAGGACAAGATAGCCAGGGTTGTCGACACTTCGAGAGAAGGGATCATTGCTCTGACGAAAGGATTGAGAGAGACTATCCTGGGCGGAGTCTTCACCGAATGTCCATATTACTACGATCGACTTGTCAGAGCCCTGTTCCAGCCCTCTTCTTCTTCCTCTAGAATCTTGAAAAAAGCCCTCGAGAAGCTCAACCCCGAATTACCGATAGGGGCGGCATGGATAGCGTCTCATGTATCGGAAAGACCTGTCGCTACCCCTGTGTTTTCGACAAAAGAGACTGAATGAACCATCGGTGCAAGGGTGCGTCGGGAAGCAGTTCGGGATGGAATGTTGCGGCGACGATCGAGCCCTGTCGCACCATGACCGGTGCATCTCGGTGGGTTGCGATGACCTCGACCCCCTCGCCAAAGGCGGTGATCTTCGGGGCACGGATAAATACGCCGTCGATAATGCCTATCTGGGGTATGCTGGTCCGCACGGGCGAGTGGAAGCTGTCGATCTGACGGCCATAGGCGTTGCGCAGAACGGTGACATCGAGGACGCCGAGCCTGGTCTGTTCGCTGCCTTCAATGTTCTTTGCGAGCAAAATAAGCCCTGCACAGGTGGCAAAGACGGGCAGGTCCTCTTTGATGCGGGTTTTGAGGGCTTCGAACATGCCGAAGCGCTCCAGGAGCATGCCCATAACCGTGCTTTCCCCGCCCGGGATGATGAGCGCATCGACATGCTCGAGGTCTGAAAGGCGCCGCACTTCGACGATTGTTATCGGGGCAATGCCTGTCCGCGCGAGCGCCTTTCCGTGGGCTTCGTAATCTCCCTGAAACGCCAGAAGCCCGATGCGCAGATCGCTCACCAGCCTCTCCCTGCGATTCTTTGGCTCTCGGCGAGCTCGTCGAGTCCGATACCGACCATGGGCGCGCCGAGATCTTCAGAGATTTCTGCAAGAATCTTCGGGTCTTTATAGTTGACCACCGCGGCGACGATGGCCGCAGCGCGGCGCTCGGGGTTGCCGGACTTGAAAATGCCCGAGCCGACGAAGACCGATTCGGCGCCGAGCTGCATCATCAGCGCGGCATCTGCAGGAGTGGCGACGCCGCCCGCCGAGAAGTTGGGAACGGGGAGTTTGCCGGTTTTTGCAACTTCCCAGACGAGTTCGAAGGGCGCCCCCAGCTCTTTCGCCGTGGTCATGAGCTCCTCATCGCGGAGGCTTGCCAGACGCGCAATGCCATCGCGGACAGCGCGCATATGCCGCACGGCTTCGATGATGTCGCCGGTGCCGGCCTCGCCCTTGGTGCGAATCATCGCCGCGCCTTCGCCGATCCGACGGAGCGCTTCGCCCAGGTCGCGGCAGCCGCAGACGAACGGCACCTTAAAATCATGCTTGAAGACATGGAAACGGTCGTCGGCAGGAGTAAGCACCTCGGATTCGTCGATGAAGTCCACACCGAGCGCCTCGAGTATCTGCGCTTCCACGAAATGACCGATTCGGCACTTGGCCATGACGGGAATCGAGACTGTGTCTTGGATTTCTTTGATAATCTTGGGGTCTGACATGCGAGCGACGCCACCCTGCGCACGAATGTCTGCCGGAACACGCTCGAGCGCCATAACCGCGCAGGCTCCTGCTTTCTCGGCGATCTTTGCCTGTGCGGCGTTGGTGACATCCATAATGACGCCACCCTTGAGCATCTCCGCGAGTCCAACTTTTATGCGCCACTGCTCGCTCTGGCGGCTTGACCAAAGGTTCTGTTCCATATGGGTATCTCCTCATTATCTCCTCATTATTCGATGTCTAGTAAAGAAGTCGACTGATCGTAGAAAAATACACTAGCGAAAAAAGTGGCTTTGCGCAAGAGCGGACGAGGTGCTAAAACGTAGGGAGTGGCCGCAGAATCGCGGAAAAGTGCGGCAGACTATGGCTTTCTGTATCGTGCGCTCCCATGGTATTCTCATTCCATGAAGATACTCGTCACAGGTGCGTCAGGCCTGCTGGGCCGCGCGCTTATGAGAATTTTGGCGGCACGCCCCGACCTCGAGGTGAAGGGTGTCGCTTTTTCGAGGGCAAAGCCGCCACTTGAAAAGCTCGATCTTACCGACGAGGACGCGGTGGCGCGCTTTTTTGCGCGGTATCGGCCCGAAGTCGTGGTGCATCTGGCTGCGGAGCGCCGTCCCGATATCGTCGATATGCAACTGCCAAAGGCTCAGGCGATCAATGTGGACGCGACCCGGACCATCGCGCGCGAATGTGCCAGGCATGCGGCTTTTCTTCTGCTCATCTCCACCGATTATGTCTACGACGGCGCATCGCCGCCCTATTATCCCGATTCCCCGGTGCACCCTCTCAATGCATATGGCCGCATGAAACTCGAATCGGAGTATATCGCCGAAAGGGCGCTTTCCGGCATCCTTGGTCCCTCCGGAGGGCGCCCTGCCGGGGCCGTGCTGCGCATTCCGATTCTGTATGGGCCCGTGGAGTCCTTCCAGGAGTCGTCCGTCACGGAAGTGGCGCTTGCCCTCAAGTCCAATACTCCCAGGAAGGTGGAGCACTGGGCACGCCGTTATCCGGCCCATGTCGACGATGTTTCGTCCGCAATAATGGCCGTTGTCGATGCGTGCCTGAGGGGGAAGGGCCCCTTTGGCCCCTTTCCCCGCTTTTTGCTTTCGGGCGATCATGCCTACACAAAGTACGAAATGGTGCAGATCATGGCCAGAGCACTGGGGCTCGAAGCGAGCCACATCCAGCCCGACCCCTCGCCGCCCACAGGCGCCCCGCGCCCGCGCGACTGTCGCATGGACAGCTCCCTCCTCGAATCGCTCGGCTGGCGTCAGAAAAAAGAGTTCGAATCCGAGATCGGCGGGATTTTGAGGCCGTTTTTTTAGCCGGCGTTGTACAATGTGACACTGCTACACTGCTATCAGAAGCACATTACAATTCCCGGCCTCTTGGGCGGCGATTGTAATGCCTTCTAAGAATTCACTTCAAGATACCATTTCCTTAGCCTCTCGTATTTCTGTGCTCCGGAAAAGATTTGCCCCTTGCAAACCAGGGTTGGCACAGAGTCTATACCAAGCTCCCTTGCTCTTTTTATGTCCACGGAAACGGCATTGTTTGCCCTTTCGCTTTGGTAGTCTTCTCGAAACCTATCCACATCCAGCCCAATATCCCTTGCACACTCTATAAGCACCCCAGGGTCTACAATATTCCTACATTCGGTGAGGTGGGTCTTTTGAATCCTGTCGAAATAGTCCCAGTGCTTATCGGAACCACCCTGCATCTCTGCGGTCTTACATGCCATAAGGCCGGGCATCGAATAGGGATAGTCAAAGGTACGGCTCTCCATTACATCCGCATTGATACGATGCTCATCGTCATTTTGGTTGGCTGCTCTCCAGTGGTTGAGTATCTCCTGCTTTCCTTGTTCCTTAGAGCCAAACATAGAAGCAATATCCAAAGGCCTCGGCGCCAAAGCAAAAGAACGATGCTCCACCTCGATTTCAGGAAATTCATTGACAAGACGCCTGACACGAGGCGAAAGAGCGAAGCTCCAAGCACAGAGTACATCGTGGAAAAATTCTATTACCATATTCTAACCTCATGTATCCTATTTTAGATGAGGGGAGAAACTTTTCAAAGGTCTTGTCCTTTCTCGCCTCCAGCGCCGAGACGAGTATAGAGACGATGCAGGGTTCACCCAGTGCAGAAGCCCGGCACTAGTCGGGCACCAAAATATATCGCAGTCGGTGTATAATCTTGATGTTTTTATAGAAGTAAATGCATAGGAGTAAGGCATAGGAGTAAGGCAATGAAACAAAAATCAGGCGCGCAGATCAGCCAGAAAGCATTTATCCAATCTGCGGTCATCCTGCTGGTGCTGATGATCGTATCGGGCGTTCTCACCCTCGTCATCCCCGCGGGACAATTTCAACGCATAGAAATGGACGGACGCGAGACCATCGTTCCCAATTCGTTCGCGTTCACCGAGCGCCCAGACTATCCGATCTGGCGCTGGTTCACCGCACCGCTCGAAGTGCTGGCAGGTCCCGACAACCTGACAATCATCGTCATCATCGCCTTCATCCTCATGGTCGGTGTGGCCTTCGCGATCTTGGACAAGAGCGGCATTCTTAAGGCCGCGTTGGCGCGCATAGTCCGCAGGTTCGGCGGACAGAAATATGTGCTTTTGTTGGTCATCACCTTATTCTTCATGGCGCTGGGATCGTTCTTCGGCATCTTCGAGGAGGTCGTACCCCTCGTCCCGTTGATGATCGCCTTGGCCTACTCCCTCGGCTGGGACACGCTGACGGGTCTCGGCATGTCCATCCTCGCCACCAACGTGGGATTTTCCGCCGCCATCACCAATCCCTTCACTGTCGGTGTGGCGCAGGGGCTCGCGGAACTCCCCGCCTTCTCGGGTGCCGGCTATCGCATCGTCATTTTCATTGCCTTCTACCTCCTCTTGGCCGTGTTTCTTGTCCGTTATGCCCGCAAGGTGGAAAAGAATCCGCAGGCCTCGCCCGTGTTCACGGAGGAACAGGCCACACGCCAAAAATACAGCCATTTCAGCGCAGACTCCATCGCGCACGAACACAAAGGCACAACACCAGCCCTCATTTTCCTCGTCGTCTGCGTCGTGTTGATCTTTGCAACGCTCTTCGCGGGACCGTTCATCCCTAGCATCAGTGACTATGCCCTGCCCATCGTCGGCTTGCTCTTCCTCGTGGGGAGCGTCGGTGCGGGACTGATCGCGGGGGTAGGCAAAGACGCGTGGAAGGCAGCGGCAGAAGGTCTCGCGGGTATCGCCCCCGCCATCCCGCTCATCCTGATGGCCTCCAGTGTCAAGTTCATCATCGCTTCGGGCGGCATCTTCGACACCATCCTGAACGGTGCGGCAAACGCCTTTGCAGGCGCGAACCCCGTCACCGCTGCGTTGCTCATCTACGCGCTCACCCTCGGCATCGAATTCTTCGTCTCCAGCGGCTCGGCCAAAGCCTTTTTGCTCATGCCCATCCTCATCCCACTGGCGGACCTCGTCGGCGTCACCCGCCAGACCGCGGTGCTGGCCTACGTCTTCGGCGACGGTTTCTCGAACCTGGCCTATCCCACCAGCGCGGTGCTCCTCATCTGTCTCAGTCTGACAGCAGTCACCTACCCCAAATGGCTTCGCTGGGTTTTAGGCTTGTGGGCTTGGATTATTCTGGCCTCGTTGCTCTTCCTCGCCATCGGCGTATGGATGAATTATGGACCGTTTTAATGAGGCTTCGGCGGTCGAGTAGGCGGCGAGGTTTCGATATAGCCTTAAATTCCTCAGGTTTATCCCACTAAAAACCGAGCGCATCATTCAAGAATTCAAATAACATGGATATTTCGGCCTGACTGAACCATCAAACCGGAAAAGCTGAGCCACCCATTTCACTCACATTGAGCCACCCTTAAGCAGATAGAGAAAATCATCTGCTAAACCCAAAAATGCCATGTCCCATCAAAGACATGAGTATCAATTCGGAGGTGGTCATAGATGACCAAATTCACAGAGATCCTGCGGTTGAAGGACCACGGGTTGAGCCAGGGGTAGATAGCAGCGAACCTTCAAATCTCCCGAAACACTATCAAGGGGTTCCTGTCCAGGGTGGAAGCGTCCGAAATGACGTTTCCCCTTGCATAGACAACCACCGACAACGATATCTGGCAGTTGTTGTATGCCGACAAAGGAGATGCCCACTCCTATTGCAAGCCTGATTATGGTTGGATGGAGCAGGAACTCAGGACCAAGGGAGTTCCCCTGCTGTCCCTTTGGGGAGCCTACCGCTTTTCCTGTAAGGAACAAGAGAAGCAAGCCTATGGGTACACACAATTCTGCAAGCGGTATTCGAAACGCCTGAAGTCGAAGAACATCACTATACGGTAAAACCAGATTGGTACGAACTCATTGCCGAGTTACGCCACTGTACGTTCTTCACACTTGATGATCTGAATGCGGCCGTTTGGGAACGCATGGACTTCTTCAGCCGTCATCCGTTCCAGAAGAAACCAGGCTCGAGGGAGAGCATGTTTCTGGAATTGGAGAAACATCATCTGTCGCCTCTTCCTCCCATCAGGTTTGAATTTGCGGAAAGGAAAGAGGCGACCGTCGCACCGGACTTCCACGTCAGGTACGACTGCTGCCTCTATAGTGTACCCTATACGTTGGTAGGCACAAAGCTCTTGGTCAGGGCAACCCCTACCTCGGTACGTATTTTCTCCAAGGAAGGGATGGTTGCTTGCCATAAGAGGGGAATCCACAAGGGGCAACGGATAACCAATCCGGAGCATCTTCCGGAAAGTTATCGTGAGTATGCATCATGGAGCGGCTCGTCATTTCGTTACCGCGCCCAATCCATCGGTGACAACACATTCCACGTCATCGATGCCATCCTGAAGTCCTATGAGTTCGAGGTCCAAGCATTCAGGAGATGTGTCGGCATCCTCAACCTTGCCAAGAAACATTCTCCCGCCATGCTGGAGCAGGCCTGTTCGATCGCGGCGGAAGATGGGCGTTCCAGTTACAAGTATATTAAGAACCTGCTTGAGTCCATGGTGTTGCGACCAGCTGAGACAGCACCGGTTGAAGAAGAAGACAAAACCAGTCAGTTCGCTCGCCCAAGATGAAGATACGGTTGCAGGGCATGCTGCTGGAGCTCAACATGCATGTCATGGCACAGGTTTTGGATGACCAATTGAGCGATCCCCTGTTTCAGGAAGTCAGCAAGTTGAAATTCATCTACCGCCTGGTGGAAGAAGAGTATGTTGCCAGGAACAACATCCGAACAAGAAGAAGCTTCGTATTCTTGGGGCCGCCGGTTCGGGGAAGTCCTTTTCGCCAAGGCGTTCGGTGGTAAGGCTACCACGATCGTCTGTTCACAGGTCGACCCCGACGACTAGTGTGAGAAATTCTCCGGCTATACAATCGGGAATACAATTACCAGCAGGCTGATTTCGAATGGATTTAGCCTGGTAATACAAAGTGATGAGGACCTGCGGCACACCAAATACCCCGATGAACTCTGAACTTGTCTATGAGATGTTCGGTTGGAGTAGCGAAAAGCTGCTTCAATCGACTCAGTTTACCCGTAATTTGCGGCTCAATTTTTACGGATCACTGGCTAAACCGACACGAAGTATCTCAAAACTGCTGCGGAATTATGGATTTATATATAAAACCTTAAAAAATCTTGGAAATCAAATTGCATATCTACTACAATTAAGAAGTGAAGAGAGCTTTCAATCTTGTGAAGCTCGAAGGAGGAAAAAGTTGAAGAGGTGTAAATTAAAACTATTTTGTGGCATTTTGTTATTGTTATCACTTGTATCGTGTGATTTTGGAAATTTAATCAAGACCACGGGGGCGATAACACTATCTACTACAAACCCTTGGATACCAACAATAAATTTTAGTGGACAGAAGGCAGAGATCGCTGAGGGTGAGGAGATGACGATCACCGCCACTGTGTCACCCTCTCCTGATAGCTATGCGTGGTATCTGGATGGGACTGCCATACAAAGCGCAACAAGCGCATCGGTTACACTCGGTTCCGATGCTTCCTTAGGATCACATGTTGTGACGCTCATTGTGACAAAGGACAACTATCGATCTTCAGGAAGCGTGTATTTCCTTGTGGGCGCCACGGGTTCAGCGGAGTTCAACATGACCGACCCCTGGATGCCAACGATTGGCTTTAGTGGACAGAAGGCAGAGATCGCTGAGGGTGAGGAGATGACGATCACCGCTACTGTGTCACCAACTCCTGATAGCTATGCGTGGTATCTGGATGGAGTAGCTATACTAAGTTCCACAAATGCCACTGTAACATTGGGCTCCGATGTTTCACTTGGGTTACATGTGGTGACTCTTGTTGCTTCGAAAAATAATTATCGATCTTCAGAATCAGTGTATTTTAAAGTAACAAGCCTACTCCCTACTTTAACACTTGATCCCGCATCGATAACGAGTGGAACGACGAACACAGCGTATAGCTTCACATTAACCGCGGAGCATATTC
>DIXD01000107.1:0-4128 GCA_002435985.1 Spirochaetaceae bacterium UBA6089
AAAGGGGGTCAGGAAAGATGGCCAGCAGGTGCGCCTCTTCGAATGGATTTATTTCGAGACCAAATAGAGGGATGAGCCCGACGCGCGCGGCCATGGCCGAAGGCGCATTCTCGAGGCTGGCGCAAGGGCTGAGGCAGGAATGGTTGTGGAAATCGAACGTCAGGATCATAGCCCTGCTGACTACGTCCTTACGGCAGCCATAGCATGCAAAGCCTGCCAGATCCGACCCGACACCTCGAACTGGCTGAGCGGAGTCCTCAGTACGCCGACCCGCGCCTGTGCGGCTGCCTCGATCATGTCATCGATGATCGGCCGATTGTTGCAGAGGATAATGAGCGATATGTCTACGACCGTCGCCACCGCAACGGTATTCTTGTGCGCCTGAATGGTGATGAGCACCGTAGACTCCCTGCCATTCGCAAGCACATCGGAGAGGAGGTCGGAAGCATAAACGCCTGCGATCTCTTTATCATCGAAGTTTCCCTGGAGTATTTCGGCATGAATCAGTTTTAGGACATCTCGGGTCGTCATGGGACACGCTCCTTTCTTCAACACACACATCATGTGCCTCGGCGGTTACTTGCAGTATAGCGGCCATTTGCGGTTCAATAAAGATGGAACGATTAAACCGCACGGCGTCGAAACGGCGCTTCTGCGATTCATCTCCCCTAAAGGCAGGTACATTCATGATCGAACTGCACAACATCTCCAAAACCTACGCGAAAAGCGGTACGAAGGCCGTCGACTCTCTTACGCTTCAAATACCCGATGGCGTCATTTATGGTTTTCTGGGCCCGAACGGAGCAGGGAAAACGACCACAATACGCATCATGACCGGTGCAATCGCCGCAGACTCCGGCAACGTGCTCATCGATGGCATCGATCTGGACAAAAATCCGATCGAGGCCAAACAGCGCTTTGGTCTCGTCCCCGACACTCCCGACCTGTTCAGCAAACTCAGGGCATACGAATACCTAAACTTCGTCGCGGATGTCTACAGGGTTCCCTCCGCGGACAGGGCCGCAGCCATCGAAAGGCTCGCAGCCCGTTTCGAGCTCAGCGATGTCCTCAAATCCCCCATCAGCAGCATGAGCCGGGGCATGCGCATGAAACTCAACCTCATCGCGAGCCTTGTACACAGCCCCCACAACTGGATTCTCGACGAACCGATTGTCGGGCTCGATCCCCATGCAGCCTTCGCACTTAAGGAACTCATGCATGAACACGCGGCTGCGGGAGGCACTGTCTTCTTTTCGACGCATGTCATGGAAGTGGCCGAGCGGATCTGCGACGAGCTGGCGATAATCAACAAGGGAAAACTGATTTTTACGGGCAATCTCGAGGCCCTGAAGGACCTCCGCGAATCCCGAGGAGCCAAACCTGGAGAAGAAACGGGCGATGAGAGCCTTGAGGCCTTATTCCTCGCTCTCGTCGAGGACAGCGAGGTATTAAAATTATGAGTCAGCGCTTCTCATCGCCATTCATGGCGCTTTTAACCCTGAATATCAAATCGGTATTTGCCATCCATCTGCCTGAGAAAAAAGACCTGGCCTCGCCAAGGGTGCTCCTGAGAACATTCGGCTGGATTGTGCTCGCGATCTTTCTCGTTGCCGATTTCGGCTTCTTGTTCGCGATGATGGACATAGGCTTGTACAATGCGCTCGCGCCTCTCGGCATGCAGTCGTTCATGCTCCTGTATGCCACGGTAATGTCGTCGGTACTGGTATTTCTTTTTACTTTCATTACTTCTCTCTCTTTTTTCTCGAGCGCGCAGTATGAAGGTCTGTTTCTCACCATGCCGATCAAACCCTCCTCGCTGCTCCTCGGGCGAATGGCGACGATCTACGCCATCGAAGCGCCCATCGTTCTACTTGTGATGGGCATAGCCGCGGCAGTCTACGGCATCAAGGCTCACCCCGGCTTTGACTTCTATCTACATATGCTTTTCAATGCTCTCGCGATGCCCCTGGTGCCACTCGCTGTTTCCTATGCAGTGCTCGTGCCTCTCCTGTGCACATCGCGGTGGCTCCGCAGGAAGAACACGATTCTCTATATAGGCGGATTTATCGGACTTGCGCTCGCGCTCGGATTCAACTTTTATTTGCAGACGATGATGGCCCGTATCAATGATCCCGTACTGCTTCAGAAAATGCTCTCCCAAGGCCAACTGAACTTTGCCGACATCGCGGACTGGTGGCCGCCCGCATGGCTTACGATGCAGGCAATCGCGCGGAGCAGCACGTTTGGGGCAATTGCAGCGACTCTTGCGAATATAGCCCTCGGCACAGCGTTTACAACCGCGGTGGCTTTTCTTTTCAGCAGAGAGTATGTCAGGATCCTCGCCGGCTTTGGCGAGACGCATGCGGTAAAAGGCAGGCTCAGCCGGTCCCAGGCCTGTTCCCTGTTCAAGGCGCGGCCGGTATTCCTCTCTCTTGTTCAGCGCGAGTTGCGCCTCATGAACCGAGAGCCTGTATATCTTCTGAACGGTCCTTTCGTGATCCTCCTGCTTCCCGTCATTTTCGCCCTCACTTTCATCGCGCAGGGTGATGAAATACGAAACGCGCTCGTTCAGCTCCGTCCTTCTCTTGAGGGCCCGGCCGAGTACCTCATTCCGGCGGGGCTGGGAATATTCCTCGCAACCGCGACGAGCATCGCCTGCACCGCCTTCTCGCGCGACGCGAAGTCGCTGCAGTTTCTGAAATCGCTGCCCTTAAAACCTCGGGACATCATTGCGGCGAAGCTTGTGCACGCGCTTGTATTCGCACCACTGGGCATCGCACTCGGTACAGTCGGAGGAGCCGCACTGATCGGAGCCGACGCCTTGAACACAGTCGTGGCGTTATTGCTCGCAATATCTGGCGCGCTGGCGTTTAACATGGCAGGACTTGCGATCGATACGTTTTGGCCACGTCTTTCGTGGGAAAACCCAATGTCTGCACTCAAAAACAACCCGAATACGTTGATCACGATTCTCGGTTCGATGGGGTTCCTTGTGGGGCTTGGAATACTAGCGGTCACTTTGCCCTCGGCGAACTATACTTTTGCAATTGTGTATGGCACGGTATTTGTCGCCGCCTGTGTTGTCCTCGGACTGGTGCTTTTCCGTGTCGGGCCAAAGAAACTGCGCCGGATGGAGCCTTAGGGCTCTTCTTCGATCCGATATTCGACCCAGCGCACTCGTCCCTGCACGATAGCCTCGCGGACGCTCCGCTCCACCGGACTTAGAGAAGAGTGCCCTGTCTTCACTTCTATAAACACGATTTCGTGCACCATGCCTTCGTCCGCGCCGCAAAACGCCACAAAATCCACGGGTTTGCCGATAAACCGTGCATCGGAAGGATTCACGGGAAAATCGGGCAGCCACGGCGCTATCTGTTCCGATATTTGCCCCGAAAGCACGGACCGCGACCTCTCGACCGCGTCCTTCCGAGCCAGCTCCATTCGGTCGCGCTCGGTGAGCTCCGCCTCGAGGTGCCCTCGGTTTTTCCCCAGCCGGTAGGCCAAAACTCCTGCAACAAGGATTGCGGCCGACAATATCACGAGAATTGCCATGAGCCACGGTGAAAGAGACCACGACTGAGCCTGAATTCCGAAATCATTCATATATTCAGCATAAACGCAGCCTTCTTTTAAGAAAAGCCTCTAAGAAAAGCCGCCGATTTTGGAGCACTACATCAATTTCAGGTGCACAAAATCGAAAAACAGCCTTATAATGAAAAAACTCATCACGAACCCTCGGAGAAAATTCATGAGCGCGATAATGCAAACACCCTCATATGTGAAAAACGAGCGTCTTTTGACCTGGGTCTCCACCATGCAAGCCCACTGCAAGCCGGATTTTGTCTACTGGTGCGATGGTTCAGAACAAGAACGCGAGACCATATGCCGTTCGCTAATCGCCTCGGGCACCTTCATCCCCCTCAATCCTGAAAAACGCCCCAACTCCTTCCTCTCGCGGTCCGATCCCAGCGACGTGGCCCGCGTCGAAGACCGCACCTTCATCTGCAGCCGGCGTAAAGCAGATGCCGGCCCCACCAACAACTGGATGGATCCGCAGCAGATGCGGGATATCCTCGAGACGCTCTTCGAAGGATGCATGCGCGGCCGCACCATGTACGTCATCCCCTT
>DIXD01000107.1:4209-5436 GCA_002435985.1 Spirochaetaceae bacterium UBA6089
AACGCCCTTCTCGGAAAAAAATGCTTCGCGCTGCGCATTGCATCGGTCATCGCGCGCGATCAGGGATGGCTCGCGGAGCATATGCTCATCCTGGGCGTCGAGTCTCCCGAGCATGAAAAGACATATGTCGCCGCTGCATTTCCGAGCGCGTGCGGCAAGACGAATTTCGCGATGCTCATACCGCCCAAGGCCTTCGAGGGCTGGAAAGTCACCACTGTCGGCGACGACATCGCGTGGATTCACATCGGTAAAGATGGCCAGATGCGTGCCATAAACCCAGAGACCGGCTTTTTTGGAGTCGCGCCCGGCACATCCGAAAACTCCAACCCCAACGCGATGGCTACGATCCGGGCAAACACGATCTTTACGAACTGCGCACTCACCCCGGATGGCAATATATGGTGGGAAGGCATGAGCAAGACCCCACCGGAAGGTCTTATCGACTGGCAGGGGAAACTCTGGGATCCAGCTTCCGGCAATCCTGCCGCACATCCCAACGCCCGATTTACCGCACCCATCAAGCAATGTCCATCTATCGACCCCGAGGTGGAAAACCCCGAAGGAGTGCAGATCAAGGCGTTCATCTTCGGCGGACGCAGAAGCACGGTATATCCGCTTGTCTATCAGTCATTCAACTGGATATACGGCGTGTATCTCGCCGCGACCCTCGGTTCCGAGACCACAGCAGCCTCGACGAGCACAGTGGGGCATGTGCGGCGCGATCCCTTCGCCATGCTTCCCTTCTGCGGCTACAACATAGCTTCATATTTCAACTACTGGCTGAACGTCGGCCGCTCAAACGGCAATCCTCCACGTATTTTCGGCGTCAACTGGTTCCGCAAGGACAAGGACGGCAATTTCCTATGGCCAGGCTTCGGCGAAAACATCCGAGTCCTCAAGTGGATCGTCGAGCGCGCAAACAACCATGGCAAGGCTATCGAAAGCCCGATCGGCTGGATGCCCCGCTATGAAGATATCTGCTGGAACGGTCTGGATTTCTCGAAGGAACGCTTCAAGGAGCTTATGTCCGTGGACCGAGATCTATGGGCAAACGAGATACTTTCTCATGAAGAACTGTTTATGAAGCTTTACGATCGCCTGCCCAAGGAACTCATCTTCGTGCGCGAGCTCATGCTTTCGAGCCTGTGGCGCGCACCCGGGCACTGGGAGTTTGCAACGGTGAGCCCACATATGTATAATGAATGAAAGTAAGGCTCATTCGATACT
>DIXD01000027.1 GCA_002435985.1 Spirochaetaceae bacterium UBA6089
TCTCCTACGAGAATGTTGGCCCCCTCGCCGAGGAGGAAGACAGGGATGGCTGCACTCTTCAGCCTGTCGAGCGCTTCGGCGAGCGCTCGAATGGAGCGGGGTCTTACGAAGAGATCGGCTGGTCCTCCTATCTTCAACGTGGTGTGTGCCCGCATGGGCTCGTCGAGTGCAACGGAACATTGCTCAGTATTGATTTTTTGAGCAATTTGCCATAGGTTTCCCATATAGTTGCAGTATCTTCATTTAATGCGCGAAAGGCAAGAAGGTGTGGTCGACGGTGAGGGACGATATGCACGATTTATATTTATTCAACACGATGGGCAGGAGTATCCAGCGTTTCGAGCCTCTTTACGATCATAAGGTCGGGTTCTACGGCTGTGGTCCCACCGTCTATAACTTTGCCCACATAGGTAACCTCAGAACCTATATTTTCGAGGATATCCTCGTAAGGACACTCAGGCGTTTCGGCTATGAGGTGACGCATGTGATGAACATCACGGATGTTGGACATCTTTCCGGCGACGACGACACCGGCGAGGACAAGATGCTCAGGTCTGCCCGCGAGCGCGGAAAATCGGTGCTCGAGATCGCCCAGTTCTATACGGATGCGTTCTTTCACGACACGGCACGCCTCAATATTGGAAGACCGACCATCGTCTGTAAGGCGACGGAGCACATCCAAGACATGATCGACCTCATACGGCGAATTGAGGCAAACGGCTATACCTATGTTGCGGGGGGCAACCTTTACTTCGACGTATCGAAATTCGACCATTACGGCGAACTCGCGGGGCTGCAGCTCGACCAACTCAAGGCCGGAGCGCGCGTCGACGTGGACCCTCACAAGCACAACCCCTTCGATTTTGTGCTCTGGTTCACGAAGTCGAAGTTCGAACATCAGGCGCTTTTGTGGGATAGCCCTTGGGGCAGGGGCTACCCCGGATGGCACATCGAGTGCTCGGCGATGAGCATGAAATATCTGGGAGAACAGTTCGACATCCATGCTGGCGGCGTTGACCATATCAGTGTCCACCACACGAACGAAATTGCCCAATCCGAGGCCGCGACAGGACATAAGTGGGTCAACTACTGGATGCACGCAGAGTTCCTCGTGCTCGATAAAGGCAAGATGTCGAAGTCTTCGGGGAGTTTTTTGACACTCCAGACCCTCATCGATAGAGGTTACGATCCTCTCGACTACCGCTATTTCTGTCTCGGCGGCCACTATCGCAGCCAGCTCTCCTTCTCGTGGGAGGGACTCGACCAGGCAAGGGCTGCTCGGCTTTCGCTCGTGGACAGGACGATTGCGCTTAGGGAGAGCGCAGGAGCTCCAGCATCGCTCAATCGGCTCAGTGAACGGGCGATGCAGTACCGCAGGGCTTTCGATGATGCCCTCGCCGATGACCTCGCGATGCCGCGTGCACTTGCGCAGACTTGGACCATGCTGAAGGATACCGTGCTGGCTCCGGCCGAGGCTTTGGCGCTCATCCTCGACATGGATGAGATACTTGGCCTCGGATTGTCCGATGTCCAGAGAAGGGAGGCATCCCTCGATGCAGCGATGGTTCGTTGGATTGAGGAACAGATACAGAAGCGCGCCGTTGCGAAGAAGGCCCGCGATTTCGCCACCGCCGATGCAATTCGAAACGAACTTAAAGCCAAGGGTATTCAGCTCGAGGATAGGCCTGACGGCACTGCATGGAAACTGGTGGGGTGATGCTGCGGAGCATGGTGATGCTGCGGAGCATACTGTAACAAAAGGATCGATAGATTGTTCAACAATAAGGATGACGGGCAGAGCCCTGAGTTTGCGCGTATTTTTTCGCAGAACGTCGACTTGCTCTTGCGCATTGCGGTGCGTATCACCAACGACTGGGAGTCAGCCGAAGATGTCGTGCAGGATGCATTCGGCAAGCTGATTGACAAGCGCATGCATTTTCCTTCGGACGAAGACGCGCGTTTTTGGCTCATCCGCGTTGTGAAAAACGGGGCGATCAACCTGTCCAAGCGAAGGGTGAGAGAATTCAAAGCCTACGAACATTGGTGGAATGCAGAGACTACGCAGGCAAAGATTTCGACCAGCACCGTGCTCCAGGGCGAGGAGAACAACCAGAATGCGGGCACAGACCAGTCGGCGGAACATGAGCTGCTCATGAAGGAATCCGCCCAGGAAGTTCGAGACGCGCTCATGAGACTGCCGGAGAAACTGCGCGTCGTTCTGGTTTTAAAAGAATACGAGGGTATGAGTTACAAGGAAATTGCGAAAGTGCTCGGTATTACGGAAGGGAATGTCAAGGTGAGGGCATTCCGAGCGCGAGAAGCGCTGGTTTCGCTGTTGGATGAGGGAGGTTCCCATGTGTCCCGATAAGACCCTGTTGACTGCATATGTCGATGACGAAGTGCCGTCACCATGGAAGGAGCGAATCGAGATGCATCTGGAGCAGTGCGCACAGTGCAGGGACCGCGTCGCACAGTATCGTGCCCTAAAGGCTGCACTGCACGCGGCCGATGTAGTCGATGAGGCGCAGCTCCAGGATGTTGCGCAGCGCGTTCATGCCTTGCTCGACGACAGGCTGGTGAATCTCTCGCGCACCTCCTATAGGAACGCAAGCCTCGAAAAATTCCTCGAAAGATATCCACACCTCGCCATGTTCAGTTCGAAAAGAATCTCGGTGCCGATGCCCGTACTGATCGCCTCACTGCTGCTCTTCGTGTTTTTTGCAGGTTTGGCCTTTGGACGTTTTGGTGTGCGCAGCAACAGCGGGCAGACCATGGTGTTGAGTACAAAGCTCCCTGCAGCCACGAGCGCCAACATCGAGAGCCTGATTTCGACACTTTCGCAGGCAGATCAATCTCAGTTCATCACTATTAGGGCGCCGGGGGACTTATCTCGGTCCCTGACGAACACAACCCCCGTCTATGTGATCTACAACGCAGTTGATCAAAAGCCTACGATTATGGAAATTCCGGTCCAGGGAGAAGTGCGATGAGATTTCGGATTTTTCTCCTGGTAGTGTTTTTGTACTTGAGTGCAGGTGGTCTATGGGCGCAGACCCCCGATACGCAGGAGGCAAAGCCGACCCCTATTCAAGTGCAGCCGCAGGTAGGATATCCTTCGCCTTGGAAAGAAGACTCTCCTCCTGCGACGGGGACTCCTCTGAATGTGCCGGTATTTCAATTTCAGCTTCGGGCGGCATTTTTGCTCACCCCTGCGATGGTGGCGGCGATACAATCGACATCGCTCAGTGCCCAAAACTCGAAATCGGATCAACATTCTTCCGACAAAGACAGCGGCCCTGCATGGGAAGCCCCGATTCTTCGGGATGTGAGACTGGCTTCTCCCTTGGGGATAAAAATCCAGGGCGAGCAGATCGTTGCGGTGATCGTGTTCATGCCGATAGAGCTGGTGAAGCAGAATCTCACCATGCTCGTGCAGAATCAGGTTTTTGCCAGAAACCCCGACAGTTCGATTCAGATGAACACTTCCATGCACACGATTCGGATTCCACTCGGGACACTGTTCTACTACTATCCTTTGGGAGGAGATTCCAAACAGGGCGCACCCGTGGCGATAGAAATACTTGTCAATCAGAAGTGACGCATGAAACGGCGTTCGGTCATCAGAAGAGGAGCGCTACTCTTTTTGTTCTTTTCAGGAGGCAGCCTGTTCCTCTATTTGACGCTGCACCCCATGATCTCTATCATCGATCCCGTGACGCCCCTGCCTGAGGATACCGTCGCCATCGTAGGGCGCAATTTGGGCAAAGCGCCAGGCGAGCTTCTTTTTGACGGAATCGCCCTGCCTATACACGCGATACAATCGTGGAGTCCCACGTACATTACATTCAAAATGCCGCATGATGTCGATTCCGCCGCGGTGAGGGTCAGGACTACATTTGGCCTTTCTAATCCTCTCATGCTCGCAAGTTCTCTGGCCGTGCCACGGCCAGTGGCCTCACAGGTTGCGGCGGAAATCCAACCCAATATCACGGGAGCAAAACCCGCTTCTGTCTTTTAGTAGATAGTGAAAGCGCTCCATAGTATAATGAAAAAAGGGAGGAGTAATGTCATACATTCATTCCATAGATCCTGAGCTCTATGCGGCGATAGAAGCGGAACAAAGGCGACAGAGGGACAAGCTCGAACTCATTGCAAGTGAGAATTATACCTCAAACGCAGTGTTGGAAGCCGTCGGCTCGGTGCTTACGAACAAATATGCCGAAGGCTATCCCGGCAAGCGCTACTACGGTGGGTGCGAATTTGTCGACATCGCCGAAAATCTGGCGCGCGACAGAGCGAAAAAGCTCTTCGGGGCTGACCACGTGAATGTGCAGCCGCACTCCGGGAGCCAGGCGAACATGGGTGTACTCTTTGCCGCGCTGAATCCGGGTGACACGATTATGGGTATGAGCCTGGCCCACGGCGGACACCTGACACACGGCGCCCCTGTTTCGTTTTCGGGAAAGTTCTATAAAGTGGTGAGTTATGGTGTAAATCCGGATACGGAGACCATCGATTTCGATGAGGTTGCCCATCTGGCCCGGGAGCA
>DIXD01000024.1 GCA_002435985.1 Spirochaetaceae bacterium UBA6089
AAGGCGAAGAGGGGTATCCTCGCTGGCTATGCGAAGTATGCGGTCGCCTTCATATCGGCGGGCCTCGGGTCCATGGTGATGGGGCTCCTCAACGGTTCCTTCTTCGCGAACGATACGCTGCTTATCCCTCTGGAGCGCGTGCTGACGGGATTCTTCTTGGGAACGCCGAAAGATCGTTTTATCCAAATCATGCCTCAGGACAACATCTTGTCGATGTTCTACTTTTTCGGCTTTACCCTAGCTGTCGGGGTGATCATCAACAGTGCAGGGCTCATCGTCAACGTGATCAACCTTATTCGGCGGAAGGAGTACGGCGAAGCCTTTTTCTCGAAGACGGGGCTGGCTGGTTCGCTTTTCTTTTGGTGGGCCATAGGAATGGTGCTGAGGCTGATCCTTGGGGGCAGGCTCGGCCCGATCGATGTAGTGGGGTTGGGACTTCCGCTGTTGGCCCTATTTTTCGCCGAACCTTTGAAAGCGGTGGTGGACCGCGCGCAGGGGAAGGAGCAGGGGGAACAGCTCTCTCTCTCGAGTGCTCTCATCGGTGGAGCCGTCGAGCTGTTGGAGAGTATTATCTCCTTTGTCTCCAATAGCCTCAGTTTCCTGCGTGTCGGAGCTTTTGCCGTCGCGCATGGGGTTTTGTCGTTTGTGATCTTCACCATAGGAGACTTGGTGCAGGGAAGCTCGGCCGCGGGGGTGGCATTCGAAATTATTGTGTATCTGATCGGCAACGCGGTCATCATAGGGCTCGAGGGGCTCATTGTGACCATTCAGGTCATACGGCTTCAATACTATGAGTTTTTCTCGAAGTTCTTTACCCGGACGGGGAAGGAGTTCAAGCCGGTTCGCTTTGTAGAGTGAATGAGATGATGTGGTGAATATTGGTTAGGTCATTGTACATAAAGGAGATATGAAATGAAAAGGAAATTGCTGGTCGGTATTCTGGCATTCGCATCTTCGGCGGCGGCGTTCGCTCAGAGCACAGACGCCGCCACGGCGGTCGCTGCGACGGGGCAGACGATAAAGTATTTGGCTGCAGCGATCGCCGTCGGCACGGCAGCGATCGGCGGAAGCTTCGCCGTCGCAAAAATCGGTGCAGCAGCCGTCGGTGCAATGGCGGAAAAGCCCGAGCTGTCGGGCAAGGCACTTCCCTATGTAGGCCTTGCGGAAGGTATTTGCCTGTGGGGTTTTTTGGTCGCCGTGCTCATCCTGTTTCTGTGAGAAAAGGGTGGCGGCGGGTAAGCCCCGCCTTTTGCCCGAGGGGTTGTTGTGGCAGAGATTTTTGCATTGGCTGAAGAAGAAATTCTCATTGGATTCGGAATGATCGGCATAAAGGGTAAATCCGTGACAGGCCGAGAGGATGCCATCGCCACGTTTCAGGGCATCGTGCGGGATAAAACCTGTATGGTCGACGGCAGAAGCATAGACCTCTCCGACTGTAAGATGCTCATCCTGAGCGAAGACGTCTCGGATATGATCGGGGACGAACTAGCCAAATGGCAGTTGAACGGCGCCTTCCCGCTTATCGTCGAAGTTCCGCCGCTGTCGGGCACATCGAAGCAGTACACGCGCCTCATCGACGCGGTGCGTCAGGCAATCGGCATCAAAATTCAATAGGGAACGCTGCATAAGAAGGAAAGAGCATGGAAGAGATCAGAGGCATAGAGGCACTGGCACAGGAGATTCTGGACGATGCGCGAAAGCGTGCCGATCGGATCCTTCGCAAGGCCGAGGAAGATGCCAGGGTAGTGGAGGCGCAGGCCGATCAGAAGATACAGCAAGCCTTGGAAGCCCTCGAGCGCGAATATCAGACTAAGCGAGAGGCAGCTGCACGAGCGATGCGTGCGCATCTTCCGCTCGAACAACAGAGGCTCGATATCGAGTATCGAGATGCAGCGCTGCGCAAAGCCTTGCAGGATGCGCTCGCCGCAGTGGATCCCCGCCTTTTCGGGGCGTGGTGTGTGCGACGTCTTAGACGGGCGGCCGAACTGGTTCGGAGTTCCGTGGCGAACGTGATGGTGTGTGGGCTCGACGCCTCAACCGAGCAAGATCTCAGGGCGCTGTTCACCGATAGCCCCTCGGTTTCGGTCGAAGTGTCCACCTCGATGAAATCTCGCGGCCTCTCGGTGAAGCCTTCGGATGACAGCTACCATATTTCGATCACTCAAGACGAGCTCGTGGCATGGCTGCTCGATGAGAAGCGAGGAGAGCTTGGAGCCGCATTGTTTGGGAGTACCCAATGAGCACAGGATCGATCATCAGAATTTCAGGCCCTGTGGTCTATGCCAAGGGCCTTGCGGGTGCTGGCCTCTACGATGTCGTCAAGGTCGGCGCGGCAGGCCTCATCGGCGAAATCATAAAACTCAAAGGGGACCTGGCCACCATTCAAATCTACGAGGACAACACGTTGATGCGCGTGGGCGAGCCGGTGGAGTGCCTGCATAGGCCGCTGTCGGTTGCACTGGGGCCCGGGCTGATCGGCTCGATCTACGATGGTATCCAGAGGCCACTGCCTGTACTGAAGGGCCTTTCGGGGGCGTTTCTGAAGCCGGGGCTTGCCGGCGAGCCCCTCGACAGCCGAAAAAAGTGGCACTTTGTACCTTCGATCAACAAGGGGGATCCAATCGCTCCCGGTACCGTCTTCGGCACTATTCAAGAGACAGATTCGATCCAGCACCGTCTGATCTTCGACGCCTCGGTGCCGGCAAGTACGGCAGCCTATGTCGCGCCGGAAGGCGACTATACCCTCTCTGCCACGCTCGTCGGTGCTAGCGACGGCAGAAACTACACCGCCGTGTCCTATTGGCCGGTCCGAACGCCGCGCAAATTCAAGGAAAAACAGGTGACGCGCGAGCCGCTTGTGACGGGTCTGCGGGTCATCGATGTGCTCTTTCCCATTGCAAAGGGAGGCAGCGCAGCCGTGCCCGGCGGGTTCGGCACGGGCAAGACGATGACCCAGCACGCCATCGCCAAGTGGTGCGACGCCGACATCATCGTCTACATCGGCTGCGGCGAGCGCGGCAACGAGATGACCGAGGTGCTCACCGAGTTTCCGACCCTGATCGACCCCCGTACAGGCCGTTCGCTCATGGAGCGCACGATCCTCATCGCAAATACATCGAATATGCCGGTCGCCGCGCGCGAGGTCTCGATATACACGGGCATTACGATCGCCGAATATTACCGCGACATGGGCTACCACGTGGCGGTCATGGCCGACTCCACCTCGCGCTGGGCCGAGGCCCTCCGGGAACTCTCCGGCCGGCTCGAGGAGATGCCCGCGGAAGAGGGTTTCCCCGCCTACTTGCCGACCCGCCTCGCGGAGTTCTACGAGCGGGGAGGCATGGTCACGACCCTCGAAGGCAAAAAGGGCTCCGTCACCATCATCGGTGCAGTCTCGCCGCCCGGGGGCGATTTTTCAGAGCCTGTAACGCAGCACACGAAGCGCTTTATTCGGTGCTTCTGGGCACTGGACAGGGACCTCGCGAATGCGCGCCACTATCCGGCGATCTCGTGGAACGATTCCTACAGCGAGTACACCGAGGACCTTATCGCCTACTGGGACGCCATCGACTCCGCCTGGGACAGTCTCCGTTCAAAGACCATGGAGATTCTGAAAAAAGAGCGGCGGCTGGCGGACATCGTGAGGCTTATCGGACCGGATGCCCTGCCCGACGAGCAGCGTCTCATCCTCCTCACCGCCGATATGATCAAGGCCGGTTTTCTTCAGCAGAGCAGTTTCGACAATGTCGACATGTACTGTGCACCGCCAAAACAGACGCTGCTGCTCAGCTGTATTCTTACCTTCCATGAGCTCGCCGAACAGGCAATCGAACATGGCTCGCCGCTCATCAAGATTTCGGCCCTTCCCATCCGCGAGAAGATCATTCGATTGAAGAGTTCGCTCGAGAACGAGAGGGTGCAGGAAGGGCAGGCGGTGATTCAGGAAATCCGGGCTGCATTCGCGCAGCTCGGCACGATGGCACAAGGAGCGGTTTCAGCATGAGAGGTGTGGAATATCATGGCATTTTGCGGGCCGACGGCCCCATCGTCATTGCCGAACGCCGGGAGAATGTCGGTTTCTCCGAGCTTGTGCGCGTCAGGGATCGCAGCGGCCAGTATCGCCTGGGGAGGATTGTCGACATCTCCGAGCAGGCGGTCGCCGTCCAGCTTTTTTCGGAGAACACGGGCATTTCGATCGATGACTCCTGGATCGAGTATCTCGAAAAACCGCTGACATTTAGGGTCGGCGACGGTCTCGTCGGGAGGATATTCAACGGCCTCGGCGAGCCCATCGACGGCTATCCTCCTCTCATGTCCTCCGATTTGCGAGACATCAACGGCCGGCCCATCAACCCGAGTGCCCGCGTCTACCCGCGCGACTTCATCCAGACAGGCATATCCGCCATCGACGGCATGAACACCCTTATCCGCGGCCAGAAACTCCCGATCTTCTCGGGCAACGGCCTGCCGCACAATAGGCTCGCCGCCCAAATCGTGCGCCAGGCGAAGGTCTTGAGCGGAGAGAGCCAGTTCGCCATCGTGTTCGCCGGCATGGGCATTAAGTACGACGTGGCGCGCTTTTTCATCGATTCCTTCGAAAACTCGGGTGTTCTCACCCGTGTCGTCATGTTCCTCTCTCTGGCGGACAGTCCTTCGATCGAGCGTCTCGTGACGCCGCGCACCGCGCTGACCGCAGCCGAGTATCTGGCGTACGAGAAGAACATGCACGTGCTTGTGGTAATGACCGACATGACGAACTACTGCGAAGCGCTCCGCGAGGTCTCTGCCGCACGCAACGAGGTCCCTTCGCGAAAGGGCTATCCCGGTTACCTCTATTCGGATCTCGCCTCGCTCTACGAGCGCGCGGGCAAGATCGAAGGCTGCGAGGGCTCCATTACGCAGCTGCCCATCCTCTCCATGCCGAACGACGACATCTCCCACCCTATCCCAGACCTCACTGGCTACATCACTGAGGGGCAGATCGTTCTGGAGCGAGAACTGGCGCAGCGCGGCATCTATCCGCCCATTGCGGGTCTGCCCAGCCTTTCGCGCCTCATGAAGGACGGGATCGGCGAAGGTATGACGCGCGAGGACCACAGGGACCTTGCCGCTCAGCTCTTTTCTGCATATGCGTATGTCAAGACCGTTCGCGATCTGGCTGCGATAATCGGCGAAGAAGAACTTTCCGACAGAGACAAAGTATTTCTTCATTTTGGTGATCGCTTTGAGCAGGAATTTCTGGCTCAGGGCGAATTCGAAAACCGTAGCATAGCGCAGACGCTCGACCTTGGGTGGAAAATGCTCTCGGTCCTCCCCGAATCGGAGCTTGTGCGGATTCCTCCTACGCTCATCGAGAAGTATCTGCCGCATGCCGAAGCGTCTAAGCCGAAGGAGTGATATGGTATGGCTGAGCCAATGCCTGCGCCGACCAAAACGAATCTCATGAAAGAGAAGCGCAATCTCCAGCTGGCCCTGCAGGGATATGACCTCCTCGAAAAGAAGCGCGAAATCCTCATCATCGAGCTCATGAAGCGCATGGATTCCCTCGAACTACTCGAGCAGGAGATCGCCAAAAAAACAGAGGAAGCCTATGCGGCCCTGCGCAGAATGCTGCTCTCGGTCGGTCGCGAGCGCGCGCTCACGATCTCCTCTCTGCCTGTGCGCGACATCAGACTCAGCGCTTCTTCCATCAATGTGAGCGGAATGCATCTGCCGACGCTCGAGGTGCACGCGAGTGCCCCCGTCCTTCACTATTCTTTTATGAATTCATTTGCCGTATGTGACGAAACCGTGATAAAGTTTACAGAGCTCCTCGATATGCTTTCGACAGCGGCAGGCATGAGGTCCATCGTGTGGCGCCTTGCGCGGGAGGTTCGTAAAACACAGCGGAGAGTGAACGCGCTGGACAAGATGGTGATTCCCCGTTCGAGAGAGGTCGTGAAATTTATCGACAGCTCGCTCGACGAGCGGGAACGCGAATCGCTGTTTGCAGTCAAGATGCTGAAACAGCGGTTATCCGAACAGGATTGACCATGAAAAAGATACTGGAAACCGTCCTGGTGGCGATCAACGGCTCCGATGCCTCTATCGTGGCCTTCAAATATGCACTTGCGCTCAAAAAGGCCTTGGGATCGAGAATCGTCGCCTGCTATGTCGTCGATACCGCAACCATCAGGCAGCTGGCGCTGTCCAGGATTTTCGTGCCTGAAGAGACCGAAGAGTACGAACGCAACCTAGAGAGCTCCGGCCAACGCTATCTGAACTTCTGTTCCGAACTTGCGCACGACAAGCAGCTCACCATCGAGACGGTCATCCGCAAGGGATCGGTATCGGGCGAAATCGTAAAGTACTCCATCGAGCTCGGTGCCGACGTGATCATACTCGGTGGTAATCCGGCGGACGCGCTGTACCGCGACGCGATCGCCGACGCGAACCGTGAAATCCTGAAAAATGCCCGCTGTCCAGTGCTCTTCGTTAAACCGCCACTCGGCGATGACCTCTACAAGTCAATCTAAGATCCCAGCTATGTGGTGGTAGACGCTCACCTGGTCCCCCTGTTGTATTTTTTGATTTTGGGATTACACTATATATATGTTTGTTTTTGTTGGAATAAGAGAAACGCATGATTACGCTTAAAGACTATACCTTGGCTGAAGTGCCCGCATTGAGCGGGGCGCGGTTTGGAATGCGGCCCGCGCTTTCGATGGTGGGAGGGGCGGTCTATACCTATCGCGATTTTGAACGGATAACCAGGGGAATTGCGACTGCACTGATTGCCGATGGTGTGAGGAAAGGCGATCGAGTCGCCTTAGTTGCGGAGAATTCTCCCCATTGGGTGATGACCTATTTCGGAATTGTGAGGGCCGGCGCGATTGTGGTGCCGATTCTGACCGAGTTCACACCCACTCAGATATCCAACATTATTGAGCATGCCGAAGCCCGGATCGTGTTCGTCTCCGACAAACTGCGCCCCAAGCTTGAAGCCTTGCCGGACGACATCGTGGTTCGGGACATACGACAATCCTATGCGCAGTCGGCATCTGCGACAACCTTGCCTGATGTCGCAGCCGACGACCTTGCGATGATCGTCTACACGTCCGGCACGACGGGGCTTTCCAAGGGCGTCATGCTCACGCACCGCAACATTCTGTCGAACGCGACTGCCTGCAAGAGCATCATCACCCTCCGTAGGACCGATCGCCTTTTGTCGATACTTCCCCTCGCGCACACCTATGAATTTACGATTGGGCTGGTGATTCCGCTTCTCTCCGGGTCTCATATCCACTACCTCGACAGGCCTCCTTCGACGACCGTGCTCATCCCCGCGCTGCAGACAGTCCGTCCAACCATCATGCTCTCGGTGCCTCTCGTCATCGAAAAAATCTATCGAAGCAGCATCAAGCCGACGCTCGATGGCATGAAGCTGTATAAGTATACGCTGTTTCGCCCCCTCATCCTCCTCTTTGCGGGCATAAAGCTCAAGAAGACCTTCGGTGGGCATCTTCGGTTTTTCGGTGTGGGTGGAGCTCCCTTGGCCTCCGATGTGGAAGAATTTTTGAAAAAAGCTCATTTCCCCTACGCCATCGGCTATGGGCTCACCGAGAGTGCTCCTCTTTTGGCAGGCTGTGGTCCGCGCTCCACATTTCTGCGGTCTACCGGGCCTGTGCTCAAGGGAGTCGAGCTCAGGATCGCAGATCCTCGTCCCGATACCGGCGAAGGCGAGATCCAAGCCCGGGGCCCCAACATTTTTAAAGGCTACTGGCGCGACGAGGCGCATACGCGCGAAGCGTTCACCGAAGATGGGTGGTTCCGCACCGGTGACCTCGGCTATCTCGACAACAAAGGCCGACTCTTTATCCGCGGACGCCTGAAGACCATGATCCTCGGCGCCTCGGGCGAAAACATTTACCCAGAGGAGATCGAGTCCATCATCAACCAGGCGCCCGAAGTCGTCGAGTCGCTCGTCGTGGAAGAGGAAGAAGGCCTTACCGCCCTTGTCTACCTAAAAAGCGAAGTGCTCGAGAACCTGGAAGCCCGCTTTAGAGACAGCATCGATGCTGCAGGCGACCTTGGCTCGCGCGTGGGCGAGGCGATCGCGAATGCGGAAAAATCGGTGACGGATACTGTCGGCCATGCGGTCGTCGATGCCGAAAAGGCAGTGGAGCAGCTGCTCGAAAACATCCGCAAAGAAGCCAACTCCAAGCTCGCGTCCTTCTCGCGCATTCAACGCCTAAAGATTCACACCGAGCCTTTCGAGAAGACTCCGACACAGAAGATCAAGCGCTTCCTGTATGGAAAGAAAAAGGCGGAGGGCACTAGATAGGCTCGGATGACGCTGCGCCGGCCCGCCAAAGGATAGCCGACCCTGCCGAAACACAGCCGGCCTCTATCCGTCATGCCCTCCCTGCATCTTTAAGCCAGTCTTTTATTCAGCCCACAGGTGAGAGGGTGCCATGTTCAAGGATGAGCCCGTCGAGCGGACCTTCGCCGTCGAAGACCGCTCTCAGTTTGTTATCATCGCTCAGGGAAAACGTGACGGAGATGGGATATTCCGTATCATCACCGCCTCCGACCTGATAGTGACCGTTGAAGATATTGCCGCTCATGGTTCCTTCGCCGTAATAGAAATTATCAAAATTATTCCAACTTAGATCAATTCTATATTCGGTCTCTCCCTCGCCGGGGTCCATCAGCGACAGATGGATTGCCGTGATGGTGCTATCGTTGAATTCGGTGTCGGGGAAATCCCACTCTCCCTTGATGTCCTCCCACGAAATAGTCGGAAACAGCTCACACCCTGCAAGCGCCAGCAGGCTCAACACAATGATGGATACTACAGCTTTTTTCATGTTGCCTCCTTTTCTTCTATAGAAATGCCTATATGCGACCCATCTCGTGCGAGAGGGCAAATCGAACTCATTCGACGATGATCTTCAGCTCGGGGAATGCGGCTTCGAATGCTTCCTGTGCGCGGCGGACAATGCCTGCCTTGACCACACCGTTGATCGCCGAACAGGCGGGACACTGCCAGCGAGGCGTCCCTATGGCCAGCCGGACGAGGAGCGTTTTCTGCTGTGCGCTGTACGTCACTTTCTCTACAAGGCCGAGATCGACGATGGGAAGCTCCGACTGGGGCTCCTTGATTTGGGCGAGCACATTGTCGATTTTCTTCTGCATCTCTAAATCCATACTATGCCTCCTTGCACACGACCGTGTGGTTCATAGCCGAGATTCTCTGGGCTTTTCCTGACGGAAATAGTGTGGGCACTGCTCCATGAAGGCTTTCAGGTTGCCGGCAATTTCTCCCTTGCTCGGCTTTAGGTACAGGAAGAAGGTTTTGTTGTCGCGGTAACAGCAGAAATGAGAGAGCGAAGAGGGGTTGGGCATTGCGTCGAGGGTTGCCAAGAGCATCTCGCGCAGATCGGCATAGCGCCAATAGAGGAAGAAGGTCTTTCCGCCTCGCTCTTGCCGCTCACTGTGCATCTCATTGAGATCCTCGATCTTTGCTCGCTTGAGGTGTGCTTTCTCGATGATATGCGCTTCGCCGACCAGCTTTCTATCGGTATACAGATTGAGGAAAAAACGATCCGAGCCACCGATGAGGAGCGAAAAGGGCATATAGAGGAGAGAGTGGCGAGGAAACAGGGTGAAGGTTCCCTTGGCCTCTTTCCATGGCTCGCGAAGCTTGTAGGTGAAGTTATGCCCTATCGCACCGCCGATGTTGACGTACTCCTTGTTCTTCGGCGTAAGGAGATTTTCGGCTTGCATCGAAATTGTCTTGCCGAGCCAGCGATTTTTCTTGAGACCGAAGAAATACTGGATCGTCGTGGCGACACCCAGCGCGGCAATTGCAAAAAGTAGATAGTTATTCATCGCGTTGTCTTCCTTTCGCTAAGGACGTAGTTCATGAGCGGTTCGATACCGATGGAGACAAGATCATCTCTCGTAAAAATGCCGTCTCGGGAAAAACTGTACGTGAATTGCGGCAAGTGACGCAGCTCCGCGGGAAGTTCGTAAGTCGCCTCCGAAACGCCATGCTTGTTCAAACATAGTGCGGAAAGCGGAATACTCAGGCGCTCAAGTTCATCCTTGATGCGCAGGGCCTCATACATCGAAAGTTGGTCGGGATTGACGACGATGTTCATAAAGCTGTGTTTGGAGAACAGAACTTCGAGCGCCGCGAGCCTGGTCCTGATGCTCCCCAGCTTGCCGTAGACCTTGTCGTCGCTCTTGTCCACAGTGCCTTTCGCCACTGGGGAGTCGGGATCCAGACGGACGATGGTCTGTCTGTCCTTCAGAATTCGTTCTCTGAGCTTGGTGAGTTCTGCCACCCACAGTCCTGAAATAGCCGGCATCGAAAGAAAGCGCAGCGACAGTGCGGTAGGCGGCGTGTCGAATACGACGAAGTCATAGGAAGGAGCGAGCCTGCTGTGAATGTCTTCGATCGCCCACAGAACGGCATATTCTTCGGTTCCTGGAGAATACTTGAGGATACCGAAAAAGGAGTCCAGGTTGAGGGTCATGTTGTAGGAATAGTTGAGCTTGAGTTGCTCTCTGCTCTCTTCCAGATATTTATCCACCCACCATGCGAGGTTCACTTCAAGAGCATCGAGGTTCTTCTCGACATTTTTTGGCTCGCCGTTCAGCTTCACTTTCAGAGAATCGCCGAGGTTGTGGGCAGGGTCGAGGGATGCGACGAGCACGCGCTTCCCGTGCCTGGCCAGGGCGAGAGCCAAGGCGCTCGAGAGAGTCGTCTTGCCTACGCCGCCTTTTCCAAGGAAAAAAACACTATCACGCATATAAAGGTCCTTAGTCTATCTCGAGCATGCCCATCAGCACGCCCAAAGGGTCCTGTGCCAGGTCCGCCCGGGCGATCAGCACAATGAGCTCCTTTTCCATATAGGGCAAAAGTTCAATTGCGATGGGAGAGGGAGGTGAAGGAAGCCCTGCAAACCCACCCAGGATGAGCAGGGTAAAAATGTTTTCCAGCTCCTTGAGCTCGAAGTCGAGGATCCCCGTCGCTTTTCCCCTATTTACCTGGGTAAGGGTCTTGAGCGTCGTCTTCAGTATATGACCGAACTGTAAAGGCATCGTCACCCCCTTCGGATTCCGCCGATAACTGCGGCAGTCAATCTGCGCCTCAGTTCCTCACTATAGCTCCAAGGGAATACTATTGGCAAGCTTTGCGCGCGCCTCGCTCCCGGAACATTAAAAAAGCCGGAGGGCGCCAGTCCCCCCGGCTTTTTTAGTCTTGAATCCATACATCCTTGAATCCATACATCCGGGCCCGACGAGCCAGGACCATATGGATGCCGCCGAATTATGCGACCTCGGCTTTTGTCTTCCAGCTCTTCAAGAACGAGCTGATCATGGAGAAGTTGAGAATCAGCATGAAGAGATTGATGAGCCCCACGACTACGCCTGTAATGACGTTCAAGGTCTTGGCCATGTCCGCGAAGAAGACGGGGATGATGACGACTTCATACCAGATGAGCGCCGCGGTGACCGTGACCCAGAGAAGGGCACCCGGAATCACGACTGCCGCGACATATTTGGGGTTGAGTTTCTTCTTGACCCAGACGGCAACAGTCAGCATGACGACCGAGGCGATCAGTTGGTTCGCGCCGGAGAATGCCGGCCACATCACGGCATAGCCACCCGACCTTGCAAGGAAGATTCCCACAAAGGCGACGACGACCGAGGCGATCCACTTGTTCGAGAGAACCTTGAAGACGCCCGGGCTCTTCTCCTTGAATGGCTCCGCCATTTCCTGGATAAGGTAGCGGCCCAGGCGGTTGGTCGTATCGAGCGTCGTCAGCGCGAAAGTGGACACCCAGACTGCGGCGAAGAGGGTCATAAAGTTCATGGGGAGGAAGGGCAGCTGCGAGCTTACCATCATCGCGAAGGACTGGACGAAGCGGTTGAGCGCCGGGGTTGCCATGAGTTTGTCGCCCAGAGCTGCGCCGCCGAATCCGGCGATGGAGATAATGACGAGGGTCGCGAGGAAGCCCTCGACCAACATAGCACCGTATCCCACAAACAGAGCGTCTTTCTCTTCTTTCAATTGTTTGGAGCTTGTGCCGGACCCGACGAGAGCGTGGAAACCCGACAGTGCACCGCACGCGATAATGAGAGGAACGGTCGGCCAGAAGGGCGAAGGCTGAAGCGCACCCGCGGGCCCGATGAGGTTCGCGCTGAACGTGGTGAAGGCGGGAACGGAATTGAGAGGCTGGGCGCTGATTATCGCAGCGATGCCGCCGACGAGGAGTCCGAAGTAGAGGAAGAACGAGGACAGGTAATCGCGCGGCTGCAAAAGCAGGTTAACGGGCAGCCTCGATGCGAACACGATGTACACGAAGATGATCAGAAAATATACATCCTTGCTCATCTTGACGGGGAACATGCTGCCGAACCAAAAGGCCAAGATTATCAGAACGAGGCCGATAAGGGAGCCCCAGCCGAGGCCCAGCTTGGATCGGTACATGGCGAATCCTGTGATCACCGCGGCGATGCAGAAGAACACAAAGGAGAAGAATACCCGGCCGTCGGCAGCGAATTGACCGGCGACGATGTCGCCGAATGCGGCCACGATCAGGATGCAAAGAAAGAGAATGAACCATCCGAAGGTCGTACCCGCTCTCTTGCCCATAAGGTCCTGAGCGACGAATTGCACCGAACGGCCATCGTAGCGGACGGATGCCGTCAGCGCAAGATAATCGTGGATCGCGCCAAGGAATATGTTGCCGAACCATATCCACAAAAGTCCAGGCAGCCACCCCCATGCAACGGCCATCGCAGGGCCCGTGATGGGTCCGGCACCGGCGATAGAAGCGAAGTGGTGGCCGAACAAGACATATTTGGATGTCGGCACATAGTCGACTCCGTCCGAGAGCCTTTTCGACGGAGCTTCAGGCGCTTCCTTGCTCTTCAGGAGCTTGTCCCGCAGGTTCCGGCCATACACAAAGTAGAAGACCAGGTAGAGCCCAAGGGCAAACAAAGCAATGAACGTTGTCATGCAGTCCTCCTATCTATAAGAATAGATGTTGTATTGTAGCAACAGTTTTCATCCGCCGTCAAATGATTTTTTTGTGGAAAATTGTGTTTTTCGTATTGTTAATGGTTATTCAGTCACAGATATGTAGTTCATTTGTCTCCAAAATCGGCCGAAAATATTGGTGGAATTATATATGGAAAAGACACAAGACGCGATGGACCTCGGCGGAGGATTCTTTCGGGTTGGAGCATCTCAGCTTGTTGGAGAACTTCAGTCGAACATCTATCTTCTCGTCGATGATGGCGAGGCCGTATTGTTTGGGCCAGGCGCAATGGTGAATTTCGATAAATTGAAAGAGAATATTCTTAAATACGCTTCTCTTCGACCGCTCAGAGCCATTGTCGTCCACCAACAGGAACCGAGTTCATCTTCTGCGCTCATATATCTCGAAAAAGAAGGTGCACGCGCCACTGTCGTCACGCATTGGCGCACCTGGGGTCAGCTTCGTTTCTACGGGCTTTCCAGTCAGCCTTATTTCATCGACGAGCATGGTTGGGTCCTGCGTCTCTCATCGGGCAGGGTGCTGCAGTTTATTCCGACGCCATATCTGTATCAGCCGGGAGCTTTTGCCACGTACGACAGGACCACAAAGACCCTCCTTACGGGGGCACTCCTTTCATCGTATTCAGAGAGCATGGCGCTTTATGCGGACGACACGCAGTTCTTGGATCGGTTGAAGACCTTTCACCGGCAGAACATGCCCTCAAGAGAATTGCTTGCCCCAGTGATGCAGGTCCTTTCGAACTGGGACATTGAGCGCATAATGCCCTCCTACGGTCCCATCATTCGAAGCGACGTCAAGCGAATCTTTTCTGAACTGGCTAAAGTGGAGTGCGGAGTGCTTTTACGTACCGAGGGATCTGAGGTTGCCTATGCAGGTATGGAACAGAGTGGTGCGACGACTGCCGAAGTGACACGTCTCAAGCAGGAGCTGGAGACGCTGCGCAGACTGAATGAAGAGTTACAGCATAGCATCGAAGTCTCCAAAGATCGTGCGATTCGCGATCCGATGACGGGCTTGTATTCGGAGACTTTCTATAACTCTTTTATCGATGAAGATATCGCAATAAGAATTTCCGAGTCTGGACCGGAAGGCCACGTGCTCGCGGTGTTTGGCATCGATGAAAACATCGCCCAAATCGAGTACAAGTATGGCTCGCGCGAGGTGGAGGCGCTCCTGCGTGGTGTTGCGAGGATTATCGAGGAGCATTTGCCCAAAACAGCGATGGCCTTCAGACTCCATGGTGCCACCATGGCTGTCTGGATACCCGAAATTCTATTCGACAAGGCGATAGCCTTATGTGATACCATTCGTTATCAAATCGAAACGTCGAAGAGTTTCGTCGAGCCGGTCACCGTGTCGGTTGGTATCGCGACGCTCGAGGAAGTGACGAACATACAGCCTGAGCTTGAAAAAATGGCAGCAGATATAACCGACCTCGGCATCCGTCGTCTTCGTCTTGCACGGCGCCAGGGAGGGAATATTGTCTATTTTACTTCGGATGAAGAGAATGAGAGCGAGGTGAAGGCGCACATTCTCATCGTCGATGACGACGAGGTCAATCTCGATGTGCTCAAAACCTATCTCAGCAATGAAGGCTATTCTATTTTGTCAGCTACCGACGGACAAGAGGCGCTCAACATCGTGGGGAAAGAGATTGTCGATCTTGTGATTTCGGAGTTGATGGTCCCTAAACTCGATGCATATTCCTTGAAAGAAGCATTACTCTCCAAAACAGCGACAAAGGATATCCCGATCGTCCTCATCTCGCACCTCAAGACCGAGGTCAGCATTCGTCGTGCACATGGACTCGGGATCACCTACTATTTACAAAAACCGATCATCCTTGAGGAATTATTGGGAATCGTGCAGAATCTCACTCGTGTAGGCAGTGGTTTATGACAATTCCGTCTGAGTATTTGCTCGGTGCGGTCATACTCTTCTTATGGTTCATGTTGTATGTAGCCATCAGTATCTTTCTCAACAAAGCAAGGGTGACGATCCACCTAGAAAATCTCAAGAGTGAGCTTCGCCAGCTTCCTCAGCTTTTTGCGCCTTCATATGAACAGAATCCGCGAAAAATGCGGTCGCTTCTAGCATATGTTCTCTACCTGACTCAGAACATCAAATTGCCCATGCGACAGCAGCATATCTTCAATACTACTTCAGTGCAGTATTTCGAAAGGGGGCAGATACGTCGCATTGCCCGCGGCAATCGATTCGTCAGGATGAGTGCCGCAAGACACCTTTCGAACATCAACACCGACACTGCGCGGAAAGCTATAGAGAAGGCGCTCATCAAGGAAAAGCATTTTCCCACGAAACTATATCTCGCGAACGCGCTTGCGGATGTCGGCGATCCTCGCTCGCTCTATGTCCTCATTCAGAGCCTCTATGGTTCTCATTATTGGTACCGGAACAAGGTCAACATGCTTATTGCGTCGTATGGCGATCGGGTCAAGGAAGTAATAGGCGGCTATTTCTGGAAGAAAGATATCGAGATCCAAGATTTGCTCGTCGATCTTGCCGGTTCGATTCCGACCGAAGAATTTAGAGACTATCTCATCGATATCATCCAGCACGGTTCGCTCGAAGTAGGCAGGCTGGAGAAGATTACTGCACAACTGCCGACAAAATGCTGCTATTACTGTGTGCATGGGCGGCAAGAAGCAGACGATTTGCACCGTCAGTGCCCTTATAAAAGAATAGTGCCCAACAACTTTCGCTGTTTCCGGTATCGCACCCTTGTTACGAGCCTTTCGCCAGCCTCAAATTTTCACCGTATCATGATCCGTGCTGGGGAAACGCTCGAAAAATATTATCCACAGGTACTGTATTCGGACTACTACCTCGAACATGTCGACAAAGATATTCGGTCGATTGCGGTTCGCGCCTTAGGCCGAATGCCGCGCCTCGAGAATCTTTACAGACTTATCGAATACCTTGAGCGAGAGGATACGACCGCGGCCGCACGCGAGGGCTTGCGCAACCTTCTCGATCATCATCCTGCATTTATCGTGCAGCTGATTCAAGCCTTTCAGGATTCGCACGGTATTTTACACAACAGGCTCGCCGAGGTCCTTTCCAATAGGATCGAATACATTATCACCAAACTTTTAAGTCATGAACGCACCGTCGCAACAGCGATACTCAATGAGCTAATCTCGATGGGCAGAGTTTCGGAGATTATTGAATTTTTGAAGCGCAACAAGAATGTCGAGCTCGAAGACAATCTCATTTTAGTCCTCAAACCAAGACTTTTGGACAATGAACATTTAGCAAAAGAGTGCAGTCTTTTCCTGCCAGACCGTATACTCGACAAGTTAGGGCTGGAGCGAATTTTGCCCCAAGCACAAAAGCGGGAAGAAAAAATCGACAAAAAGTTGACTCGCCGACTCTATGGAATCCTGGCCTTTGCGCTCGGCTTCTTTCCTCTTCTCTATGTGTTGGGTTATTACGACAGGCTGGGCACGATGCCCCTCATCCAGCACCTGAAGTATTTTGTCTTGAACTTCAATGTGAATTTTGCCTATTATGCGATAGCCGTCAATCTGATATACATCATTCTTCTTTTCCTTTCGAAACTGAACATTGCGCGCGCTACCAAACTGTGGGAGCTCAAAAATATGAGCATGCTCTTCAAGCCGCGCATGCTTCCCTCGGTATCGATCATCGCACCTGCGTATAACGAGGAGACGACGATCATCGAGAGCGCGAATTCGCTCTTGAGTTTGAAATATCCGGATTTCGAACTCGTCATCGTCAACGATGGCTCCAAGGACAACACACTCAAGACGCTCATCGACTATTTCGACTTGAAAAAGACCGACTTTTCTTTACACGAGCGCCTGCAGCATTATCCAATCCGTGGTATTTATACCAATCCCCGCATTCCGAGCCTCATCGTGGTCGACAAGGAAAATGGGGGCAAGGCGGACACGCTGAATGCAGGCATCAATGTTGCATCCAAGGAATATTTCTGCGGTATCGACGCAGATTCTCTTCTCGAATCCGATGCCCTACTTAAGATCGCCTCGCTCACGCTGGATTATGGCGTCGAGACTCCCGCACTGGGCGGCAACGTCTTTCCCATCAACGGATGCAAGGTCGACAAAGGGAAAATCGAGAAAATCGGCGTTCCCAAGCACTGGCTCGCTCGCCTCCAAATGGTCGAATATATGCGCGCATTTATGTGCGGTCGCCTCGGTTGGGACTATATAAATTCGCTTTTGATCATATCGGGGGCCTTCGGCCTTTTCAGAAAGGATAGGGTGATTTTGGTCGGCGGCTACCTCACAAGTAGGGGCAAATACCAAACGGATACCGTCGGGGAGGATATGGAACTCGTCGTGCGTATTGCCCGCCATATGCATGAGTCGAAGCGGCCATATCGCATAAGTTATGCTTTTAACGCCAATTGCTGGACTGAAGTGCCGGAAAGCATGTCGAGTCTGCAGAAACAGCGTAACCGTTGGCAGCGTGGGCTCATCGACATCATGTACTTTCATCGTAAACTTATTTTCAACCCATCGTATGGGCTCATGGGTATGGTCGGTATGCCCTACTATCTCATATTCGAGATGATTGGACCCCTCTTTGAAATGCAGGGATATCTTATGGTGATCGTCGCGGCGCTATTCGGTATGCTCAGCGTTCGGCTTGCTCTTCTTCTCTTCTTTGCCTCTGTGTTGATGGGGATTTTCATCTCGGTCTCTTCGATAAAAATAGCCGAGTCGCTCAATGTCTATTTTAATTACCGTGATACTATCAAGCTCGTGTGGACATCGATCATCGAAAATTTTGGTCCGCGGCAATTGTTTTCCATGTGGCGGGTGATCGGCTTTGTGCGGGCAATGCAAAAGCCTCGAGGATGGCAAAAGTTCGAGCGCAGAGGTTTTAAGGACAACGACCGAAAGGATGGTGCCATGGGAGGAGCGCAGCAATGAAAATCCGCAACAAAGAATATGTGAAGGTTTCTCTTCTTTGGGTCTTCGGCATATTCATATTTGTTCTATTTACGGTGCTCATTGCCTCTCCCTTTATCCTCTGGATTATGCAGCCCTACCGTCAGCTCGATATCTGGGTCGTCGACAAAACTGTGCCGTACCCGGATTTTAGAGAGCACGCGGGCCTGTTTTGGCTGCTGAACAATGAGAAGATCTCCAAGCCGGGTACGAAGGTGTTGTACGATGTGCGAACGGATTACTACGGATTTTATCCCTTTGCCAAGGATGAGTGGCGGACCATCCCGATACCTCGGGGTGCAAAAAGGCCTGACCTCATTTATATCGCGGATACCTATGGTGTCTATCGCGACGATTACATGCAGAAAAAGCTCCCGAATGATTTTTCTTCGATCATATACGGCGGCTTAGACAATGATGACTATACTACCATCCAGGAGTCTCTGGGCGATGGGAACACACTTATCGCCGAGTTCAACACTGCGGCGTCGCCGACCAATGGCAGGGATCGGGCACTTTTTGGCCGTCTTATAGGACTTAAATGGTATGGATGGATAGGGAATTATTACGAAAGCCTCGCGAAGAACGGCGGTGTTCCCGACTGGGTCGTCGAGAATTGGGAGACCGAAAGAAACCAGATATGGGAATATTCGGGACGAGGCATCGTGCTGCTCGACGAGGGTGGCAGGGTCGAGGTACTCACTGAGCAAGAAGACATCGGCAAGAACGGAATGAAAGTGGTATTCGAGCAACAGTGGGCTAAGACGATCGGCATACAGAAGCCTACTTCATACCGTTACTGGTTCGAATGGGTAAGTACCGATCCACTTGTCGAGGAAATCGCACACTATGATCTCGATTTGACTCCTTCTGGAAAGCACAAGCTCGACGCCCTGGGGTTGCCCAATGTTTTTCCCGCAGTGGTACGATTCAAGAACAATCAATGTACCAGCTGGTATTTTGCAGGCGACTTCGCTGATCTACAGTTTTCGGGTACCACCTACCGTATGAGGGGCATCCAGACCATAAAGCGCGTGCTGGCCGACGACACCGTGGACAACAACAGCTATTTCTTTTGGAACGTGTATGCACCACTCATGCATTACATTCTCTCCACCATTGAACGACACAAGGTAGATGCGGAGGCGACGATGAAACCGCCCGAGCTGCAGGTAAATGTACGGGCGGTAAAAGAAGGCTTCCAGTTGAAATCGACAGAAGGAGAATGGCGTACGATCTTTCTCCGCAGCGTTAACCTGGGTATCGCCGAGCCGGGGAAATATTTTACGAATTTTCCTTCCGACAGCGATACCTATGTGCGCTGGCTTGAGGATATAGGCAGACTTGGGGCGAATACGGTGCGCGTCTATACCTTGTTGCCACCGGAATTCTACCGCGCGCTCAAGATCTATAACCAGACCCATCCGGACAGACCCCTCTTTTTGTTGCAGGAGATATGGCCCGAAGAGCACCCGCCCGGCAACGATTATCTGCAGCCTGCATACCAGGAAGCGTATTTGAAGGAAATACAGTATGCCATCGATGCGGTGTACGGCAGAGCGAATGTTCCCCAGCGTACGGGGCGTGCGTGGGGTTTGTATTCCGTGGATGTCTCGCAGTGGCTCATAGGCTGGCTTGTGGGCAGAGAGCTCGAAAGCGCCGAAGTAATGCAGACCGATGCATCTCATCAAGGTGTGACGTATACCGGCAACTATGTGTCGGCAGGGCAGGGGGCCTCGCCGACAGAGGTGTGGCTCGCAGCGTCGCTCGATGCGGCGGCGATGGCGGAGGCGGAACGCTACGGGACTTTACACCCTGTGGGCATCGTGAGCTGGCCTACATTGGATCCCCTCGAGCATGATACGGAGTGGGATCCCGAAACAGGCAAACGTAACCGCTGGAATGACCGAGCGAGTGTCTCGATAGAGCATCTCGATGTCACCGAAAAGATGGGCGCAGGGCTCTTCGGTGCCTATCATATTTACCCAAACTATCCGGACTTCATCGTCAACGAACCTGCCTATGATAGGTACCACGATCAATTCGGCGTACTGCGGTACGGGGGCTATCTCGAGGAATTCATGACGACGCACACTCGCTACCCCGCCGTTGTTGCGGAATTTGGCATGGCTAACGGCGCGGGGGTGGCACATATCTCATCCGACGGGCTCAACCATGGAGGCGTCGACGAGACCACTGCCGGCAGGGATATTCTGCGCATGTATACGGCTATCCAAAAGACAGGGTACGCAGGTGCATCGATCTTTGAGTTCATGGATGAGTGGGCAAAGAAAACCTGGGTTACCGAACCTTTTATGATACCCTTCGATCGCAGAGTCTTGTGGCATAATGTCGTCGATCCCGAGCAGAATTACGGCCTCATCGCCAACGAGGCAGTGCCACCCACGCTCATTGAGCAGCAAATTCAAGGGATCGAGGTGTTGTCGGATCTAGAGGTTATGCACGACGCCTCGTATCTCTATCTCACGCTCCGGCTGGCGGGATTGAAGTCGCCGACGGAGTATGAAATTCTCCTTGGTATCGATACCTATGACCGCACGCTGGGACAGATGCGCTGGCCCGGGAATTTAGACAAGACGGCCTCGGGGTTGGAATTCCTTCTCGATATCAAAAACAATGAGGCTAGATTGTTGGTTATTCCATCGTACAATATCGCCTCATCGAAATACGCGTCGACCCTTCGCCGCGACGGCATGTTTGAAGAAATCAGTATGCTGGTCAACGGTACAGTCACGACGAAAGATGGCAGAGTCATACCCGAAAAGCGCTTCGATGCCTCACATATGCGGCAGGGATCCTTCGATGAAGCCGGTAATCTCTGGTACGTCGAAGGGAATTCGATCCATGTACGCATACCGTGGAATCGTCTCAACGTGACGGATCCCTCTTCGCTCAGAGTGCTGCACGACACACGAAATATAGGCTCGCCCGAAACGGATATGCTCAGGACGACACGCACGGACGGCTTTGTGTTCGATGCGCGCGTACTCGATCCCGCGACGCGAGCACAGGTGGGGAGCCTAAACGCAAATACGGGCTCTCCCTATATGTGGCAAGGATGGGAGGAGACCCCTCCATACCGTAAACGGATCAAGAAGAGCTACATGATAGTCCGCGATGCATGGGAGCAGGAAGCCGAAAAGGAAAAGGCCATCCTCGTCGATTTTGTAGGGACAAAAGAGGCGCGGTGATATATAGTCAGAGAAGAAAGGAAAGCACAGATGGAAGATCTACGACTTAGAAAACTCGCTCATCTCTTGGTGAATTACTCGACCAAGGTCAAGCCCGGCGACAGGGTGCTCATCGAAAATGTGAACCCTGAGCCCGATTTTCTGCGCCTGCTCATCGAGGAGGTACATGCGGCCGGCGGGCTCGCCTTCCTCTCCCTGCGGGATAGGCGGCTCGAGCGCACGCTTTTTATGAATGCGCCCGAGGAGCAGTTTGTGCTGCAGGCCGAATTCGAGCGCGCCCGCATGGAAGAAATGAATGTCTATATCGGCTTTACGAGCTTGCAGAACGCCTTCGCGTGGGAGGACCTACCGCAGGACAAAATCGAGCTCTATAATCGTCACATCTGGAAAAAAGTGCACATAGAGCGGCGCATCACCAACACCCGATGGGTCGTCCTGCGCTACCCGAGCGCGGCCATGGCCCAGAACGCCGGTATGAGCGAGGAGCGCTTCGAACAATTTTATTTTGATGTCTGCACCATGGACTATGCCAAGATGTCCCGCGCCATGGACGCCCTCGTGGGCCTCCTCGAAAAGAGCGACAGGGTCCGCATCGTAGCGCCCGGCACGGACCTTGAATTCTCGATTGCGGGCATGCCTGCGATCAAATGCGACGGCACCATGAATATCCCCGATGGTGAGGTCTACACCGCTCCTCTCCGCGAATCGGTGAATGGCGTGCTCAGTTACAACACGCCGAGCGAAAAGGATGGCTTCAAGTTCGAGAATATCGTCTTCGAGTTCGAGAAAGGCAAAATCGTCGACGCAAAAGCCAACGACACCGCGCGCATCAACAAGATTCTCGACATCGACGAGGGTGCGCGATATCTTGGTGAATTTTCATTCGGGCTCAACCCGTACATTACAAGGCCGATGCTCGAGACCCTGTTCGACGAAAAGATTGCAGGCTCACTGCACATCACACCCGGCAATTCGTACGACGACTGCGACAACGGCAACCATTCTGCCCTTCACTGGGACATCGTCCTTATGCAGGGTGCGGACTCGGGCGGCGGCGAGGTCTGGATCGACGGGGAACTGATACGCAAGGATGGCCTCTTCGTCGTGCCGGAGCTGCTCGCGCTGAATCCCGATGCCCTGAAAGGCTGAGCTTCCTGGCATCGGTGAATCGGTGAAGTGCGCTGCCTACGAAGCCTTCTGTATTATTCACCATCGTCGCCGATAGCCTGGACAGGGCACTCCTCCTGCGCCTGGACCGCGAGGCTGGTCTCTTCTGCTGTTTCGGGCTGGCGTACCACGATGGCCTGCCCCTCGTTGTTCAGCGCAAATATATCGGGTGCAGTCGATGTACACAGGCCACAGCCGGTACACGAGGCGTCGACATACCATTTACCTTTTACATTATCCGGAAGTCTGGCTGACTTGTCGGCCATACGTATCTCCTTTGCCGGAAAACCGGCCTTTTTGGATCTCTGTTCCCTAAAAATACTATTGTGGCCCGGCGATCGACTATAACTATTATTACGAAACCATTCTTACAAAAAAGGGGGCCGCCCGGTACGTGGGCGGCCCTTTCCCGTGGTCAGTCGATTTTTACCTCAATGGCTTTCGGCGCAGCTTCGGGCTTCTTGGGTATGGTGACCTGCAATACTCCGTTCTTGAAGTGAGCCTCGATGGCGTGTGTATCGACATCATCAGGCAGTGAGAAGGTCCGTACGAACCGGAAATCTCGACGCTCTCTGCGGATCCAGCCTTTCTTGGATTTCTCCGATTTATCCTCGGATTTTTCACTCTTCGCGGTGGAAAGAGTGAGCTGTCCACCACGCACTTCGAGCTTGATATCCTTTTCGCTCAACCCGGGGAGCTCAGCCTCGAGCATGTATTTGTCGCCCTCTTCGTAGACGTCGATTACCGGGGTGCGGAACCTCGGCGTGGAGAACCAGTCATCGTTGAAGAATCTCTCCATTAGCTCAAAGGGATTGTTTTCATACACCTGCAAGCCATCCATAAGTGACCTCCATTATGCGGTGAATCTCGGCGGATGTAGATCCTCACGGGATCCTGACAATCCGTCCGGAGCCCTATTCGGCGCTCATTTATAGTATCAGCAAGAAATATGCCAAAATAAAAAAATAATAATAATTCATACTTTATTGTAATATATAGAATTAAATTTACTACTGCTGAGTCTTAACTGCCTGGCTTTTGAGAGCGCTCTTCGTTGGGCCTGTATGAAACGGCGCTTGTGCCAAGCAGCCTTTCTCTGTATATCCGAACGACACACATGTATTAAAATGAACCATTCGTCTGTATATAATTGAAACAAATGGCCGACAAAACCCTCTCGTGGTTGTCCGTGCAGTGTGCTTTCATGCCGGCAGAACAGCCCCCCTAGTGCTCTCAACCTTGTGCAAAGGCCAAGAAGGTTGAGAGCACTAGCCACGTCGTGCGCCTACGTATTCTGGCGCCACCTCAGAAGATATGCCTCGATGGCGTCGATGATCAGATAGAGGACTAGACCGAACAGAGAAAGAGCGAGGATGGCCGCATACATATCGGGGTAATCGATGCGCGACCACGCGTCCATGATGTACCAGCCGAGCCCGTCGATGGAAGCGAAAGTCTCCGAGAGGAAGAGCACGGCGATGGCGGTTCCCATGCTGACGCGGAGCGCGGACATGAGCTCCGGGATCGTGGAGGGTACAATCGCCAGTCTGACGATCGAGAGGCGGGAAAAACCGAGGATTCTTACGCTGTCGAGCAGGGCAGGAGCGATGCTCTTGGCGGCGTCGCGGCCTGTGACGAAGAGCTGGCCGAAGATGACAAGCCCCATCAAAGCGACTTTCGAAGCGTCGCCAAGCCCCAAAAAGAGCATGAGGATGGGAAGGAAGGCCACCTTCGGCATCGGGTGGAAGAAGTATATGAGGGGGGCGAAGAAGTTGTCGAAGAAACGAATCCGCCCGGCCAGGAGCCCTAGCGTCCACGCAAGAGGCCCGGCTGCCAATAGGGCGAGGAAGACGCGCCGGGCCGAGGCCAGCACATGGACCTGGAAGACACCCTTTTGAAAGTTCTCCGAAAAGCTGGCGAAGGCGAGCCGAGGTGAGGGCAAAAAAGGCCGATTCATGAGCGCGGCGGCAGCCCACCACACCATACAGATGAATATCGCCGCGGCGAGTATCTGCGCAGTTCTCCTCAAAAAATTCGAGACCGAAGGCGAAAGCCCCGAAGCTGAGCCTGCCGGGGCAGTTCCGCCTTTTATCTTTGGAGTAGCGTTCTGTGCGGTCTGCGCCTTCCGTGTCACCGCCTCATCGAAGGTTCGGCGGAGTCTGCCCACTGCGGAGAGGTACGACGCGTGCTGACGAGGATCAGATTGGCCTAAAGGCTCAGAGGAACCAGGGGAAGATTGCGTCGAATGGCCCTGATCGGAATGGCCCTGATCTGAATGATATTGATCCGGATAGCCCTGATCCGCCGCCCCGGCGGCGAGTGTCTGCTGCTTTTGTGCTGGAATATCCGGCTTGCTCGGCGCCTGTTCCCACACGTGGGGATTGTGCACCACCGTACAGCCTTGTACCGGCGTGCTGCCGTCGAGGACGAGGATATCGTCGGCCAGATACACCGCCTCTTCGATCGAGTGCGTGACGAGGACAATGGTCGTGTGGTGCGCGCGCTGGATCGTGCGCAGCATGTCCTGGACCGACTCACGCGTCAGCGCATCGAGGCTCGAGAATGGTTCGTCCATAAGGATGAGGTCTGCCTCGATGGCGAGAGCCCTGGCGACCGAAACTCTCTGCTGCATGCCTCCCGAAAGTCGCACCGGGTATACTTTTCGCCACTGAGAAAGCCCGAGCTCTTCGAGGATGTCGCAGACTCTTCTGCGGCGCTCCTCGGCAGGTATGCCGAGGGCCTCGAGCCCCAGACCTGCGTTCCGTTCGACGGTCAGCCAGGGCAAAAGGCCGAAATCCTGAAAGATGAAGCCGATCCTCGACCGCTGTGTCTGGATACTGCCCCCCTGAGGAGATAAAAGACCGGCGATGAGCCGCAGGAGTGTCGTCTTGCCGCAGCCGGACGGGCCTATAACCGCCGTGATTCGCTCTTGCTCGAAGTAGGCCGAAAAATGTTCGAAGACGGGGATCGGATTCCCGCGGACGGTATAAGAAAAACTGATGTTGTCGAGGCTTACCATCCGCTTACCATGCCTGCATCGACGAGGTCGGCGGGCTTTGGCAGTACCTTGACGAGGCCCTTCGAGAAGAGCCAGTTTTCGGCGCTCTCGATGCCTGCGAGAGACGGAAGGCGCGGCTTCTCGTAGACAGGAAACACAAAGGCGCGGGCCGCATCCTCAGGGAAGCTGAGCGAATCGACGAGCATCTGTCTGTATTGGTCGGGATTGGCGTTGATGCGCTGGGCCGCCTTCCAGTACGCGCGGTAAAACCGTTGTATCGCGACGGTATTCTTTGCAATAACCGAAGGTGGAAAGGCGATGACGCCTGCCTCAAGCCCCGAGTCGTCCGAGGAAATGAGAACTTTTGCCCCGCGGAGCTTTGCCGCGGTGAGGAACGGCTCAGGTAGAACCGCGGCAGGGATCTGGTCAGAGAGCAGCATTTCGAGGCGCACCGGCATCTTCGGCACCGGAACCAAGGTAAGGGAGTTTTGATCGAGCCCCGCGCGCTCTGCGCTCCAGTCGGCGAAGTAATGGATGATGGTGTTGAGGGATACGGCCACGTTCTTTCCCCCGAGCTCTTTCATGGACTGAATGTTCGATTTGGGAGAGACCGCGACCCCGTAGCGACCATTCGTGAGGCTCGTGATCTTAAGTGGAAAACCTCCCTGATTCGCGAGCACGACGGCAAGCACATCGGTTACCGCGCCGTCGATTTTCCCCGCCTGCAGGGCCGAGTCGCGCTCGACCGCGCTCGAGAAGCGCACGAGGTTGACCTCGACGCCTTCGCGCTGAAACAGGCCCTCGTTCGTCGCCACGATGAGCGGAAGGGAATCGGCATCCGCGAAGATTCCGATGCGCAAGGGACCGGCTGTCTGCACCGAAGGCTGCGCCCAGGGCTGCACAAGCGCCGCGAGCGCAATCAGGAAAACAGAAAATATTTTCATGGGAATTATGGCTCCTCTCGACTCCATCTGAAAACATTTTTATCGATAATGCCCAGATGGTCAAGTATCCGATACACGACGGTGTCCACGAGGGATTCGATATCCTTGGGTTTGCCGTAAAAGCTGGGAGAGGCGGGAAGGATAACGGCGCCCGCTTCCTTGAGCTGGGTCATGGCGCGGAGCGAGATCAGAGAGAGCGGGGTCTCGCGGGGCACGAGAATGAGCGGCCACCCCTCCTTGAGGGCAACTGCGCCTGCGCGGTGGATGAGGTTTGTACAGGTCCCGCTCGAAATAGCGCCCAGTGTACCCATAGAACAGGGAACGATGACGGTGCCCGAGATGCGGAATGAGCCTGAGGCGATGGAAGCGGAAAAATCGCTGTTCTCGTGGAGCCGGATGAGGGTGGGAGCACCTTCCGGGCCGCCCTGTCGCTGCAGCTTTCCAAGCCAATAGCCCAGCGGCCGGCCTGTCTCTTCCAGAAGCACTCGGGCACCCCACTCGCTCGCCACCACATGGAGAATGACGCCTCTTGCGGCGAGTGCGGACATGAGGCGTACCGCATAAACGCCACCGGATGCGCCGGTTATGCAGACGAGGTAGCGAATAGGCATAGCTGTATTCTAGCGTACGTAAATATCTAAGGCAACACCGAATAGATAGATAATTGGAAGAATCTGATTCAGCGTGTAGGCCGCCAGTTTGATACGGTGCTCGGTTTTTTGGACCGCAATGAGCTGCTCCGCCACAAGAAGAACAAAACAGAGCGCAAGGGCGATGGCCGTAAAGAGTCCTGGCGTTTCCCAGAAATAGTAAATGCTTGCGAAGCCCAACAATGCACCCGTGTGACTCAGTGCGGCGAAGATGCGGCCGCCGGTCTCGCCGAAACGGGCCGGAATCGAATAGAGGTGCTCCTTTCGGTCGAATTCGATGTCCTGAAGTGCATAGAGGATATCGAATCCTGCGACCCAGAGGGCTACGCCCGCAGTGAGGGGAAAGTAGCGCAGCTGAAATGTTCCTGAAATGCCCAAGAAAGCGCCCATGGTGGCGGCCGAGCAGGCGATGCCGAGCCAGTAGTGGGACAGCCACGTAAAGCGCTTCGTGTACGAGTATCCGAAGAGGAGGACACCTGCGACGGGCAAGAGCATGACGCAGAGCGGGTTGAGCATCGCCGCGCCGAGCACGAGGAGGGCGAGCATGAATGCGGTGAAGAGCCAGAGGTCTCGAGGTTTGAGTCGGCCGCTCGGTAGGTGCCGACCTGCGGTGCGGGGGTTTTTCGAGTCGATATCCTTGTCGATGATGCGGTTGAGGGCGTTGGCTGCGTTGCGCGCCCCAAAGGCGGCGACGACAATCCAGAAGAGTTTCCAGAACGGGGGCCGGCCGTCGGTCTCCAGCAGTATCGCGCTGATCACGAATGGAAGTGAAAAGAGCGTGTGGGAGATCATCACGGAGTCGCCAATGGCGCCGAGACGCCGGAAAGGGCTGCGCCCCTCGGCAGTACCTGTGGCTCGCCCGACATCTTGTACTGAGCTCCGTGCCTTTGGGCTTATATCAATAGGCTCCCCACAAGGCGCACTTTGTGGCGCCCCCGTCGGCGCACCGTCAATGTTTTGTCTGTCCGATGCCATAGTCTTTCCAGCGAGCATTGACGAGTTCGACGATGTCGGTGCGCATCGCGAGCGGATCCGGCCACTCTCGCTCGTGACCTTCCTCCGGCCACTTGTGCGTCGCATCGATGCCGAGGCGGGTACCGAAGCGCGGCGCAGGCGATGCATGGTCGAGCGCGTCGAGCGGTCCTTTTGAAAACACGAGGTCGCGCTCTGCGTCGATGTTGTTGAAGACCTTCCAGGCGACCGCCGAGAGGTCCTGCAGGGAAACATCGTCGTCCACCACTACGATCAGCTTTGTGTACATGAGCTGGCCCATGCCCCAGAGGAAGTTCATGACCTTGCGCGCCTGGCCCGGATAGCGCTTGTGGATCGACACGAGGACGCAGTTGTGGAAGACGCCTTCGATGGGCATGTTGATGTCGCGGATCTCCGGGCAGAGCTGTTTGAGGAGGGGCAAAAAGAGGCGCTCCGTGGCCTTTGCGAGGAAGCAGTCCTCCTTCGGCGGAATGCCGACGATGGTCGCGGGGTACACGGGGTTCTCTCGCCGCGTCATGCGCTCGAGATGGAAAACCGGATACTCGTCGGGCAGGGAATAGAAACCGGTGTGGTCTCCGAATGGCCCTTCGAGGCGGAATTCTTCGGGGTCGACGTAGCCTTCGAGGATGAACTCGGCGTCCGCGGGCGCGAGGATGCCCGTATCGCCGATCTCGACGACGTCGGCCGCTCTGCCGCGCAAAAAGCCCGCGAACATCGCCTCCCAAATGCCCTCGGGCAGGGGGGCGGTGGCGGCGTAGGTGACTGCGGGATCTCCGCCCAGGGCGACGATGACGGGCATGCGGCGTCTCTGCGCCTGGTATTTCTGGAAGAAGTGCGCGCCGTCCTTGTGGATGTGCCAGTGCATGCCGGCGGTCCGATCGTCGTACACCTGCATGCGGTACATCCCCCAGTTTTGGGCACCTGTCTCGGGGTCGACCGTACAGACGACAGGCAGGGTGAGAAAGCGCCCGCCGTCCTGCGGCCAGCACTGAATGACGGGGAGGCTGTCGAAGCCCCTTTCATCCTCAACGGCGCGGCAGGGTGCGCGCCGCACCTTTTTGGGCATGAGGGAGCGCGCTATAGGCAGTTTGGGGAGTGCCTCGGGGATGGCCGAAAGCAGCGAAAAATCTCGCAGCTGGCTCCAAGCCCAGCCGATGAGCGATTCGATCTCGCTCGCCTTGTCGTCAAGACTCTCGGCGCCGAGCGACCATGCCATCCGCTTTTCGGATCCGTAGGCGTTGATGAGCAGCGGCCAGGCGGACCCGCGCACATGCTCGAAGAGCAGGGCAGGGCCGCCCTCCTTCATCACCCTGTCGGCGATTTCGGTGATTTCGAGGATAGGATCGACTTCGGCGGATATCCTCGCCAGTTCGCCTTTGGAATCAAGAAAGGAAATAAATTCCCGTAACCCGCTGTATGCCATACGACTTCAGTATAATAACGGAGAGAAGCATATCCAAGACCCAGGGCTCATCTGTTATAATTATTCATTTTATTTTCAGGAATTTCATATGGAATGAGCCTCTAAGAATCGTTAGCATGGAGCTTGAATTTTCGAAAAGGAAGTGCCATGTCGGAGATCATCATCAGCCTTGATAAGGTAAGAAAAGTCTACTTCCTCGATACCGTCGAAGTGGAGGCATTGAAAGACATCTCCCTCGATATTCATGCAGGGGACTTTGTGAGCATCGCAGGCCCTTCGGGATCGGGAAAGACAACGATTTTGAACCTCATCGGCTGTGTCGACAAGCCCACCTCAGGCACGGTCATCGTTCACGGCAAGCGCACGAGCGACCTCGACGACGATAGCCTGACCGAACTTCGTCATAAGTCCATAGGGTTTATTTTCCAGAGCTTCAACCTCATTCCCGTGCTCAATATCCGCGAAAACGTGGAGCTGCCTCTCCTTTTGGACGGCCGGTCGGGGAGCGAACACAAGGCCGACCGCAAAGACTGGGTGGACTACCTCATAGAGAGCGTCGGGCTCAAGGACCGCATGCTGCATAAGCCGGCGGAACTGTCGGGCGGCCAGCGCCAGCGCGTCGCCATTGCCCGCGCCCTTGTGATGAAGCCCGCCATCGTGCTCGCCGACGAGCCGACCGCCAACCTCGATTCGGCCACGGGCGAGAGCATTCTGCGCCTCATGCGCCACATGAACGAGACCCTCGGCACCACCTTCATCTTCAGCACGCACGATCCGGACATCGTCGAAGAGGCCGACCACCTCATTCGCCTCCGCGACGGCAGGATCGTCGAAGACCGCAGGATACATGGGAAGACTTCGATCGATTTTGCCGTGGCGAGGGGCACGAACGAAGCCGTCGACGCCACAGAGACAGAAGGCGGGCAGCCATGATCGCAGCTCGGCTGGCGTGGGGCAATCTCGGCCTCCATCGGCGAAAGTCTCTCCTCATCGGCATGATCATGGGTATGGGCATCCTTATTCTATTTTTGGGGAATTCGCTCATCGATACTGCGCTTTCGGGCCTTCAGCGCATGTTTGTCCAAGGCTATACCGGGGACCTCATGATCACCGGTCCCACCGAATTTTCCACCACGGTGCTCGGCGAGACGGCGGGGAGCGAGGAGGTGCTTCCTCACATTGCCCAGATAAAAAAATACGAGGATTTTTTGGCGAGCCGGAGCGATGTTGCGTCGACGCTACCCCTTTTGAGCGGGCAGGTGTCGTTCGGCATCGGCGAGACCGAGCTCGGCTCCGGGTACTGCTTTGGCGTGAACGTCGAGGACTACCGCAACTTCTTCCCCGACAACGTGACGCTGGTGAACGGCGACTGGCCTACTACAGATGAGGGACCATGGGTTCTGCTCTCCGAGCCCACACTCGAGCTCATCAATACGAGCGCAGCGAGCCCCGTAGAGCCCGGCACGAAGATCATCATGTCGGCCCTCGCGAACTCCGCGGGCACCGTCATCCGCGAGGTCACGGTGAAAGGCGTGATCAAGTTCAACCAGAGTAACCAGCAGCTTGCCGGTATCACCCTGGTCGATGCGGACACCATGCGCGACCTTTTAGGATTTGCGAGCCTCAGGGATGGAGCCCCTGTTCTGTCGGCACAGGAAGCGGCTTTTGTGGCCGGCTTCGACCCGGAAAGCCTGTTCACCGACCTCTTTGCCGGAAGCGACGGAACGACGGCGAATGGGGTGACCCAGGAAGCCCAAGACGCGAAGCAAGGTGACTCGGCGCAGAGCTCTGGGCAGGGCATGAGCTCTTTCTCCGCGCAGACAAGCTTTGTAGCCGACCCCGTGCCCGCGTGGCAGTTTCTTCTCGTGCGTGTCAAACCAGGGGCAGATGCCTCGAGGCTCATCTCCGACCTTTCGGCCTTCTCGGAGAAAATCGGCGACGGAGACCACGTGCAGGATTGGATTGCGGGCGCAGGCAGGGTCGCGCGCACTGCGGTGACCATACGTCTCGCCTTCAATCTCCTCGTTGCGGTCGTGGCGGTCGTCGTGGTCATGATCATGATGAACGTGCTCGTCATCTCGGTCAATGAGCGGCTCTACGAGATCGGCACGCTCCGGGCGATCGGTGCGAAGCGCCGCGTGGTGCGGAACATGATTTTGTTCGAGACGACCTTTTTGGCTCTCATCGCGGGGGCAGCAGGCCTGCTCGTCGGCCTTGTTCTGCTTCTGGTCCTGGGAAAGATAGGGATAAGGGCGCCGAATCTATTCTTCGAGGCGTTGTTCGGGGGACAGGTACTTAAGCCGATGGTGTCCGGCAGGGCGGCGATCACCGCCTTCCTCTGGATTCTGGCGATGGGGCTCGGCGCGTCGTGGTATCCGACCATCGTCGCGCTGCGGATCGAGCCGGTTGTCGCCATGAGAGGAGACTGAAAATGCGCCTGATACACTTGAAGCTCGCAGCGCGGAATGTGCGCAGACAGCCTCACAGAACGATTGCACTCGGCGGAGCGGTGGCGTTCAGCGCCCTCGTCATGGCCCTGATCTTGGGTTTTGTGAACGGCATGGATCTCGCGATCCAGAACAACGTGACGCTCTACTCCGGAGGCCATGTGCTTGTTTCAGGCTATACCGCAAGCCAAAGCGGCAGGCTCCAAAACAGGTTTACCGACGATACCGTCGTGAAGATCGTAGAGAGCACGAAGGCCGATATCCTCACGGTTTCGCCCATCGCACAGTCCAGGGCTACCGTCGTATTCGGGACCCGGGAGATTCAGCTTATGCTCCGCGGTGTCGACTGGTCCAGGGATCAGCTCTACCACGAATCGCTGATACTCACCGAGGGCGACTGGAAGGGGCTCGAGGATTCCCGCACGATGCTCATGAGCGGCCAGACTGCGGAGCGGTTCGGCCTTGCCGCCGGAGATCGGGTGATCGTACGGCTCTCCACAGCCTCGGGCCAGCAGAATGTCACGGACTACAAAGTCGCCGCGATATACGACGACAGGGCTGCGGGCGGCATGAATACGGCCTTCGTCGCCTTCGGGGACCTTGCCGCGGACCTGAACATGAAATCGAACGAGCAGCAACAGATTGCGGTCTTTCTGAACAACAGCGCCGCTGCAGAGGAAGCCGCACAGGCCATCGCGGCGGGGCTTTCGGCGCAGGGATTTGCCGTAAGCCGGGGATCGGCGTCGAATGACGGCGCCTTAGGTGCGGCCACTCCACAGGATGCGTCTATTATACCGGACGCCTTCCAAGCAACCGGGGGCACGCAGGGGGGCGCGAATCGACGCCTCGCGCCGGGAACAGCCGTCTACCGCATCTCCACAGTCCAGGAACTTGCAGGCGAAATCGGCGCTGCTCTCGGCTCTATCCGCTGGATCGGCTATGCGGTCTTTGCCCTCATGCTCCTCGGGAGCGCGACCGGCATCTCGAACTCGTACCATATGGTGCTGCTCGAGCGGACCAAGGAGATCGGCATGCTGCGCTGCATCGGATATAAGAAAAAGGACATATTTTCTTCTTTCGTTTGGGAAGGGATATTGCTTGCGGGCGGCGCAGCCCTGGTCGGCATTGTCCTCGCCCTGCCGATAGGATTCGGCATCGGCCTTATTCCTTTTGATCCACACGGAGATTTCGGGGCTGCGCTTGTGCAGGGGCATCTGCGATTTGCACCTACCCTGGGCCAGTTTCTGTTGATTTTGGTTTTTGTGACGACTGTGGCGATCGCCGCAGTCTTTGTGCCCGCCCGGAGAGCGGCCGATGTCGTGCCCGTCGAGGCACTGAGAAAAACTGCATAGTGTGCAGTGACAGCAGATTTGAGGAGTAACCATGGCGAACAAAAGAAGCATGAACATGAAGTTATTGAATGCACGATTGACAAGCAAACTGAGCATCGTGCTCTTCGGGCTCGTCCTTGTGTTCAGCGCAGAGGCACAAAGCGGCCCCTCTCGGGGCGGTGGAGGAGACCCGATGGGAGGCATAGACCTGCCCCCCGGTTTCCTAGAACAGAACAAGGATTACAAATTCCCTGATGATATAACGAAATATACAGCTACCGATTTTCTTATGCTCGTGCGGCGCACCGATATCCGCTCCAGCTTCTACAACAGCGATATGAGCGCGACCATCTCGATGGTCACCGTGAGCCCCGACCGCGGCACCAAGACTTTCAAGCAGCAGATTTTTAGGCGCGACAAGGACGACGCCTTTCTCATGATCACACTGGAGCCCGAATCGCGCAAGGGACAGGGTATGCTCCGCGTGGACAACAACATGTGGAGATACGACCCGACGAGCCGCAAGTTCACGCACACCACCATCAAGGACACGTACGAGAATTCCACGGTGACCAACAACGACTTCCGCCGATGGCAGCGGTCGATCGATTATTCCGTGGAGAAGATCTCTTCGGGTACACTCGGCAACTACAACGTGATCATCGGAGAACTCAAGGCGAACAACGATGAGGTCCCCTTCCCCTACATCAAGATGTACATCGAGGCTGACCGGAAGATCGTGCTCAAGGTGGAGGAATACAGCCTGTCGATGAAGCTTCTGCGCACTGCTTATTATACCCAGTATGTGCAGATTGGAGACTCCTTCGTGCCGACGGTGCAGATTTTCCAGGACGGGCTGATCCCGGAGAAGCGTTCGCAGACGACCTATACGAACATCTCGACCAAACCTCTTCCCGATTACTATTTCACCAAAGAGTATTTGGAGCGGGTGAGCCAGTAGGAGAACAGTGATGAAAACAAGAACCATGCGCTGCTTCGGGCCGATTGTTATGATCGGTTTTTCTCTTTGGTGTGTGGTGGGCCTTTGGGCGCAGACCTCAGGCACCTCTACGGGAACAACCGCCCCCACAAATACGACCACGTTCACGAGTACGATACCGCCCGAGGTGATCGATGAGGATTCTCTTTTCGGCGGGTCCAAGGACATCGTCACCGTGATCGACGAAAGCACTGCCTCGGCGGGGACCGTGCAGCTCGTCGAAGACACGAAGACCTATCCGGTCTTTCTCTTAAGTGGAACCGCGGGTGCGGGGCTGTATGGAAACTATACGCCGGTGGGGTCCTCTTCCTCCGACACTCAGGCGCTCTACGGGGCAGTGAATCTGTCGGGCCTGCGGATCGATTATCTGCCTACGAAGAACCTTCATTTCTCCATATCCGGCGATTTGCTCACAGTTCCTGACGATATCATTGCAGCTTCCGTCACCACATTCGCGGACCTACGGCACAGCGAACTCGTGCGGCTCTATGTGGCGAGCTCCTTCGACTACGATCCTTCTATCGGTCTATCGACCTACAGCCTCGATGAGCTCTTCGTGGACACGCACATCGACGAAAAGGTCTTCTTTCGTCTAGGTAAGCAGCGCATACGGTGGGGTGTGGGATATTGGTACCAGCCTTCCGACGTCTTGAGCCTGTCGGCGATCGACCCCGACGATCCGACCGCCGCGCGCGATGGTCCTTTTGCGTTCAAGGTCGATGTGCCCATGAATCTCAATCACTTGATGGTCTATATGGTGCCGCCGGTTTCGGGGTCCGCGGCATCCTCATCCATCGCGAGCAAATATGACTGGATCGTCAACGGCTGGGAGCTGAGCTTCGGGGGCTACGGCCGCGCCGACATGCTCGCCAGGCCGCGCGCCATCTTCTCCTTTACCGGCGCGATCGGCACCTTCGATGTGTATGGCGAAAATGTACTCCTCTACGGTTCCGACCGTATATATGTGAAAGAATCTTCGACAAGCCCCGGCACCTACGAGACCTATCGCCGGGAGACCACACCCTTTTTCCAGTCGACCCTGGGCATCAAATACTCGGCGGGCTACTCGAGCGGCCTGTCGTACTCCTTTCACGCGCAAGGCTACTACAACGGCACAGGCTACGCGGACTCGAGCATAATGCAGAATCCGAGCGCCATAGCCGTGATAAAAGCCGACTATCCCGACACCTATAAGGACAGTGCGAGCGCCGCAGGCGCGGGCATGTGGTACCTGGCGGGTTCGGCTTCGGTGTCGGGCCGCTTTGGGGAGGGGCGGGACCTCACGCAGGTGACGGGGTCTATGTATGGCATGAGCAACTTCTCGGACCGCTCGCTGCGCTTCAATCCTACACTCAAGGTGGCCATAGGGGATCAAGGGGGCCGCACGACCGTCACGCTTTCCTGCTTGACTGCGATAGGGAATATGGGTTCAGAATATGCTCCGAAGGGAAACAGGACGACTCCGGCGCTCTCCTTCAGCGCCCTCAACGACGCGATCGAGCTCGAGGTCTCTGTTCCCATCTCGCTGAATACCGATTTTTCGGTGAATAAGGTGCAGACTGCATTCAGTGTCTTCTGGAACGCAGTCCAGTTCGATTGAACCGTGTCGGCAAGTCCGGCGCGTGTCGGTAAGTCAGGCAAAAGAAGCCTGACTCGCCGCAAAAGGAGGGGGCATGCACGGCAGAATTTTGATTGTGGAGGACACAAAGGAACTGGCCGAGCTCTACATGCTCTATCTTCAAAATGAAGGGTTCGAGTGCAGACTCGCCTTCGACGCGGAGAGTGCCCTTCCCTTGGCGCACGAGGAGGACTGGGATCTCATCGTGCTCGACATCAACCTTCCCGGCATAGATGGTTTTCAGTTTCTCGAGCGACTGCGCAAGACCAAATCCACGCCCGTGATGATTCTGACGGCCCGGGAAGCCGATGAAGACGTCATTTTAGGGCTGGGCGTGGGCGCCGACGACTTTGTCACCAAGCCATGTCCGCCCAAGGTTTTGACAGCGCGTGTCCGCGCGCATATCCGGCGAACCATCGCCCTGCAGACTCGCCAGAACGGCAGCGTGGTGAAATTCGGCCCCTTTGAGCTCGATATCGAAGGGATGTACCTCACCAAAAATGGAGAGCCCATCAGCCTATCTGCCAGAGAGTTCAATATATTGAAAGAACTTGTATCGAATCCCGGCAAACCTTTCACACCGGAGGACCTCTATGCCAAGGTCTGGGGCCTGCAATATGGGGATGTCAGCGCTGTAGGCGTGTATATCCAGAGGCTGCGGAAGAAGCTCGAGGATGACCCCACCAATCCTTTCTATATCCAGACACAATACGGAATGGGCTACCGTTTCAACCCGGAGGCCTTTGCAGAGGCAAAGCCGTGAAAATGAAACTTCGGACGCAGTTCTCTATTCTCATTGTCGCGGTGACGCTTTTTCCCATCGTTTTTGGCCTTCTTGTCTTTACCGGCCAAAGGAACAAGCGCGATCCGCGCGAGCCGACACGAATCTTTTTGAACGAAGTGGCGGCGATGTGGCGCGAAAATCCGAACCTCGGCATCGAGGATATCCGGACGGCAGGAGAAGTGTCGGGGCTTCCGATCATCAATGCGGCGCTCATCTCGCCCGATGGTACGGTACTGGTGTCGTCGTTCAAAGAATTGCCCGCCGGCGCCACGCTGGAACTCGAGGACTTGGTCAGTCCGCCCATGACGCCCTATATGGACAGACCTAGGTCTGAACTTATGTTTTTGCCCATCGATACCACTCTGGAAAAAAGTCCGCTTCTGCTCTTCGACATCCAGCAATTCTGGTTGAAAGAAGATCTCCGAAGCCGGAATTTCATGCTTATAGCGAGTTTCGCCTTTGGGGCCTTCGTCGTCGCGGGGCTGATGTCGCTCATCATACTTCGCTCGACCAATAGGGCGATCAAGAACATCATCGACGATACGGCGATTGTGGCGAGCGGGCGACTCGATCACGAGGTGAAGGGAAGCGGCGCAGAGGAGCTCAGGTCCCTGGCGGACAGCATCAACCGCATGCGCCTCGCGCTGCGCGACATGATCGCTCGCCGCATGAACATGCTCATCGGTGTGAGTCACGACCTCAAGACCCCGATCGCCCTCATTCAGGGATACACCGATGCGCTCAGCGACAATATGGCGAGCGACGAGGCCACGAGGATGCATTACCTAGAGATCATTAGGGAGAAGAGCGTCCAGCTCGAGGATCTCGTCTCGGACCTCATCGAATTCATGAAGATCGATGACTTCAATGTGCCGCAGGAGATCGTGGATTTGGAAACGATCATGATTTCGCTCGGAAAACGCTTCGAGGAGGACGCGCGTCTTTTGGGGCTCGAGTTGACCTACGGTTTCGGTCGGCTCGGCGCGGCGCCGTCGAGGGAAGCGCTTTTCAGCGTCCCAAAAGTCAAGATGAATCGGTCACTCTTCGAGCGCGCTGTCGAAAACCTTGTCTCGAATGCGTTTCGGTACACGGGCCCCGGGGGGAAAGTGGAACTATTGTTGAATATGGAAGAAGGGCAGCCGGTGCTGACCGTCGCGGACAATGGCCCCGGCATCCCCAACGAGGAGTTGGCCTACATTTTCGACGCATTCTACAGGGGAACCCCTTCTCGGCAGGAGGCCGGGTATGGCCTTGGCCTCACTATCGTCAAATTGGTGGTCGATCTGCACGGATGGAGTATTTCGGCGCAAAACAGGCAGCCTTCCGATGGGCACGGTCTTGTGGTCAGCATCAGGATGAAGGCTTCGGCGTAGGAGGTGCGGTGCGCACGTGGCGGCGCTTACGAGCGGCGCAGTTTTACGAACATGGCGGCGCGAGCCTACGAGTGGCGCTGCGTATACGTACATGGCGGCGCTTACGAGCGGCGCGGCGTATACGCACATGGCGGCGCGCTGCATACTCCGTTTATGCGCCCCGCATGCGTGCGGTGGTCGACCAGAGCCCGAGCGCAGGATTCGGCACGAAGAAAAAATCCTCTCCGTCGGCGGTTTTGTGGAAGCCCGCGAGCCTGCCCCGGGGCGCATAGCGTTCGAGCGCGCGGTCGAGGTCGGCCCACTGGTAACCCACCGAAGTAATCTCTTCCTTGCTGATGGAGGGGCCGGGGGCGTAGCTGATGCGGAAGCGGCCTTCGCTGGAGCCGTGGATGAGGTGGGCGGCGGCGGAGAGGTTGTCTGCGAGGGCAGGCTCGCGTGCGACGAGGGCCTGGATTTCTGCTCTCGGGCGGTAACCATAGTGCCGGATCACCGCATCGATACTTGGGTCTTCGCCGAAGCTGCGCAGCCCGGGTGCGAGGATGAGCAGCTCGCCGCCGTCGGCCATGGCCATCCTCATGCGATAGATCGACTTATTGCCGAGCCACGTGCTCCGGTACTCTTCCGGGTCGAGCCACACCACTGCTTTTTGAACCGGCTCCTCGAGAAGCTGAATGTTGACCTTCGCGGACAGGGCTGCCGCCTCTTCGAAACAGCGCCTGTCGGGGCTCGAAAAATAGCCCCGCAGCGCAAGAGAGCCGTCCTCGGCCGGGCTTATCACCGTGAGAATCCATATGATAGGAGGAAGCTTTCCCGCCACCATGCCCAGCGCCTCGTCGAGCAGCGCCCGCACCGGCGTGTCCGCCCGCCCCATAATCCCTTCCATGCCGCACACCGCGCTAAGATAATGACTGCGGTCGATCGCCTCTTTACCGCCTGTGCCGACGAAGATATTCTTCGCGTGGTTGGCCATCCCCACAACCTCGTGGGGCACCACCTGCCCTACTGAGAAGATGAAGTCCACTTCTCCCGACGACAGAAGCCTGTTCGCCTGGACAGGATAGGAGTAGTGCACTTTTCCGCCGGAAATCTCGGCGACACGGCTCTCTGGTATGCGGCCGAGCTCGGTGACATCCCGTCTCCAGTCGTGAACCCTGAAAAGCGCCTGAGGCGAGCCTGGATACATGTGCGCGATTTCTGCTTCCGTCATCTGCGAATGGGTGCCGAGCGCCGGCATTATCGCCGCCACGCGCCGGCCCAATTTTGCGACGAGTAGGTCGGTGATTTTGCCTGCACGCGAGTGAAGGCGGGTAATGTCCGGTGGAATGACGAGTATGCGCTTCGCCTTATATGCGCCGGAATCTTCGATGGTCTTCTCCACCAACACATCAAGCTCGTCGTCTTGTATACTCCGGTTCAGACTCTGCTCAGCTACGTACATCGCAGTGCTCCCCCATGGCGGGATCGTTGTGGCCCTTGTGCGGCTTCTCTTCAGTCGCCATTATTATATACAAAGATATCTATGGAGGAATAGAGAATGCAACTCTCGCGTTTTTCTATTGGAACGGGTGATCGATTCGGCCTCGAGGGCGAAGCACAGATAGCGGCGTTCGAAGAATTGCGCGCCCAGGGCGGCGAGGCTGATATCGTCTGGAACAAGAGCAACCGCGAACATCTGATCATTGGCTCGTCTCCTGCAGACCAGGCGGCCCGCGCCGCCGCAGCCATACAACGTACAGGCTGGGACGGGCCATGGTTCGTCGATGCCGACCACATCAGCCTCAAGACCGTCGATTGGTTCTTGCCGCACTGCAATTTCTTTACGATCGATGTCGCCGAGACGATAGGGAAAAAGGTTTCTGCGGCGGCGCGGGCCGCCTATCTCGAGCATGCGCGGTTCCTCCTCGACGAGGGCGCAGCCCCCGTGGCTGTCTCTCAGGCCGACATCGAGACCGTCGCCGACAAATTCCTTGCCGCCGTGCAGGAAGCGGGCACCACGTACCGCTACATCGCCGCTAAAAAACCAAAGGACTCTTTTGTCGTCGAACTTTCGATGGATGAGACCGATGTCCCTCAGACTCCCGCGCAGGTCGCCTCGATACTCGTCGCGGTAGCGGCAGAGGAGATACCGCTTGCTACGTTTGCGCCTCGCTTTCCGGGAAAATTTCTCAAGGGCATCGACTATGTGGGCGATGTCGCGGCATTTTTGGGTGCCTTCGAGGCAGAGACGAAGATCGTGTTGTGGGCTGTCGACAGGCTGGGGCTGCCAAGGGGCTTCAAACTCTCCGTACATACCGGAAGCGACAAGTTCAGGCTCTATAGGGGCATCCACGAGATTGTCGCGCGGCTTGGGGCTGGTGTGCACTTGAAAACTGCGGGCACGACCTGGCTTGAAGAGATCGTGGGGCTTGCAGAGGCCGGCGGCGATGGGCTTGCCCTTGCCAAGCGAGTGTACCAGGCTGCCTATGCCCGCATCGATGAGCTTGTGGCCCCTTACGCGAATGTCGTCGAAATCGACAAGGCCCGCCTGCCTCGACCGGAAGAGGTGGCGGCCTGGGATTCGGCCACCTTCGTGCAAGCGCTGCGCCATGAGCCAGGCTCCTCCACAATGCAGCCGGACATGCGCCAGCTCATGCATGTGGGCTTCAAGATCGTCGCGGAAATGGGCAGGGAATTCAGTGACGCCGTCCTAAAGCACCGTGGATCGGTGGCCCGCAATGTCCAGCGCAACTTGTACGAGCGGCACCTTCGGCCGCTTATTCTCGGCTGAGCCATGCGTATTCCGCATCCGGGCATTCGAGGCAAGATACTGATATGCCTCGTGGTGGCCCTCGCCTTTTTCCTCGTACTCACACTGATCATGCAGCATGAGTCCATGGAGCTGTCCCGACAGTATGGAGCAAGCCTTTCGAACTACCACCTGGTGCACCGGTTTCGGCTGAATCTGAGCGCTTTTCATGCGCTCGCCGATCGTTACCTCCGCGATCCAGCCTCCGTCGCCGCCGAGGAGGTGTATGCGGGTATCTCCTTGCTAAACGCACAGTATGCGGCCTTGGTTCCGCTGGAGCATATCTCCGTCCTCGCCGAGTTCGAGGTGCGCGCGACAGGCTATGGCCTCGATGCATATCTTCCTCTTGTGTCCCGAGCAGTCGGACTTCGGGCTGGAGGTTCTCCGGACTATTACCAGGTCTTTGTCAAGGCGGCTCGGATAGAGGGCTATATCGATGTCTATCTCAACAGAATGCTCTCCGAACTCATGAGGAGCGGCGAAGAGACCTATGCGGTGCTCTCGCATAGATCCGAGATGCTCAATCGCACCATTCTAATCTCGATGATCCTGGCGAGTATTCTCGCGATGATTGGTGTCGTGCTCGTGGCCGGGGCGATCACTGCCCCCTTAAGGAGGCTTGCCAGGGAGGCGGAGAAGCTCGCGGGAGGAGACCTCGACGCGGGGATTGTCGAGGTTCACACAAAGGACGAAGTAGAGAAACTCACACGTTCTTTTGCGACGATGGCCAAGAGCATCAAGGAGATGGTGGAGGGGCTCAAAGAGAAGGCCGCGCTCGAAAAGTTGCTCCACCAAGAGGAGCTCGCCCTCGTGAGCATGGGCAAGGCGCTGCGCGAAGCCCAGTTCATGAATCTACAGGAACAGATGAAGCCGCACTTCCTCTTCAATGCCTTGAATACCATTGCGCGCAGCGCCCTGCTCGAACAGGCACCCAGAACCGAGGCGCTCTCCATGGGGCTGGCGACCCTTCTTCGCGCGACACTCCGGGATTCCGGCCCTCTGTCCAGTTTAGATGATGAGCTTACGATTGCACAGGCCTACCTCGAATTTCAGCACGCCCGTTTTGGATCGCGGCTGCAGTGGAACATTGATGTCCCTTCGGTACTGCGCTCCGCCAGAGTTCCCAGACTTATGGTGCAGCCGCTCGTAGAAAACGCTGTCCGACACGGGCTCGAGCCGAAGATAGAAGGCGGTTCACTCTCCATCAAGGCTCGTATGCGCAAGGGAAATCTCATCCTTTGGATACTCGACGACGGCGTCGGCATATCGCAAGAACGGCTTGCCGGAATCCGCACGAGTATCGCAGCGACCCTCAGTCGGATCTACGAAAGGGGGGAAACTTTTGCGGATGCTGGTGTGGACATTCCGGCAAACACCACACTTTTAGAGGGAACCGGTATTGGCCTTGCCAATCTGGCGACGCGCTTCGCCATTCTCTACGGCGGCAACGGCCGCTTCGACATTGTCTCCCGGCTGGACAGGGGCACGCTTGTCCGGGTGGTCATACCCATGGAAGGGGTGTCGGAATGATCCATGTCCTCGTTGCCGACGACGAGGTGCTCGAGCGCGAGGCCATGTTGCATATTCTGCGAGGAGTGGATACAGGGGAGCCTCTAGAAGTGAGCGAAGCCCTCAACGGCCTCGAAGCGCTCAAACTCGCCCAGGAACGCAAGCCCGACATAGCCTTCTTGGACATTCGTATGCCGGGTATGGATGGGCTCGACCTCGCCAAAGAATTCTCATTGCTCCCCGATCCGCCGGTCGTCATCTTGGTGACCGCATACGATTATTTTACCTATGCGCGCACGGCGCTGCGCTTCGGTGTCTTCGATTATCTCCTCAAACCCGCATCGACCGAGGATGTCCTCGGTGTCTTTTGGAGGGCTCTCCACGTCATCGCCGAAAGAAGGAAAGATGCTGCACGGCGCAGGGTGGACCAGACCGTGGCAGCGGATATACAGAAGGCTCTTTATACCGACATCTGTACGGGACTTGGCTCCGGCACCGTCAACGACGAGGAAGTCCGGCGGCTTGTCGCCCTTCAGACCGCCTCTCAGCTCGATTCTCAGACGAGCGCCGTGGGGTGGACCTGCATCGCGATTGTCGCGGGGGTGGAAAAAGGCTCTGGGAAGGTTCCTCCCTCGATCGCCTCGAGAGAATTCTCACGATTTTTCCGTGCGCTGGCAGAGCGATATCTGCTGCTCGATCTAGGCTTAGCCAACGCCGATACTCTGCTCTTCGTTTCGCCGTTAGAGTCGAATGCTGCCCAGGTCGGGACTATGCATGTGCTCGTCGTTGTTCCGAAGTCTGGTATCGAAGGTGCGGCCGACACAGGGGCTGCGCCACACCAGGTGTCACAGCCCCTGCGGAAACAGATCGGCGAGGGCATGGATCGCTTCTCTCAGAGATGCAACAATGCAGGAGGAATGGCTGTCAGGTTCGGTGTCGGTGTGGATGCGGAAGGTAAGGCCGGAACGGCACTGCAGACGGCAAAAATCGCGTTCAATCTTTCGAACGCAGAATACCCCATACTGCTGTTGCATTCGGCACATGAGGTTCGGCAGGCTTGGTCGTCTACCACATCCATCTCGGCACGTGCGGTGATGTGGCTTAAGGAGCATTTCATGGAGAGTGTCGGTATCCAAGACCTTGCGCGCTCGCTTGGGCTGAACCCCTCATACCTTTCACGCATCCTCAAGAAAGAGCTCGGCATAGGTTTCGGAGAGACGCTCGCGCGCATCCGTATCGCCTACGCAAAAGACATCCTGGCCGGCGGTGCGTCGGCCAAAGAGGCTTCATTTCTGGTTGGCTTTCGGGATCAGAGCTACTTCACCAAGGTTTTTCTGAAGATCGAAGGGGTGTCCCCTTCTCAGTATGTCAAGGATCTTCAATCGATCTAGTCAAATCCTTTCGGCGAGCATCAAATTACCAACGGTGCGCAACGAACTACCACACCACATTGCACATTTGCTTCCTATAATGTCCTATAATAACTCAGATTGCAGAAACTCTGCAGTCATTAAGGAGGTTTGCGTATGAAGACCATGCAGAAGGTGGCTCTTATTCTGATGCTCGTCCTTTTCCCTGTCATGCTGTTCGCTCAGACAAAACCGATCGTGCTGCGGCTCGCCGAGACTCATCCGAAGGGCTATCCTACGGAGCTGGGCGATGAGGAGTTTGCTCGTCTCGTCAAAGAGCGATCGAATGGCCGCATCATCATCGAGGTGTATCCGGGCTCTCAGCTCGGCGAGGAAAAGGCGGTGATCGAGCAGGTCCAGTTCGGAGGTATCGATCTTACCCGCGTATCGATCAGTCCGCTCGCGAGCTTTGTACCGAAGCTCAATGCGTTCCAAATGCCCTATCTCTACAGAGATGCCGACCATATGTGGAAGGTGCTGAAAGGGGATATCGGCAAGGAACTGCTGGCAAGCCTGGAGCCCTTCGGTTTCATCGGCCTGGGCTGGTTCGATGGGGGAGCGCGGAGCTTCTACAATAGTAAGAAAGCGGTCCGCACTCCGGCCGATCTCAAAGGCCTGAAAATCAGGGTCCAGGAGAGCGAGCTTATGCTTGACCTCGTCCGTTCCTTCGGCGCTATTCCCACCCCGATGCCCTATGGCGAAGTCTATTCCGGTCTCCAGACCGGGGTCATCGACGGCGCCGAGAACAACCCGCCATCATACTATTCCGCAAGCCACTATGAAGTCGCGAAATACTATACCCTCGACGAGCATACCAAGGTTCCCGAAATCGTCATCGGTTCCAAGATTTCGCTTGGTAGGCTTTCGAAGGCAGATCAAGAGCTGATCAGGCAGGCCGCCTTCGATTCCATCGACTATCAGCGCGCCCAGTGGGATGCCTATGTGAAGCTCTCGATGGACAAGGTCACGGCCGCCGGCTGCACCATCATCCCCGTGCCGGATAAGACCGAGTGGATGAAGGCTGTGGAGCCTATGTACCTGAAGCAGCCCAAGGAGATCCAGGACCTCGTTGCCCGCATTCGTGCGGTCAAGTGAGCCTTGCAACATCATGCATAGGGCCGCGCGACACACTGCGCGGCCCTTTACGTTATTGTTTTGCCCGAGCCCTCGAGGTGTGATATGAAGAAGTTTATTGTTTCGGCAGTGACGCTGATCCACATTCTGCTTATAAATCTTTCCATGATCATGATCGTGGCCATGTTGCTCTTGGTGTTTGCGAATGTGGTGCTCCGCTATGTCTTCAATAGCGGCATATTCTGGTCGGAGGAGATAGCCCTTGTCTTGGAGGTGTGGTTCATTTTCCTCTCACTGGGGCTCGGCGTAAAGCACCGATTGCATTTTTCGATCAACCTCATGCCGCGCGAGAAAATTTCCGCATGGCTTAATCGGGCTCTCGATCTGCTGTCCGATATCGTGTTCATCGTCATTGGGGCGGTCATGATACTTTACGGAAGCAGACTTGTGCAATTTACGATGCGCTCGATTATGCCGGCGACGAAGTTGCCGGCCGGCATTCTGTACCTCGTCCTCCCTATCTCGGGCTTTGTCGTCATTGTCGAGGCTCTCTTTCACATTTTCGGGTTCACCATGTTCGACGAGAAGATCGACGCGTATTTTTCCGGCAAGGGCGGAACACTGAAGGACATTTTCAGGAGCGAAGCATAATGGATACGACGATTGCGACCACAATACTCCTGGGTGGGTTTATCCTGCTTCTGCTGCTGAGGATCCCCATAACGTTCTCGCTTGCGGCTGCCTCCATAGCGACGGCCATCTATTTGAATATACCGCTCATGTCGATCGTTCAACAGATGGTGCAAGGGGTCAAATCCTTTTCACTGCTCGCAATTCCCTTTTTCATCCTTGCCGGCGAAATGATGGGGCGCGGCGGCATTGCGGAGAAAATCATCAACCTCGCGAATGTGCTCGTCGGCAGGATCCGCGGCGGGCTTGGCATGGTGAACGTCGTGGACAGCATGTTCTTCGGCGGCATCTCGGGTTCTTCGGTCGCCGACGTCGCCTCGACGGGCACCATCATCATCCCTCTTATGAAAAAGAAGGGGTACGACGACGACTTTTCGGTGGCCATCACGGTCACAAGCTCCACGCAGGGGATCATCATTCCGCCGAGCCACAACATGATCATCTACTCAGTTGCCGCCGGCGGCGTCTCAGTCGGGCGCCTCTTCCTCGCAGGATACCTGCCGGGCATTCTGCTCGGAATATCCCTCGGCGTCATCGTCTATGTCATTTCAGTGAAGAGAAACTACCCAAAGGAAAGAAAATATTCGTTCAAAGAGGGGGTGAAGATCTTCCTCGATTCCTTCTTGGGGCTGCTCACTGCCCTCATCATTATAGTCGGCGTCATCTCCGGTATATTTACCGCCACGGAGTCGGCTGCGGTCGCAGCGGTCTATGCGTTCATCATAACATTCTTCGTCTACCGGCAGATACCGCTTAAGGAGTTCAGGGGAATTCTCTACGGCACGCTCAAAACCCTCACGATGGTGATGACGCTGATCGCCTCTGCAAGCGCATTTTCATGGCTCATGGCGTACCTGCGCATTCCCGCGATGGCAACCGAGTTCCTGCTGTCGATTACGGACAACAAGATTCTGTTGCTGATGCTCATCAATGTGCTTCTGCTGCTTATGGGTATGATCATGGACATGGCACCTCTCATTCTCATCGTGACGCCGATTCTGTATCCGGTGGTTGTCGACAAATTGGGAATGTCGCCGATTCATTTCGGCATTATGCTGATGCTCAATCTCGCCATAGGGCTTTGTACGCCGCCTGTCGGTTCCGCCCTGTTTGTGGGATGCGCCATAGGAAAAATTTCGATCGAAAAGGCGACAAAGGCGATGATACCGTTCTATATCGCCATGATTGTGGTTTTGTTCCTCGTGACGTATATTCCACAGATAACGATGTTCCTGCCCAACCTCATCATGCCTGGAGGCTAAGGGAGCGCGGAAGGTTGTGTGTCCGGCGTTCGACATTGGCGTGTGTTGAAGTCTGTGCGGGCGCGGGCAGCGCAAAGGAAGGAGTGTTTCTATGTCGTTTGTGGAGTCTCTTTTTGGGTTGCGTGGAAGTATTGCGGTGGTGACGGGGGGAGGCGGGGCCTTGCCCTCTTCGATTGCCGTCGCCTTTGCCAAGGCAGGGGCCAAGGTGGCGCTCTGGGGCCGCGGGGCGCATCACCCTATGGCCGAAGCCGCCGAGCAGGTCAAAAGGCAGGCGGAGATAGCTCCCGATAGCTCCGATGTGGTGGGGATTACGGTGGATACGGTGTCGGGCGCGGCCTGCGAGGCGGCCTTCGATGCGACGCTAGCCTCGCTCGGCATGCCCGATATCCTCCTCAATGGCGTCGGTGGAAACATGGGCCGAAGTAGTTTTCTCGACTTCGACGAAAAAGTGTTCGAGGATGTCCTCAGACTCAATCTTATGGCGGGGCTCATGGTGCCTTCTCGGGTATTCGCGCGGCGCTGGATCGAGGCAGGTGTCAAGGGTTCGATGATCAATATGACCTCAATGGCGAGCTATAAGGGCCTTTCTGCGGTCTGGGCGTACGATGCCGCCAAGGCGGGAGTGCTCAACCTTACGCAAGCGCTGGCCAAAGAGCTCGCCCCTCATGGCATACGGGTGAATGCGGTAGCGCCGGGCTTTTTTGTGGGCAACCAGAACCGCGCGCTGCTCTTCGACGAGAAGACTGGCAATCTTACGGCCCGGGGCCAGGCGATCATCGCGCGCACGCCCTTTGGCCGCTTCGGCGAATATGAGGAGCTCTGGGGGGCGGTGCTGTATCTGGCGAGTTCGAAGGCCGCAGGATTTGTGACTGGGGTCAGCATCCCCGTCGACGGCGGATATCTCAGCGACAATATATGACAATATTTATTGAGGGAGGGCAGCATGGCCCAATTTCTGGATGAGAATTTCCTGCTGAAAAACGAAACGGCAAAACGGCTCTTCTTTCATGTTGCGAAGGATCTGCCGATCTTCGATTATCATTGCCATCTGTCCCCGAAGGCGATCGCCGAGGATGAGCCTTTCGATGACATCGCGCGCATGTGGCTCGAGGGGGATCATTACAAATGGCGAATCATGAGGGCGAACGGAGAGCCTGAATCGCTCTGTGGCGGTGCTGGCCCATGGGATGAGAAATTCGTTGCGTACGCCCGTGCTCTTTTGAGAGCCGCGGGGAATCCCCTTCTCCATTGGTCGCATTTGGAGTTGCAGAGAATCTTCGGCATCTCTGATGTGCTGACACCGCAGAATGCTCTCGAAATTAGGCAAAAGGCAAACCGCCTGCTCGCCGCCGGAAGGATCAGCCCGCGCTCTCTTCTTGTGCAATTCAATGTGAAGGTTCTGTGTACGACGGATGACCCTGTCGATGATCTGCACTGGCACAGGACGATCGCCGAAGAACAGAAGAAGGGCTCCGCGTTTCAGACAAAGGTGCTCCCCGCCTTCCGTCCGGACAAGGCGTTGAATACGAGCGATATCGCCGCATGGAACAAGTACGTCGATGAGCTCGGCAGGGCTGCCGGTGTCGACATCGATGCGTACCCTTCTCTGCTCGAGGCACTTGCGAAACGTCACGACTACTTTCACTCGATGGGCTGCAGGCTTTCGGACCACGCGCTCCTCGTGCCGCCCTATGTGCCGGCTTCGGATGCGGACCTCGATGCCATCGTGAAAAAGGGCCGAGGAGGGAACTCGCTTTCTTCTGTGGAACAGGAAAAGCTGGCGACGGCTCTACTCCTGCATTGTGCGCGCCTGAATGCGCAGAAAGGTTGGACGATGCAGCTGCATATTGCAGCGCTCAGAAACGTCAATCCGAGACTGTTCCGGGCCTTAGGTCCGGACGTGGGCGGCGATAGCACGTCCGACGCCCCTATCGTGGCACCGCTCGCCAGTTTTCTAGGAGCCTTGGAGGGAGAGGACGCGCTTCCAAAGACTATTCTCTATTCACTCGATCCTTCGAAGCACAATCCTCTTGCGACGCTCGCGGCGAGTTTTGCCGGAACATCGCCAGAGGCCACGGTTTCGCAGGTAGCGGGCAAGGTGCAGCTCGGTGCCGCATGGTGGTTCAACGATCAGAAAGATGGTATGGAGCGCCACCTCAGGGAGTATGCTGGGGTAGGGCTCATCGGTGCGTGGGTGGGGATGCTGACCGATTCCCGCTCCTTTATGTCGTTTCCTCGGCACGAATACTTCAGGCGCATCCTCTGCAATACAGTCGGAGAGTGGGTGGATGCCGGCGAGTTGCCCGATGACCCGGTGTACACAGACCAGCTCGTGCGCAGCATCTGTTGGGAAAATGCAGTCAATTATTTTGAAATGCCGTAACAATAATCACAACACGTATGAGGGCTCCGCGACCAGCTGGCCGCGGAGCCCTCATCGCATAGGGGCATAGTCAAGGACATAGCGCAGGTGCCGCCACCTTGTGCGCTGCTATTTTTCTGTCTCCGTCATGCCTGCGATAAACTGTTTCTGCATGAGTACCACCACGATGACGGGCGGTAACATGGCCAGCAAGGTCGTCGCCATAGCGATCTGCCACTCGATCTGGACATCCGCCCCGGACATCATTCGGTTGATGCCGATGAGCAGTGTATAGAATTCGGGTTTTGTCGTGATCAACAGCGGCCAGAGGTACTGGTTCCACCCATAGATAAACTGAATGACGAACATGGCGGCGATGGGCGTACGGGTCATGGGCGCAAGGATGTGGCGGAAGAACTGCATCGGTGTCGCACCGTCGATCTGTGAGGCCTCGGCGATCTCACGCGGAATCGACATGAAGAATTGTCTAAAGAGGAAGACTGCGGTCGCCGACACGATCATGGGCAAGATGAGGCCGGCGTAGGTGTTCAGCATGCCGAGGTCAGAAATGACCTTGTAGGTCGGCATGATACGCACTTCGACCGGCAGCATGAGCGTGATGAAGATGCTCCAAAAACAGAAGTTTCTGAGCGGAAAATTGAAAAAGACGATGGCGAAGGCCGCCAGAAGTGAGACAATGATTTTGCCTGTGGAGATGCCGAGGGCCATGATGAGCGAGTTCTTCATCATGACGAGGACGGGGGTGCCCATGTTTTTGGTGCCTTCGAAGAGAGCTTGGCGATAATTTTCGATAAGGTGCGGACCGATGCCGAGCGGCATGGGCGCGGCCTGAATTTCGGCGCTCGTGTGTGACGAAGCAGAAAAAATGAAATAAATCGGGAAAATGATAATCGCGATGCCGATCCAGAGCACGATGTGCGGGAAGAGCCCCTTGATCACCTTTGTACGGTGTGCGGCTTTATTGATGCGCTGTTCTGCTGTCATACGTACTTCCTCCCGCCTCAGTAGGTGACGCGCCGCTCGATGAAGCGGAACTGGAATACCGTCAGGACAATGACCATCAGCATGAGGATCACCGACTGGGCAGCTGAGCTCCCGAGGTCAAGATTGATGACGCCGTCGCGCCAGACCTTGTACACAAGAATGCCCGTTGACTTGCCCGGAGCTCCCTGCGTGATGGCGTGCACGATCGGGAAGGTTTCGAAGAAGCCGTAGACCAGATTCATGACCAATAGATAGAAAGTGGTCGGCGAGAGCAGAGGGAAGATGATCTTCCAAAAACGTCTGGCGGCTCCGGCTCCATCGATCTCCGCTGCCTCAACGAGGGTGGCCGGCACGCTCTGCAGCCCGGCGAGAAAGAACACGAAGTTGTACGCGAGCTGTTTCCAGCTCGCCGCCATAGTGAGGAGAAAAAAGGCTTGATTGAAGTTCAAAAGATACTGCCAGTCGACGTGGAAGGTGTGCTTGAGCACGTATGCGATGACACCGACGTTCGGATTGAACAAAAAGAGCCAGATGACGCCGGCGACGAGCGTCGACACGGCGTAGGGCCACACGAGCATCGTCTTGTAAAACGAAGCAAAGCGGATCTTCTTGTTCGCCTGAATCGCGAGGAAAAGAGAAATTGTCATGGCACTGAGGGTGATGCACAGCGCGAACGCGGTGGACACTCTAAACGACTGCCAGTAGTCGGGATCGACGAGAAGTTTCGAATAATTCTGAAACCCGACGAAGATCATCCTGCCGCCGAAGGGGTCTTGCAGGTAAAACGACTGCAGAATGGCCTGGGCCGCCGGCCAGAAGAAAAAGATGAACACAATGACCATCTGGGGCAGCACAAGCAGGTACGGCAAAACCGGTGCTTTGAATTCGTATTGTTTGGCCATAGTACTTCCTGACAAAGATTACATTATTATACCAGTCTACTCGTCAATTGTATAGTTGAAGGCATTCTTCATTTCGAAGCCCAAAAAAGGCCGCCGACCGGCGGCCTTTTTTTACGGCGCATAACAAGGTATGGCAACAATGTCGTTTTACTTGTAGAGCTTCTCGAACTCGCGGAGTGTCTTGTTGCCCTCGCTCACCATCTTGTCGAGTCCAGCTTTTACCGAGATCTTACCGGAAAGAATGTCTTCCCATATCTGGTCTTCGATCTCGCGGATAATAGGCATATTCCCGAAGCGGACGCCCATCGAATTTGGGGTGGGTGTCTTGTTCGTGAGCTGTTTGATGGCGACTTCAAGACCGGGGTTGTCCTTGTAGTAACCCTGGGATTTTGTCAGCTCGTAGGCGGCCTGCGTGACAGGCAGATACCCAGTCGCTTTGTGCCAGAGCGATTGGATTTCAGGTTTGGAGATGAAGTTGAAGAACTCGGCGACAGTCTTGTACTCAGCCGCTGGTCTGCCATTGAACACCCACAGGGATGCGCCGCCGATGATCGAGTTCTGCGGTGCCCCTGGAACATCGGGATAGTAGGGCAGGCGAGCCACGCCAAAGTCGAACTTGCAGTTGGCCTTCATGTTGCCGTAGCCACCGATCGATTCGAAGTGCATGCCGACTCGGCCTGAGGTGAATAGTGGATTGGCCTTGTTCTCGCGGCCGCCATAGATGAACACGCCGGTCTTGGAGAGATCGTAGATGTTCTGGAAGTGGCGCACGGTGATCGGGCTGTTGAACACGAGCGTGGTGTCGAGTCCGTCGAAGCCGTTGCTCCGGGTGCCGAAGGGAATATTATGCCATGCGCAGAAGTTTTCAAGCTGGATCCAGCTGATCCAGTTGGTGGAGAAGCCGCCCTCCATGCCGGAGGCTTTCAGCTTCTTTGCGACTTCAAAGAACTCGGGCCATGTGACGGGCGGTTTTTCCGGATCGAGGCCGGCCTTGCGGAAGGCATCCTTATTGTAGTACATGACTGCCGTAGAGCTATTGAAGGGCATGGACAACATGCGGCCATCGGAAGTCGAATAGTAAGATTTGATGGTCGGAATGTAGATGTTCGGATCCCACTTCATGTTGTTTTCGGCCATAAGCTGGTAGACTGGTTTGATTGCGTTCTTGGCGGCCATCATGGTCGCGGTGCCGACTTCGTACACTTGAATGATGGCTGGTGCCTGGCCGGCGCGGAACGCCGCGATTCCCGCATTCATAGTATCGACATACGATCCCTTATATACGGGAACAACCTTGTACTCTTTCTGACTTGCGTTGAACTGGTCGCAAATGGTCTGTACCATTTCACCGTTTTTACCAGTCATGGCATGCCAGAACTCGACAGTGGTCTGTGCGTAGAGCCCGACAGCCATGCAGAGAACGGTCATCAGCACAATGACTCGTTTCATTACGTCGCCTCCAGGATTTTAGATAGATACCGGACAAACTGCCCAGTATGAGTTACAAAGATTAGTCTACAACTGCTTTGTTAAGCGCGCAATAGGAAGCTATAAAAATTTCTTTAAAATAAGGTTTTTACCTTGATGAGGCCCATATCCGGGAAATCGGTGATGATCCCCGAAACTCCCCAGCCGATGAGGGTGGTCATCCTCGAGGGATCGTTCACTGTCCAGGGCAGCACGCTCATTCCGGCCGCGCGCGCCGCCTTGACTGTTGTCTCGTCGAGGTATTTCTCATTCGGGTTGAGGGCGATAGCGCCGAAATCCCTAAGCGTCGCAACCGGGTCCTTCAGAGGCTTGTCGATGAGCACAGCAATGTCGATCTTCGGCTCGGTCTTTTTTACCCGCTTCAGGTAGGCATGGTTGAATGAGGAAATGAGCACCGAAGAGACCATGTCGAGTTCCTTCACAAGGGCGACGGTCTTTTCGACGATCCAGGCATCGCAGGCGAAGCCCGTCGCGTCCTTGATCTCGATGTTGATGCGCCAGCCGAGGCGCTTTGTCAGCTCGAGCGCCTCGCGGAGGGTCGGAATTCTTATGCCGGTGAAGGACCGAAGTTCTTCGGAGCCGACTCCCCCCGCCTTGATCTGAAGAAAAGGGTCGGTGCGTGCGTACCATGAGCCCGCATCGAGGGATCGTAGCTCAGCGAGCGTAAAGTCGTAGACATTCCATGGTGAGCGGGAGGGAAAGCGGACTTTCGCGTCGGTGGTGCGGACCAGTGTCGTATCGTGTAACACGACGAGCTCGCCGTCGCTCGACGCCGCCACGTCCAGTTCCCACATATCTGCGCCAACATCGAAGCTTTTTTGGGCGGCAACGAGGGTATTCTCCGGCGCGATAGCGCGAAAACCGCGGTGAGCGATCACAAGCGGACGGGATGCGTGCATGAGTAGTTTCTCCATTGAAAGATGTTCAGGCCTATCCTGGCCATAGAGCGTAAATCCGGCATGCATCATGAGAATGCTGCTGAACACCACGGACTGCAGACGAATCGGTCTCCTTCTTTTTTGGAGATGGTGCAGCATGCGGAACTTCATTCCAAATATTTTAGGATTTCTCTGTATCTCTGGCAAGCGGGCGCCTTTGAAACCCTCAGAACGCGTCTGAAACCACCCGACCCCCCTGAAGTCCTCTGAAACCAGAGTGTGCTCTTCACAGCTTGCGCTTTATAGAAGGGAAGCATAGGATAGTGCGCGGAGACGGAACATGATCGTAGGTGACGGAAACGGCGCGCGCAAGTGGATTACACTCTCTTCGCGCAAGGTGTATGAGTGCAATGTTTTCAGTGTGTTTGAACAAGAAAGCCGTGGACCCGACGGCCGCACAGGCCATTTTTCCGTTATGGAAGCGAAGGACTGGGCCGTTGTCGTGCCCTATGTCAGAACCCAAGAGGGTGTCTCGTTCCTTATGGTGCGCCAGTATCGCCACGGCGCAAACGTGATGAGCCTCGAATTCCCCGGCGGCGTGGTCGAGCCCGGAGAAGAGCCGGCCAATGCGGCGGCGCGTGAGCTCGCCGAGGAGACCGGCTGGGTGTCAGAGCAAGTGCTCGATGCGGGCACGGTATTCCCCAATCCCGCAATTCAGGACAACCATTTTCATGTGTTTGTGGCGCTTGACCCGAAGCCGGGGGTAGCCCGGAATCTCGACGCGAACGAGATCATCGATGTGGAGCTCGTTGCCGCCGATGAGGTGCGCCGCCGCATGGGCGAAGGTGACCTTCAGCATGCCCTTATGGTCTCGGCACTCTACCTTGCGGATAGGTGTGTCGCATCTTTGAGTGCACAAACCTAAAGGGTGCCCGACCAACCGAAATGGCCCCGGCAGGGCACACCTCGTGACAGCAAAAGCAGGTGATGCATCGCCCATCATCGATGTGGATAATGTTCGATCCGGATCTCTTTGTAAGACAGAGTGCGTCGGCTGGACATATTTCGATGCAGGCGCCACAGCCGATACATTTTTTCGTATGGAAGATGGGGCGCATGCGAATAAAGGAACCCGCGAGTGCTCTAAGGCTGTCGGGAATCGAAATGAGCCTTTGGCCGACCTTGCTTTTACCATACGGCAGCAGTTCGAACCCTTCGTGCCCGATCTCGCTCACAATAAGAGGATATGTCGCCGGCTCAGCGAAAGATTCACTTCCTACGGTCCTCTGCATGCCGTCGAGCACATAGGGAATGCGCGAAGGATCATAGCCTATACATCGTGTTGCGACCCAGTCGAGCATCGCAACGCTCTGCGATGCGAGCACGATGCCGAGAGGGTAGGGGGTCCCGGCACCGGGCCCTTCGCCCTGCATGGCGACAATGCCGTCCATAAAAGTGAAACATCGCGGCACCGAGAGGGCAAGGTCCACGAGCATCTGGCCGAAATCGGCGACATTGGGGTACTGCAGGTGCATAGCGCTCTTTGCAGTGCCGGGAATAAGGCCGAAAAGGTTCTTCATCGCGCCGGTATAGGTCATAAGGTGATGATTCTTCAGCTTCGGCAGGTTCACGACGAAGTCTGCCCTCCTGAGCGCCGTGGTCAGGGGAAGATTCTTTAATTTCTTGCCGTTTGTGATAGGGAAGAGGCTGGCTTCTCCGAAGTCTACCCACACGCCTCCATGTTTCTGAACACTCTCGTAGATGCCACAGACCTTGGCGGCAAGTGTACCGGGCTGCCAACCGGGCGAGTCCCCGACGAGCACTTCTTTGGCTCCCCGCGCTCTGACGAACTTTATGACGGCGCCCACAAAGGAGGGATGCGTAGTCACGGCCTTTGTGGCGGGGGAAGCATTCAAAACGTTTGGTTTGAGAAGGACGGTTGCTCCCCGCACGTCCGGAAAGCCCGCGATCTCCGCCGCCTGGGCGATTATGGCGTCCAGCTTCCGGTCTTCGTAGTCTTCGCATCGAAGCAGCGCGACGTCGGCTCTTTTTGTATTGCTCATATGTTTGATCCTTCGGGGCGTCAGTATATGCCGATACCGCGATCTCCATCAAGGCAAAAAATTGTACTTGCAAAGTTCGATGAAGTGCCCGTATAATGACATATACCTATACGGAGAGGTTCCTGGGCAGAATGCGAATACGGTTTGATCGAAACAACTGGGTGTACTATATCGGACGCGGAACGAATCTGCGGACGCTGCTGTTGGCGGTAGGCTGCATGCTCATGCTGCTCGGTTCAAGCTTCAGACCTTCTCCCGGCCCCATGTCGGCCCGCGGAGGATCCGACGTGAACGACCATGCGCTCGGCGAGGAGATCGTTATGCCTGAGCCGGAGGACAAACTCGTCAAATATTCCGTCTACGAAGTCAAAAAGGGCGACACTCTTTCCGAAATCGCCGAAGACTTCGACATATCGCTCGATACGCTCATCAGCATTAACGGATTTACCTCTGCAAAGTCACTAAAGCCGAACCAATTGCTCAAGGTGCCGAATCAGTCGGGCATCGTATATGTCGCCCCAAAGGCGTCGTCCGTACAGGAGATCGCCGATTCGTATAATATCAGCGCCGACAGGATTATCGATGCGAATGGGCTCTTGAGCGAAAATATTCCGGCGGGCAAGCCTCTTTTCTTGCCCGATGTCCGCCTGCCTGCAGCCCAACTGAGAGAAATTGCAGGAACGCTGTTCAAATGGCCGGTGCGCGGCCGCCTGACGTCGTGGTTCGGATGGCGCAAAGACCCGTTCACCGGACGCCGATCTTTCCACAATGCCATCGATATCGCGGCGCCCTATGGCTCGCCGATTGGCGCTTCTATGGATGGCCGTGTGGTAGAGACAGGCTATTCGCCCATCCTCGGTAAATATGTGATGATGTCGCATACTGGAGGATGGAAAACTCTGTATGCTCACATGTCCGAGATTGTGGTGAAGGAAGGCCAGTATGTCTCACAAGGCCGGACCTTGGGGCGAATAGGAACAACGGGATACAGCACGGGGCCTCATGTCCATTTCGAAGTGATCAAGAATGGAGTCCTCGTTAATCCGCTCAACTATCTGCCGTAAAGAATCCCAGGACGGAAAAGCTAAGATGCGGCCTTGCGTGGCGCGCACGTACAGTCTCTTATTTGACGCATAAAGAAATATCTGCTACAGTTGTTGCACTATGAGAACAACGAAAGGCATAGCGGTTTCTCCTGGTGTATCGATAGCGCCGGCCTTTATATTCAAGGATGATTCCGCCGAGACACCCCAGTATCGCATCAGCGCTGCGGAGGTGGAGACTGAGCTTGCTCGTTTTCGTGAGGCTTCTCTCTTGGCAAAGAAGGAAATAGAGACATTCCGAGACCGCGCCAAAAAAGAAGCCGGGGAAGAACAGGCGGCCATCTTCGATGCGCACCTCATGATGCTGGAAGATCCCGAGTTGCTCGAGCAGATCGAGCAATCTCTTAACAACAATCTCTTCAACGTCGAATCCGCTATTCTCTCGTTTGAGACCGAAATGGTCGACAAGCTCTCCTCCTCGGCCGATCCGCTCATTCAAGAGCGAGTCTCGGATGTGCACGACGTGGTCCGACGCATACTCCAGCATCTCCTCAAAAAGGAAAGGATTTCCCTCTCCGATATCGAAGTAGAGATCATTCTGGTGGCCAAGGATCTTATGCCCTCGGACATGGTGGGCATGTCGCGCAGTAAGGTGCGCGGAATAGTGACGGAATCCGGCGGACGCACGAGCCACGCAGCCATTTTGGCGAGGGCTTTTGAGATTCCCGCGGTGCTCGGCGTGGGGCCCGGCTTTGTCGATCAGGTCAAGCCAGGCCAACCCGTGTATGTCGACGGCGAAAAAGGTATCGTCGTTGTCGATCCCGACGATATCTTTATCCAGAAAGAAAGGAGAGCTCGACTTGCCCGCATTCAGCGTGAAAAAGAAGACAAAGGACTCCGCGATGTTCCTGCCCAGACCAAGGATGGCACACGCATTTCGCTTGTGGCGAATATCGAGATGTCCGACGAGGTGACCAATGTCATCGACTATGGCGCAGAAGGAATTGGGCTTTTCAGATCCGAATTTTTATTCTTGGGTGGGCACGTCCCCGGCGAAGAGGAACAGTGTAGGGAATACACCAGAGTGGTACAGGCCATGCAGGGCAAAGCGGTAACCATCCGTACCCTCGATATCGGCGGAGATAAGGTGCTGCCCGAACTCGGCGCAGTGGGCGAGAAAAACCCCCTCCTCGGTTGGAGAGCGATTCGTTTCTGTCTTGAAAAGACCGAGCTGTTCAAGACGCAGCTTCGGGCGATCCTGCGCGCCTCCGTGCACGGAAAAGTCAAGATCATGTTCCCCATGATAAGCACGATCGATGAGCTTATCCGCGCACAAGGTCTTTTGGCTGAGGTAAAATGGGAGTGTAAGACCCTCGGTTATAGCATCGATCCGAATATCGAGGCCGGTATTATGGTCGAAGTGCCTTCGGCGGCGATCTGCGCCGATGTGCTCTCCCGGTCCTGCGATTTCTTCTCGATCGGGACGAATGATTTGAGCCAGTACACGCTCGCGGTGGATAGGGGCAACCAGAAAGTGGCCTATCTCAACGAGCCCTACAATATAGCGGTGCTGCGGCTCATCAAAATGACGATTGGCTATGGAGAACACGCCCACATCGATGTGAGTCTCTGCGGCGAGATGGCCGCCGACCCTGCAAGCGCAGTGCTCCTCGTGGGCATGGGGCTGCGGACGCTCTCCATGTCCGCTTCGTCGATACCGGCAGTCAAACGCGCCCTCAGATCCGTCACCATCGAAGAAGCGTCCGCCCTTGCTCACCAGGCGCTTTCTATGCATACTTCGTCGCAGGTCAGCATGCTTTTATCGTTGAAGCTCAATATTTAGGAAGTCTATGAACAGAGAGAGAACGGCTCAGGTTACACCACCCGAGAGCAGCGCAGAGTCCCCGGCAGTCCGCTATGAAAACCTCCCGCTGGTAGTTCTCGCGGGGAGGCCGAATGTCGGCAAATCCACGCTCTTTAATCGCCTCATAGGAAAGCGTAGGGCTATCACTGACCCTCAGCCTGGGGTAACGCGCGATCCCATCGAAGAAGAGTGCACGCTGCGAGGAACCGACAAGAAGGTGCTCTTGGTGGACACCGGCGGATTCAGGCTGGAGCGCGAGGGGCTGGACGAGCTGGTCGTCGCCAGGGCCCTTGCGTATATCGAGCGGTCGGATCTGGTCCTGTTTATGGTGGATGTAAGTGAGATAACACCGGAAGACGAAGAGTTTGCGGCATTGTTGCGGCTTTACGCGGACAAGCTCATGCTCGTGGTGAACAAGGCGGACAGCCCCGAGCGCGATGCGCTCGTGTGGACACACGCGCAATGGGGATTCGAGCCTGTGTTCTTCGTTTCCGCGGAGCACAACCGGAACATCGACGAACTTGCCGAAGTCATTGCGGCTCACCTCGATTTTTCCCACGTGCGCGAGGTTGCGCTTGAGAAAGCGGATATCCGGATCGCCATCATGGGTAAGCCCAACACCGGAAAATCGACCCTCCTCAACGCGCTCGTGGGGCAGGAGCGGAGCATCGTTTCCGCCGAACCGGGCACAACCCGCGATATCGTCGAAAGTCGCTTTCTCTACAAGGGCAGAGGCATCAGCGTCCTCGACACCGCGGGTATCCGCAGAAAGAAAAAGGTCACCGATAACGTCGAATACTATTCGGTAGTGCGGTCCATCGCCGTGGTGAACCGGGCCGATGTGGTTATTCTTTTGATCGATGCAAAAGAAGGGCTCTCCGAGCAAGATAAAAAGATCGCCGCTTTTGCCGTGGAAGCAGGCCGGCCGGTGGTGTTGGCGCTGAGCAAGTGGGACACAATGCCGACCATGAAGAATGCCTTCGAGGCTGCCCGCGACCGCCTGCGCTTTTTTTTCGGGCAGATGGCCTATGCGCCCGTCGTCGCGATTTCGGCAAAGGAAGGGCAGGGGATCGATAGACTCATGGGCACGGTGGTTTCGCTCTACGGTAAGGCGAACAAGGTGATCGAGACATCGCGTCTCAATCAGGCGGTCGCGGCTTGGATGGGAGCAACGCCGCCACCGGCCGGCCCGCGCACTCACTTCAAACTGCGCTACGCCGTCCAGGCCTTCGTAAATCCACAGCGCTTCATTTTTTTTGTGACGCGTCCGGAAGCGGTGACGGAATCCTACCGCAGTTTTCTAAAGAACAAAATTCGTCTCGAATTCGGGCTCGACGGTATTCCCATTCAGCTTGAGCTGCGTGCATCTCGAAAAGATAGGCAGTGGGGTTGAGGCATGCCGTACCTGAGCATCGGGCAGTTGGAAAGGCTCCTCTCGGTCCCTGCTTCGACGCTCCGTTTCTGGGAGAAATCGGTGCCTTTCTTGGCACCCATGCGAACTAAGTCAGGCCGCCGGACATACTCGATCTCCGAAGCTGGGCTGATCGCCCGTCTTAAGCATATGGCACTCGACAGAAGATTCGGGCTTCAGCGTTCTCGGCGCCTTTTAGAATTCGAGCTGCTCTACGAGGACCAAGATTATCGGGCAGAGGTGAGGGCGCTTCGGGACAGGATATTTTTTCTTATGCTGGAAAGCGAGCAGTGGCAAGAGGCGTATCGAAATTTTACAAAGGAGTTATGCGATGGAACAGGCGATACAACGCTTGATGGACTTCATTGATGCCTCTCCCTCGCCGTTTCAGGCTGTCGACAATCTGGTCGGCATGCTGGACGCGATAGGAGCACAGGCGCTCGACGAGGGGCAGATATGGCAGCTCGAGCCCGGCGCCGTCTATTATGTGTGCCGAGGGGGAAGTTCGTTGATCGCCTTTAGAATGGGGCTTAAGGCCCCTGCGGAGGCGGGCTTCCTGCTCGCCGGAGCCCATACCGATAGTCCAACGCTCAAGATTCGCCCAGAAAAAGAGCTTCAGTCCAAGGGTTATATGCGTCTTGCACTCGAGTCCTATGGGGCGCCGATTCTTTCCGGTTGGTTGGATAGGCCGCTCGGGCTTGCAGGGGCTATCGCGGTCCGTCTAAAAGAGGGTATCGATTCGAGATTCTACATCAGTCACGAGCCATGTGCGGTCATCCCCAATCTAGCCATTCACTTGAACAGAGACATCAACAAAGGGTTCGAGTATAATCTGCATCAACATATGCCCGCGATTTTCGGGCTTGTTCATTCCGAGGAAGAGGCTACGAGCGCATCTTCATCCGGGACCCCGGAAATCCTCTTGCGTATCGCGACGGAGCTAGGAATCGAGCCTAGAGCGATCGTCTCAGCCGATCTCAGGCTTTTCGATGCCGAACCCTCTCGTCTCATCGATGGGTCTCTCGTCAATGCACCGCGCCTCGATGACCTTGCGGGCTGTGCCGCAATTATGGAGGCCTTTGTCGAAGCGGGAGCCCAGGCCGCGACGCAGGTGGCGTGCTTCTTCGATGCAGAAGAGATCGGCTCGATGACGCTTGGAGGTGCACAGTCCTCGTATCTCCGCGATATCCTCGCCAGGATCACGCTCGCATCCCGCAACTCGGGCCAAGATTTCTACAGAGCCCTGTCGCACTCTTCGTGTATCTCGGTGGATGCGTCTCAGGCGTGGCATCCGGGCTATCCAGACAAATTCGACGAGTTCTATACGCCGGTGCTCGGCGGGGGAGTTGCAGTAAAGTCGAATGCCAACATGAATTATGCCACCGATTTTACGTCGCTGCGGATCGCGGAGGCTGCTGCCGCCAAGGCGAAGGTCGCTGTGCAGCACTATATGGCTCGGGCAGACATCCAGCCAGGCAAGACGATCGGTCCCATTACCGCGAGCCGCACGGGCATCACCACGGTGGATGTGGGCCATCCGCTGCTTGCGATGCATGCGATCCGCGAAACAATCGCGGCGTCCGACCACCTGGACATGATCGCCTTTTTGCGCGCCTTCTATTCTTGAATGATCGTGCTTGCATGGACTCGCTTTGTTCGCCGCCGCAAGAGGTGCTGAGGTGCACCTGAAGTGCAAGATGGCTTGAAGGAACCTGCGCACTAAAGCAATTGGCTCTTAAGCAATTGGCGCTGAAGTGAAGCAATTAGCACAGAACAATTAGCACAAAGCAATTAGCACTAAAGCAATTGCCGACAAAAAAGGCCGCCCATAAAGGGCGGCCTTTGGTCTATCAAGACCTTGCGCGTCGAAACATTATTTGGCAAGCGGCTGATAGGTCTTGTTCGGGTCCCATACCCCCTCGCGAAGTTCTTTCTTGATGCTTGGAATCTTGAGCACTTGGCCGGGGAATATCAGGTGGGGGTTCGACGGATCTTTGAAGGTGGCCTTATTCGCCTCATACAAGACCGGCCACTTATACGGGTTGTTGTACACGAACGGATACTCAGCGATCCTCCACAGGCAGTCCCTGCGCTCGGGAATAAGGCGCACTACATAACTCGCGGGCAATGGGGCAAACTCATCGATCTGCATCAGTGTCCAGTAGGACTGCGCCGCAAGATCCTTTGCGCGGGTATAGTCGAGTGCGTTGAAAGCGGTCTTGGCATCGGCGAGCGCCTCTCCTCCCTTCTTGAAGAGCTCGGGGTAGTTGTTGGCGGCATTTTTGGAGGCTACCCAGTCATACCTGCTCTGAGCATCTGCAATGGCCGTCTGTGCATATTTCATGTTCTGGGCAATTTCTGCCTCTGCTGCCTTTTTGGCCTTTTCTTTTTCGGCGGCCTCTTTTTCGGCTCTCTCGCTGGCGACCCTGGCCTCGAAGTCGGAAGAGAGGGTCGAAAGGACCTCGTTGGCGAGCATTGTGGCCGGCGCGTACTTCTCGATGCCGTAGGCTTTTTCAGCGGCGGTCATCGAGGCTGCGGCAGCCTGATATTCCTTAGGATAGTCGGCCTTGATATTGGCCTGGTCTGCCCACGCCATGCGGTCGCGCGCCTTCGGCAGCACCTCATCCGCCACCGCCTTGTCCTTGGCAAGTTGGGCAGCAGCATCTCTTTCCTCATTCACCTGTGCCATGAAGTCGTCGGAGAGAATGCGGAGCACGTCGTTCGAGAGCGCTAAAGAAGCATCATACTCTTGCTGACTGTACGCCAGGTCGGCGGCCTGCATCGAGGTGCTCGCATCGCGATATTCGTCGGGGTAGTCCGAGGCGAGGCCAACTTGCTCTGCCCATGCCATGCGGGAATGAGCCTGTCCGAGCAGATTCGCGGCATTGCTTGCCTTTTCAATTTCAGCACGCTCTTTGGCGGCTCTCTCGCTGGCGACCTTGGCCTCGAAGTCGGGAGAGAGGGTCGAAAGGACCTCGTTGGCGAGCATTGCGGCCGGTGCGTACTTCTCGATGCCGTAGGCTTTTTCAGCGGCGGTCATCGAGGCTGCGGCAGCCTGATATTCCTTAGGATAGTCGGCCTTGATGTTGGCCTGGTCTGCCCACGCCATGCGGTCACGCGCCTTCGGCAGCACCTCATCCGCCACCGCCTTGTCCTTGGCAAGTTGTTCCTTTGCGGCGCGGTCCGAGGCTACCTGAACCTGGAAATCGTTGGAGAAGATGGCAGAAACTTGTTCGGCCTTCTCTTTCGAGAGCAGATAATCTTCGTTGCCATAGGCGACATAGGCGCCCACCATTGCGACGCTCGCTTCTTTATATTGATCCGGGTAATCGGTGCGGACCTGTTGCTCGTTGGCCCAGGCCATTCTCGTCTCCGCATCGGCGAGCGCCGCGTCGGCGAGACCCTTGTTCAAGGCCTTCTGGCGGGCCTCCTCTTCAGCCTGGGCAGCCTTTGCCTTTGCGGCTTCTCTGGCGGCCAAGACTTGCTGCTGGAACTGGTCTGAGAGCGTAGTGGATACTTCTTCGGCAAGGGTCTTTGCAGGCACATATTTCTCGATGGCGTATGCCTTTTCTGCAGCGACCATGGCACTAGTTGCATTGGTGTATTCTTTCGGATAGTCCGACTTGAGATTCACCCCGTCGGCCCATGCCATGCGCGCTTTCGCATCGGCGATCGCCGCGTCGGCGGCGGCCTTATCTTTTTCGAGCTGCTCGAGGCGGGCTTTTTCTCTTATCTGGGTCTCTTCTTTCACAAAGTTGTCGGAGAGCCCGATGTAGTTGAACACTTCATTGGCTTCGAAACGTGCATCGCTGTAAAGCATGTCTTCTTTGAGGGTATTAGCCTTGTCGAAGTGTTCGGCGGCTGCGGTGAGATAGATGTTCTCTTCCAGTCCGAGTTCGGAAGCCCTGTCCTTCGCCTCCGTCAAGCTGGTTTCGGCCTGTGCGATGGCATCGGCTGCATCCTGTGCTTTGACGTCGGTCACATCGAGGGCTGCCTCAAATGCGCTCGTCGCATCCGAATACAAGGAATAAGCGCTCTTATAGTTGCCTTCATCCATGTTTTTCTCGGCCTCCGCCAGGATATCCACTGCCTGCTGGTACTCGTCGGGGGCATTAACGTCAGCTTTCTTTTTGAGGGCTTCCTCTTGGGCTGCCGCGGCATTGTCTTTACCCTCGAGCGCCTTGATCTCGGAACCCTTGCTCTGCACGAAGGAGTAGTAATCCTTGGCTTCCTCGAAAACGGCCGTCGAGGCCTTTATGTCTTCCAGCGTGCCCTTTTGCCACAGGTCCTGAGCCTCTCGGTACTTGTCCTCGCCCATCGAGAAATACATCCGAATGCTTTCATATTCTGCATAGCCGTTCTTCTCGATGTCTTCACGCAGCGCGTTTACCTGTGCAGCGGCCGCGGCGCTCTCAAACGCGGCGGCGGCGAGTCGGTACGAGGCAATGGCTCCCCTGAAATCGGCGGCGTCATACTCCATCGAAGCCTGTGCATAATACTGCAGACCTGTGTCGTACTGTACTGAGGCCTGTGTGGGCGCATCGACGTTCAACGCTGCAGCTCTCGCTCCATCCGCTGCACTCTTCTCCGCATCCGCGCGGAGCGGCAGACCATTCTCAACAACACCAGTCCATGCGGCAACAAGGTCTTCCAGATCTTGTTTCAGTGGGTATGCCTTTACGCCATCATACTCGGCAGGTGCATCGACAAGCTCTTGGTATCGTGCAGCAACGGCATCGTGCTTGTTGTTCGCAGCAAGAAAACCATCGGGATAGACCGAGTTCAAGTCGAAGTCAGTCGCTTCGGCCTTCAACATATTGGCCTGTCGGAATAGATTTTGCAGCTCATATTTCTCTACGGAAGGTTGCTGGGGTTGTATTTGAGGCTCAGGCGCAACCTCGGCTTGCTCCTGAGGTTGTTCTGGGACCACAGGTGGTATCTCTGTTTCCGTTGGTACCTGACTGGTAGCGCATGATGCAAATATCAAGGCGACTACCACCATCAGTGGGAGAAACCGTTTCATGAATTTCATCACTACCCTCCTGGGATGATATATACAGTCTTTGTTTAAATGATATACCTATATCGCAATCGAGTAAACAAGAAAAACAAAAATTTCTCTTTTCTCCGCTGCCTCCTCTAACGATGTTCTTTTCATTGAAAGATGAGAATCACGGTTGTCTGCAGATATAATTATATCACTCTATGTTCAGGACGACACAATTTTTCATAAAAAGAGTATGAAATAACTATGCTTTTGATTATAGTATCTGTAGGAGTTGCATAGTCATGAACGAAAGGTATGCCCTAGGGCATCGTCATGAGCCGACGGCAATGTTGGGGAAGGTTATCCTCCTCTGCGTTCTTTCTCTTTTCACCTCAGGCTGTGCGCTCGTTTCCTCTTCGTTTCCAAAAGGATTCGTGCAGATCCCTTCGAAGCTCGAGGCCTGGGAAAATCCGAGCGAGGGTTTTAACCTGGTCATCGTTTCGAACAATGACAGAGCGCAAGGATTTCTCGAGTGGGAAACGCAGGGTATCTATGGAAGAATAGTGGAAGCCGGAAAAAAGGGAAATGTGTGGACGCTCTCTCTGGGCGACGGAGGCATGGACGGGGTCGAATTGACCGCAGAGATGCAGGGCTCTTCGATCGAGGTGCGCTATAGCCCTCGTGACTGGACCGGGAGCGGCGGAGACCGAGAAGAAGTTAGGATCAAGGCGACTTGGGTTAAGGCTGCGAGAAGCTTACAAGTTTTGGCCGCAGCGTATACCACGCAACAAGAAGGGTATACCACGCAAGAAGAGGGCCGTAGCATGTCGCTTCGTCTTCAGTATCTCAGCGCAAGCCAGAAGTCTCTACGTCAGGTGTTCGACGAGGTGCTGAGGCGCAGTAAATCTCCGTACCAAAGGGCGGCCTTTGTGCGCGCCCAGCAGGAAACGATTTCCATCAATGTACATCAAAATTCTTCGGAAAAGTCGCAGCATCCCCCTCTACTCCTCGAATATGAGGAGATTCAATGCCCTGTCTTTATTTCCGAGCATTTTGTGAGCGTCGCGACTCAACATTATCTGTTTGAAGGAGGGGCTCACGGCGCTGCCTCGACATCGTTCGACGTCATCGACCTCACGGCAGGTCGACGGCTCGACATCGGAGACATATTCGAGGGGGAAGGTTGGAAAACAGGTCTGTCTCCGCTGCTCAAGGCCGAGCTGCAGAGACAGCGAAGCTTCCAAGATGCACAAGAGAAGGCGGTGCTCGGTACCGGCCCTGCGGGAGGCGACGCGGATGTATCCGGTTACGAGCGAAGTTCGACCGATCTGCGTTCACTGGGTCTCTTCGAGCCGGATATCGTGCCGTCCGAGGACGTCTTCATCTGTGGAAGCGGTGTCGGTTTCGAATATGACCGTTATCAGATTGCCCCATGGTATATGGGAGAATTCATCATCGTTCTGCCATGGCGCGAACTGAAACCCTATCTTAGTTCACGCATGTTGTCCGCCGGCCTCTTCGAGTGAGTCCCAGGGCTCAGACCACCCAGGGCTCAGACCTTCGCGAGTTTCACTGTCCAAGTCTTTTCGCCGGCCTCCACCGGAGTTCCGCTCGCCTGCGAGGACCAGTCGATCTTCACCGCGAGCGTCTCCTCTGCGACGAGCTGATCGAAGCGGTCGAGCGCGGCGCGAAGATCTTCGTCGCCGGATATTGTCAACGCGATCCGGTCGGTGACCTCGAGGCCAGTTTCCTTGCGGGCATTCTGAATGCCGCGGATGAGGTCGCGCACATAGCCTTCATAGAGGAGATCGGGCGTGATAGTCGTATCGAGAGCCACGGTCAGCGTGCCTTCATTGAGCACCTTGAGCCCCTGCCTTTCTTCGCGGACGATGTCGACCCGGTCCTTGTCGAGGCTGATGGTTTTACCTGACTGAAGCACAAGAGGCACCGTCTCTCCATTCAAGATACGCACAATTTCCTCGGTGCCCAGTGCAGCGATCTTGGTCGCCGCCTCTTTCATATCCGGGCCGAGCTCCTTGCCGAGCACGCGGAAGTTTGCCTTCGCGTGGTATTCCACGAGGTCTTCTTCCTTTTCGTGTACGACGACGGTTTTGACATTGAGCTCTTCGCGGAGAATGTCTTCCATACGTCTCAGCACTTCCTGCTCTTCGGGCTTGCGGGTTATGAGCTGCACCGAGGCGAGGGGCTGGCGGATTTTGAGGTCGTGAGCGACACGGAGTGCGCGCCCCATCGAGACGGCCTGACGAACGATGCGCATATCTCGTTCCAGCCCAATATCCCGATACTGTGCTTCTTCAGTCGGCCAGTGGAGAAGGTGGATCGATTCCGGTTCGCTCTCGAGTTTGAGATTCTGATACATGGTCTCTGTGATGAAGGGTGTGACGGGGGCCATCACCATGGTCAAGCGGCGCAGTACCCTGTACAGCGTCTTGTACGCGCTCTTCTTGTCCGCATCATTCTCGGATTTCCAGAAGCGTCGACGCGAACGGCGGATATACCAGTTGTTCAGGCTGTCGACGAATTCGACCATCGGTCCGATTGCGGCCTGGAGGTCGTAGGCTTCCATGGCCGTAGTGACGTCGGCAACCAGTTTTTCGCAGACCGAAAGGATCCACTTGTCGAGCGGATTTTCGACGCCGGCACAGTCAAACCCATCGGCGACGAATCCATCGATGTTGGCGTAGGTGACGAAGAAGCTGTAGGCATTCCAGAGTGGAATGAGGACACCTTTGAGCACCTCCTTCACTCCTTCGTCCGAATAGCAGAGGTCTTCCGCCTTCGTCACGGCGGAATTCATGAGAAAGAGTCTCAATGCGTCTGCGCCGAACTTGTCCATCACTTCGGAGGGGTCGGTGTAGTTGCGTAGGCTCTTGGACATTTTCTTGCCGTCTTCGGCGAGCACAAGCCCGTTGACGACACAGGCCTTGAATGCCGGCTTGTCGAAGAGGGCAGCGGCGAGAACAGCCAGGGTGTAGAACCAGCCGCGGGTCTGGTCGAGCCCTTCGCAGATGAAGTCGGCAGGAAAGTTCTGTTCGAATTTCTGTTTATTATCGAAAGGATAGTGGTTCTGGGCATAGGGCATCGCGCCGGACTCGAACCAGCAGTCGAGGACTTCGGGAATACGGTGCATGGTTCCGCCGCAGGAGCAGGGAAGCGTGACCTTGTCGATGAAGTGCTTGTGAAGGTCCTCCGGCACCTCACCGCCGAGGTCGGCGAGCTCCTTGCGGGAACCCACGCAGACAGTCTTGCCGCATGTGTCGCATTTCCAGATGGGCAGCGGATTGCCCCAGTAGCGGTTGCGGCTGATCGCCCAGTCGCGCGCATTTTCGAGCCATTTGCCGAAGCGCCCGTCGCGGATGTGCGAGGGTACCCAGTAGACACTCTTGTTTGCCCTGAGCATGGCTCCCTTCACTGGTTCGATCTTGACGAACCAGCTCGAGATGGCCCGATATATGAGAGGGCTGCCGCAGCGCCAGCAGTGGGGATACGCGTGCAGAATCTGCTCACGCTTGATGAGTTTGCCCTCCTGCTTTAAGCGTTCCATGATCGCCTTGTCGCTGTCCTTGACGAAGACGCCTTTATAGTCGGGGACCTCGTCGGTAAACCTGCATTCGGCATCTACGGGGCACACCGTGGGTATACCGGTGCCGCGCAGCACCTCGTAGTCGTCTTCTCCGAAGCCGGGGGCAGTGTGCACGATGCCGGAGCCATCCTCGGTCGTGACATAGTCACCGAGGACCGTGACGAAGGCCCCCTTCTCGGAGAGGGAGGCGAAGTAGGGGAACAGCGGCTCATAGCGGATTCCAGCAAGTTCCCGTCCTTTCTTTTTCCATGCGATTTGGAGCGATTCGGGATGCTTGTAATATGCACTTAACCTCGATTCCGCGAGGATATATCGTTCATTACCGTCTATTACGCAGACATAGTCGATGTCCGGCCCCAGCGCGAGCGCGAGGTTCGAGGGCAGGGTCCAGGGCGTCGTGGTCCATGCGACGAAATAGGTCGAGCCGTCGGCGAGGTCGGCGAGCCCCGCGTCTGGCTTCGAAGCGGAGACGTCCGTTATCTTGAACCTGATTGTGATGGCCGGATCGTGGACATCTTTGTAGCCGCCCAGCGAGAGTTCGTGATTCGAGAGAACCGTGGAACAACGCGGACAATACGGAAGTATGTAGTGGCCTTCGTAGATGAGCCCCTTATCCCAGAGCGACTTGATGACCCACCAGATCGATTCCATGTAATCGGGATCCATCGTCTTGTAGTCGTGGTCGAAATCGACCCAGCGCCCGAGGCGTGTGACGATCTGGCGCCACTCTTTGACGTAGCGGAGAACCGAGGCGCGGCAGGCCTCGTTGAATTCGGCAATGCCGTAGCGCTCGATGTCGGTTTTCGAATTGAGGCCGAGTTCTTGTTCAATGAGGGTTTCGACAGGTAGCCCGTGGCAGTCCCATCCAAAGCGCCGCTCGACGCGGTACCCTCGCATGGTCTTATAACGGGGGAAAATATCTTTAATCGTGCCGGGGACAAAGTGGCCGAAGTGAGGTAGACCGGTCGCGAAGGGGGGGCCGTCGTAGAACACAAATTCCGGCGCACCTTCCCGCTGCGAAATGGATTTTTGGAATATCTTTCGCTCTTCCCAAAATTGTACGACCAATTCTTCCTGTTGAGGGAAGTTGACCTTGGGGTCAACGGGTTTATACACGATATCCTCCTCGATAATTTGAGGAATAATGCTGTATGTTGCAAAAGGTTTCAATAGGTTGAGAGACTTCGGTTCTTCGGTTCTTTTGGTCCTCGCCAAAAATAACAAGCTGTGGTATAATTTCAAGAAATAATTAATTTCTGCCCCGAGGCATGGAGCAGCTATGGATCTGATTCGGCACGTGGAGGCACTGTTGAATGCGCACCGAAGGTGTTGACATAGATTTTCGATTTGTCGAGGATGTCCAGCGTATAGACCATGTCAGGCGTATTGTGCTCCGTGTTTCGGAGGGCGATATCACCGTGACCAAGTCGGAAGATGCGAATCTTTATTATTCTATTGAGCTTGAAGGTGCTTCTTCCGAAATCGACACATGGTCCTGCAGGCTCCGGCACGCCGAGAGCATCGCCATTCTCGACGTGATAGGCAATGAATTCGTGCGGATCGGTAAATGTACTGTCTACATACCGCAGCATGTCTCCGATATCGAAGTACATTCTTCACGAGGTTCGATCCAGGTGCGCGACTTACAGTCGAACGTGCTCGCCATCACCGAGCGGAGCAGTATCGGCGTCAGGGCCGCCAAATTCGTCGAAGCTTCGAGCGTGAGCGGCGCCATCAGCATCGATCGTTGCGAAGGCTGTTCTGCGAGGAGCATAGACGGCATGATCAGGTGCAGCAGAATTTCAGGCTCGGTGCAGGTGGAGATACAGAACGGATCGGCCTTTATCGATCAGGTCGAGAAAAACGTGGCGGTGGTTTCCGAACAGGGCAAGGTGAGCGTGCGCGATGTCCGCGGGAGGATCAGACTCATCTCCAACAGGGGAGATATAGAATTCGAAGTCCTTGGTCTCTTCGGCGGAGGAGAAATCCAAACCTATTCGGGAGACGTCTCGGTTCAGCTCGAACATAGCAGCGTGGAATTCAGGGCCGAGACGCTCTCGGGGCGCATCGATACCATTCATTCGGTGAACGCTGCAGGCATGGGACCGCAACGCTGCGCATTTCGCACCGGCGATGGCGCCCGTAGGCTCTATGTGAAGAGCGTTTTGGGCGACATCGAAGTGAATTGAGTCGGATTTGGGCGACATCTCGGCGATGATTATTCTGCGAACAGTGCTCGTATCTGATTCTTGTACAAGTCATTGATGGTGTGCCGCTTTATTTCCTGCTTGGCCGATAACTCGCGGCCGGGTTCAAACGGCGTTGCTAAAAGGGCGAAACGGAATATTCGCTCGAATGGCTTGAAGCCGTTCTTCGTGTTTACACACGCGTTGATCTCGCCATCAATCAGCTCTTTTACCTCGGGTTGCTCAAGGAGCGACGCATAGTCGGCGAAAGGGATCTCGTTTTCTTCGGCCCATTGCGTGAGAGCTTCTTCCTGCGGCACGATGAGGGCCGCGAGGTATTTCTGGTCTTGGCCGAGCACGACCGCCTGCTCAATATAGGGGCTCTCGCACAGCCTCTGTTCGATGGGGACGGGTTCGATATTCTCGCCGCCGCGCAACACGATGGTGTCCTTTGCCCGTCCGACGATGCTTATTTCCCCATGAATGGTGAGCATACCGAGGTCGCCGGTGTCGAGCCAACCGTCCTCGGAGAGAATTTTGGCGGTGAGGTCGGGGCGTTTGTAGTAGCCGAGCATGACCTGCGGTCCGCGTACCTGGATGACGCCCTTTTCCCCGGCAGGGAGGATGTTGCCGTGTTCGTCGACAATGCGGATTTCGGTGCCGCGGTGGATGGGGCCGACCGTTCCGGTCACTGGATGCGTCCTCAGCCTGACCGCGAGCACCGGCGCCGTCTCGGTGAGGCCGTAACCCTCAAGGACGAGAATGCCGAGTGCATCGAAGAATTTGTCTACCGACGGCGGCAGGGCTCCACCTCCGGAAATGCCTGCAATAAAGCCCTTGCCGAGTTTTTCCCGTATTTTTTTGAATACGAGGACGTTACCCAATGCGCGCAAGGGGCTCAAAAGTATAAAGGGTATGATGGCTACGGCAATGTCGATCACCCTTGATCGCGGAGAGAATTTCGGAAGCCGATCGAGCAGCATATTCCTAAAGTAGGAATGCGCCTCACCGATGCTGACGAATATGGAGAACAGCACCTTTGTGGCGCCGCCGCTCTGGCGTATTGTCTTATAGACACCGTCTTTGATCGATTCCCAAATTCGGGGAACGGAGGTAAACCACTGCGGTTGCACTACCTGCATATCTGCAAGCAAGATCGAGCCCACGGGTTTGGAGTACGCGATCGTGGCTCCCGCCTGCAAGACGATGTACTGGACGGCGCGCTCGAAGGAGTGCCAAACCGGAAGCACGGCGAGAAATACGTCGCCACTCTTTACTCCAATGAGGCCCGGCAGGTACTCGGTCTGATGGAGAAAGTTGCCGTGGCTCAGCATGACGCCTTTGGGGTCTCCTGTCGTGCCCGATGTGTAGATGATGGTCGCGAGATCCTCGCGCCTGCCTTTTGCCGCTTCATGCTGAAAGAAAGCAGGGTCTTTCTCGTAGAGAGGGAGCCCCTCTCGCATGATGTCGGAGAAGAGCAGAACATCGAGGCTTGCGTCTTTGGCCTGTTCAATCATCGATGGGGCTGGTGAATCGAAGAGAATGACGGTTTTCAGATGCACATAGGGTGGTTCTTGCAGAGACTGGGAGCCGAAGGGGATGCGGCCAGTCTTGATGTCGAGGATTTTCTGCAGCTGACGGTCGTTCTCGAGTATGACGGTCGCACATTCGCTCCAGCTCAGAATATAGGCAATTTCTTGGGCGGTCGCATCGCAGCCGCGCGGCACGTCCGCTGCCCCGAGGCCGAGCATGGCAAGGTCGGCGATGAGCCACTCTTTTCTGTTGTCGGAGATGAAGCCGACTCTGTCGCCTCGCCTGATGCCCACATTGTACAGGCCGTGGGCACAGATGCTCACTTCCTTCAGCAGCGTGCCGTAGCTTGTCGGCTGGAATATGCCCTGAGCATCTTTGGAAAGCTGCGCCTTGACGTCCGGCTGCTTTTGAGCGATTTCGATATACATTTGAGGGATGGTATTTGCCATTGTCTTTAGTCCCCTTGGTGCATTTTATTGACATAATTACTATAAATGTAAAAATGTATATCGTCAAGTCGATACTGGATTTCGGCTGGATTTCTTGCCCGCGGCGGGGGACTCTATCGAAACCTGTCCTGAGGAACCTCATCGAAATATCGTGTGAGACAGGCTCTCATCGCGTCGAGCGTAGATGCATTGATGAGCGAAAATCTGAGGTGGTGTGCGAAGCTCACGTTGTCTGCATAGTACCAGAAGACGCGTCGGCAGGTTTCTTTTTGCCATTCGCTCGGCAGCATCATCTCCACAAGCTCGATGTAGCGTAGGCCGATTGCAAGAAGGTCGTATGTCTGCAGCGGGCATGTGGAGCGACCAGCGAGTGCGGCGTGGAGGCGCTTGAAGAGCCATGGCTCACGGACCGCGGCCCGGCCTATCATGAGGCTGTGAATCTTTCCCGAGGCAAGAAGTGAGCGACAGTCTTCGGCCGTCGAGATGTCTCCGTTTGCGATGACGGGAATGGAGAGTTCCTGTGCCAGCAAAAGGGCGAAGCCATGGTCGGCCTTCCGGCGAAATTTCTGCGTGTCGAACCTTGCGTGGACCACAAGAAAATCGAGGCCTGCCTCTGCCAGCGATTTGGCCAGGGCTATGGTCCCCTCTTCACCCTGTACTGAGCTGAGGCGTATCTTTGCGGAGAGTATGCCTGTCCAGTTTTCGCGCGCAGCGGCGACCATCTCCCGTGCTCGTGCTGTGGTGTCGAGGAGTGCGGCACCTCGCCCCGAACCTTTGATGTGCGGGACCGAGCAGCCCATGTTGATGTCGATTCCTGCTGGGCGCTGCATGTCGGCCACATTGGACAGCGCTCTGCATGCAGCAGCGAGCGATTCCGGAGTGCGTGCGGTAAACTGGACAGAGGTATGCGAGGGGCATGGTGCCGGATCGAGGTAAACCGCTTCGTTTCTTCCGCCTGCCAGGAAAGCCTCCGCACTCGCCATCTCGGTCGTATACCAGTCCGCACCTCCAAGCTCATGCACCAATGTTCGGAACGCTCTGTTCGTAATGCCGACCATGGGCGCCAAAAGCAAAGAACCGCGGGGGAAGCAGATCATAATCCGCAAGGTACTTCAAGGAGAGAACTACGGCAAGCCCAGCAGCCCGAGTTGACTTCTTACCGGATAATAGTATATAAGATTTCGGCGCATGTTCCCTCATTCGGGCTCTGCATGGGAACGGATGTGCAAGGATACAACGGAGCCCACAGCGCGATGTTTCGAAATTAGGAGGATATTCGTGAGCATACACATCAGACTTAAAAGGTTCGGCGCGAAGGCCAGGCCATATTACCGGATCGTCGTCATGGATTCTCGCTCCGCGCGCGATTCCAAAACAATCGATGAACTTGGTTATTATCACCCCATCGAGGCCGAGGACAAGCAGCTCAAGATCGATGAGACCAAGGCCAGAGAGTGGCTCTCGAAGGGTGCGTTGCCATCCGACACTGTTCACTCTCTCTTCAACAAGAAAGGGATACGGCTCGGCTGAGTCGGGTGGTATACTATGGAACGCGATCTCGTTGAGTATATTGTCAAGTCGCTTGTCGACAATCCCGATGCCGTCGACATCAAGGTGATCGAAGGTGAAAAATCCACCATCCTCGAGCTGAGAGTAGCAGAGAGCGATGTGGGCAAGGTCATCGGCAAAAACGGCAGAATCGCGCGTGCGATTCGGACTATTCTATCCGCCGCAACCTCGTCGCAGTCGAAACGCGTCATTCTGGAGATCCTGGACTGAATTCGGCCGGCCGCTATGCATGAGATGCGAAAGCCCATGTATCTCGCTGTTGCAAGGCTCGGAGCGATTAGAGGGCTGGCGGGTGAACTCAGGCTCATAAGCTATTCCGGCGAATTTTCGCACATTGCGGAAGCAGGCGAAATTCTCGTGGGCGGATCGCTCGGGCTGGAGGATGCCCGGACGCTGAAGGTCCAGCAGGTTCTGGTGGGTGGTTGGGGAGCCAGTATTGTCTTTGAGGGCTATCGGACGCCCGAAAAGGCGCGTCAGCTTGTAGGTCGAGAGCTCTTTTTGCCGCGCGGGCAGGCCTGTCCAAAGAAGAAGGGCGAATATTATGTCGCTGATCTGGTGGGCATGGTCGCCACAGTAGGTGGCGCGCGCATTGGGGTGGTCGCCGCGGTGCTCGAAGGGGGCGCCGACGACCTTCTGGAGATCACGCGCGATAGTGGGGGAACGGCGCTTGTTCCTTTTCGCAGAGAATTTGTAGGCGAGGTCGACGAAGAGAAGGGTGAATTCGAAATTATAAGCCCGTGGATTCTGGAATGAATATCAAGATTCTTTCGCTCTTTCCCGAAATTCTCGAATCGTATTTTTCGGCTTCGGTCATGAAACGGGCCGTGGAGAAAGGGCTCGTTTCGTACGAACTCATCGATATTAGAGAGTATGCCTACGATCGCCACCGCAAGTGCGACGACGAGGTGTTCGGTGGAGGGGCAGGCATGCTGATGAAGCCGGAACCCTTGGATAGAGCCCTTGAGGCAGCGGGATCCCCGGCGCTGCGGACGATCTATGTGACGCCTTCAGGAAGGCTCTTCAACCAGGCGATGGCTGCCGACTTCGCGAAGGAAGAGAATCTCGTCATTCTCTGCGGACGCTATGAAGGCATCGATCAGCGCATCATCGACACGCGCGTGACCGATGAAGTCTCCATTGGGGATTATGTGCTTTCGAGCGGAGAGGTTGCGGCGATGGTGCTGGTCGACGCGATATATCGTTTAATACCTGGCGTCATTTCGAGCGAATCGCTCTCGGAAGAGAGTTTTTCGTCGGGTCTCTTGGAGTATCCCCAGTATACAAGGCCCGAAGAATATGCTACATTACACGTCCCGGAAGTGCTCGTCAGCGGCAATCACGCTGCAATTGCCCGTTGGCGGCTTAAGGCGAGTCTTGTGAAGACACTCGTCTATAGACCGGAACTTTTGAATACTATCGATCTGTCCAGCGAACTCGGCAGATTGCTCAAAGAAGTGATAGACGGAGGGGGAGAGAATGAACCTCGTACAGCAGATTCAGGCGGAACAGGCACGGACTGACATGCCCGCGTTTAGGGTTGGAGATACTGTCCGCGTCAGTTTCAAAATTGTCGAAGGCAAAACCGAGCGAGTTCAGGCATATGAGGGCCTCGTCATCGCAATGAAGAATGCGGGGGCCGGCAAGACATTCACGGTGCGGAAAAACTCTTACGGCGTGGGCGTCGAGCGCGTGTTCCCCTACAATTCACCCCGCGTCGAGAAGGTCGAGATCATGAAGACTGGTAAAGTTCGCCGCGCCAAGCTCTACTATATCCGCACCAAGGTCGGCAAAAAGGCGAAGGTCAAGACTTTGGTCGGCGGACGCAAAAGCGGTCAAGGCAATCGACAGGAAGCATAACAGAGACTACGGCGCGTATGGCGCCACTTTCGACTATAGAGCTGCCCCAACAGAAATCCAGGCAGCTTTTTTATAACCGAGCGTTGAAGCAAAGACCGGATAATCCTGCGTAATCTATTCAGGGAGCTTTAAGGTAGGAATGAAATGTACGGTACAGCGGGGGAAGGAAGGAGAAGCAGTCGGTCGGCAGTACCTTATAGATGCAGGCTGGTCCATTCTGTCCAGCAATTTCCGCACGAGGCGTGGAGAAATCGATATAGTTGCCCTGCGCGGTGGAATCGTAGCCTTCGTCGAAGTCAAAATGGTAAACCGGTATACTCAAGCGGACCTTCAGCATGTCATCAGCGCAAAAAAGCGCAGGTCGATCATCGAAACTTCTAAACTATTTCTTGCGATGAATCGAAAATATAATCAGTACCGCGTTCGGTACGATGTGATGTTGGTGCAAGGGAATGCCTGTGTGAGGCATATGGAAGGCGCATTTGCGGAACACGATGAAGCAGAGTAATGTCTCGAGGGACATGCCGGCCTGGGCCGGCTCGAGCCCCGATGATTTTCTTCTTTCGAAATACGATATCACCGAAGAGATGAAGGCTACGAACTGGAAACGCCTTTACGAACTCAAACACAAGCTGATCGACGACCGCTACCTGGAAGGGGCGATTGCATCGATTGCCGAAATGCTGTCAAATAGCGTCAAAGGCAAATCCAAATGAGCACTGAATCGAACAATAATCCACCGAAGGCCGGAAATGGAAAGTCCCACAACCACCACGTTCGCAGACGAAAATCGCCGCGACCGGCTACACAGCGAGGCGCAAACGCGTCGTCGTCCCAGAAACCTCAAGCCGAGCGTCCGCCACAGGAGCTCAAAATATGCGCGGTCTGCGGCAAGCCGATCTTTGATCTGACAGGGGCGGTTGCCTCCCGCGAGGACGGCGAGCCGATTCATTTTGACTGTGCTCTAGAAATCTTGTCGAAAGAAGAAAAACTTGCGTCCGACGAAAAACTTGTATACATAGGGAGCGGATGCTTCGGCGTCTGCGTTCAGGCCCCGGGCGGCAAGCTGGAGATACGGCGAAAAATTCATTGGGAGTCGGCCGGCACGATCCAGCCTTGGCGTAGACCGATGATGTCGTCGCCCAATCTACCTTGATACGAAGCCCTACAACGTATTTCGGACCTTGCCGCGCGGCCCTATGGCCTCGAAGCCGCAATAGGGAATGAGGGCCTTAGGAATTCGCACCGAACCGTCTTCCTGCTGGAAGTTTTCGAGAATTGCGATGATGGCGCGCGAGCATGCGATCGCCGTGCCGTTCAGCATGTGCACGAATCGGTTTTTCCCCTCTGCATCCCGATAGCGCACATTGAGTCTGCGTGCCTGATAGTCGGTGCAGTTGGATGTTGAGGTGATCTCTCCCCATTCACCGTTGTTGCGCCCCGGCATCCAGGCTTCTAGGTCCCACTTGCGGTAGGCGGGTGCACCGAGATCACCCGTGCAGGTATCGACGACCCGGAAAGGAATATCGAGACTCGAGAATATCTCTTCTTCGATCGAGCGGAGCTCCTCGTGCATGTGCTCGGAGTCCTCGGGGAGGCAGTACACGAACATCTCGACCTTCGTGAACTGGTGCACGCGGTACAAGCCCTTGGAAAACTGGCCCGCCGCCCCTGCTTCCCGCCTGAAACAGTGGGAAAGACCCGCAAGGCGTATAGGCAGCTGGTCCTTTTCGAAGACTGCGCCGCTGTAGTATCCACCGAGCGTAATCTCAGCCGTGCCGATAAGGCAGGTTCCCTCGCCTTCGAGCGTATACACATTCGACTCCGCCCCGCGGGGATTGAAACCGATGCCCTCCAGAATTTCCGTCTTTGCGATATCCGGCGTGGCCATCAGCGTAAATCCTCGCTTTGCAAGCATATCGAGGGCATAACGCACGAGCGCGAGCTCAAGAATGACACCTTCGTTCTTCAGGTAATAGAATTTNNTGGTCCTTCGGCGTGAAACTGAAGCTTGTCGGGGCTCCGACGCGCTTCACCTCGAGGTTGTCTTTCTCTTCTTTCCCACGAGGGGCCTCTGGGTGGGCCATGTTCGGAATTTTGACCATTTCTGCGGCGAACAAGGCTTCGACTTCCTGAAGTTCCGACTCGAGGCGGGCAATGCCCTCTTTGAGCCGTTTGCCTTCTTCGATGCGGAGCGCGCGGTCTTCCGCATTCATGGGCGACTTCATCGCCTGTGCATTTTCGTTTCTTCGGCGCCGGGCATCCTCGAGTTCGCGCAGTATACCGTTGCGCCTGTCGTAGAGCGAGACCACCAGGTCTACATCCGCATTCATAGAGCGATCGCGAATGTTCTGCCGAACCGCGTCCAGATTTTCTTTGATAAAACGTATATCGAGCATGGCTAGATAGTATCCGTAGGTGCACACTCGCGCAAGGCATCTCCGTCGCCGGGTTGAACCTTTTGCCTTAAACAGGCTACCATTTACCCGTGAATGAACGAATACAACGGATGCGGGACCGCATCGCCGAAATAGATGGCCTTATCTCGACGGCTGAGGTTTTCCGTGATCAGCAGAAATACCGTGCCTTAATGAAGGAACGAGCGCATCTCTCCGAAATCGTCGAGATGTTCGACGAGACGCAGAAAATTGCCGCATCGATCCATGAGATCGAGGCGCTCATTTCAGAAGAGCACGATGGCGAATTCAAGGAGCTTGCCGAGCAGGAGCTCCTCCAACTTCGTGGACAAGCTCTTACACTCGAAGAGAAACTCAGCATCTTGCTCATGCCTCGAGACCCCTTCGCCGATAAGGCGGTCATCATGGAGATCCGGGCAGGTACGGGCGGCGAGGAGGCTGCCCTGTTCGCAGCCGACCTCTACCGCATGTATAGCCGCTATGCGGATAGCCGTGGCTGGAATTTCGAAGTGATGAATATGAACGAGACCGAGCTCGGTGGCATAAAAGAGATCATTTTTTCGATTTCGGGCAATGCGGCATACGAGAGACTTCGATTTGAATCCGGCGTTCATCGCGTGCAGCGTGTGCCGGCCACTGAGGGATCGGGCAGGATCCATACGAGTGCGGTCACGGTCGCGGTGCTTCCCGAAATGGAGGAGACCGAGATCGAGATAAGACCCGAGGACCTCCGCATCGATGTGATGCGCTCATCCGGACCGGGTGGCCAGAGCGTCAACACCACAGACTCTGCCGTTCGCATCACGCACCTTCCGACCGGCATCGTGGTGCACTGCCAAGACGAAAAGAGTCAGATCAAGAACAAGGCCAAGGCCATGCGCATTCTCAGGGCGCGGCTCTTCGAGATCGAGGATGAAAAACGCCAGGCCGAGCGCTCCGCCGAGCGACGCAATCAGGTAGGCACCGGCGATCGGTCCGAGCGCATCCGGACTTACAATTTTCCGCAGAACCGCCTCACGGACCACCGGATCGACCTGACGCTCTACAAGCTCGACCTCATCATGGATGGCGAACTCGATGAATTGCTCGATGCGCTGACGGCATGGGGTAGACAGCAGGCCTTAGAACGTGAAGGGCATACCATGGCATGACCTATAGAGACCTTCTCCTTGAGACGGCGCATTCCTTCTCTTCGAGCGAAACTCCCTTCCTCGATGCCGTGCTGCTCTTGGCCTTCAGCATGAATCTCTCCAAGGAGAAAATACTGGCGATGCTTCCGGAGCGCGCGGATGCCGTGCCGCAGGCTTTCTATGTAATGGCAGAACGGCGACGGCGGGGTGAAAGCATCGCGCACATCCGCGGTTTCCGCGAGTTTTTCGGACGCGAGTTTCTGGTCAATGATGATGTGCTTTCACCGCGCCAGGACACGGAGGTGTTGGTCGAAGCAGCACTCGAATTGGGAGATGCACGTGTGGTGTCCCTGGCCAAGACAGGAGAAGCCTCTCTTTCTGTCCTCGACATGTGTACAGGCAGTGGCGCGGTCGCCATCAGCATCGCTGCTGAAAGGCAGAACTGGCGAGTATCGGCCTCCGATATTTCGCCCACTGCAATCAAGGTCGCAATGCAGAACGCGCACCGCCTTCTCACCTCTTCGCAGGTCTCTTTCATAGAGTCTGATCTTTTTTCCAACATTGGTAGAACATTCGATCTTATTGTGGCAAATCCGCCCTATGTCCCTCGTGCTCAGGCAGAGCGGCTCGTCGGCGAAGGCTGGAAGGACCCCCTTCTCTCCCTCGATGGCGGGATCGACGGCATGAGCTTCATTCGGGCGATCATTTCCGAGGGGAGTAAATTTTTATCCCGAAATGGTGTATTATTATTAGAAATGGACCCTTCGCAGATTCCCGAAGCCCTGAGACTGTTCGAAGAGAAAGGATTTTGCGACATTAGAACATGGAAAGACATTGAAGGTAGAACGAGAGTGGCGGGTGCACATTATGGATGAACTGGTACAGAGTTTTCTTTCGAAGGCTGGACAGCGCTTTAGTTCCGAGCAAATGGCTCTGCTGTCGAGCGCCGTGGACTACGCCCAAACAGCCCTTGCCGACAGAAAACGCGCTTCCGGAGAGCCGGCCTTCTATCACGACGTGCGCGTCGCCGAAATTCTGCTCGATCTCGGTATGGACCTGGAATCGATCATGGCGGGGCTGCTCCACGATAGTATAGAGGATCGCACCTCCGGGTCTCCGCGGGCGCTGGACTCTCCCCATGACCGCAGGGGCACGGCTGCTGGTCCGTCCAAGGTACTGCCAAAGGAGAGCACCGTTGAGCATGTGCGCAAAGAAAAAGACATCGCCGGACTGAGTTCTCTGCTCGCCGTGCCGGATCCGCGCATCGAAGAGCGATATGGGAAGGAAACGGCGACGATTGTGGCAGGCGTCAACAGACTCTCGTCCGTGCGGGCCAAAAATAAATCGGTCCACGCCGCAGAGACCATGCGCAAGATGCTCTTTGCGCTCACAAGCGACATCCGCGTCATTCTTGTCAAGCTTGCGGACAAACTCGACAGTATGCGGACGCTCAAGTACTTGCCCGAGGATCGACAGAAAGAAATTGCGACCGAATGTATCGACATCTATGCGCCCCTCGCCGACAGGCTCGGTATTTCGTGGCTCAAGGACGAGTTGGAGGACCTCTCGTTCAAATCGCTCAACCGCGAGGTGTTCGACCAGATAAAAGATATAGTGAATGTGCGAAAAGACGCGCGCCAAGAGTTCCTCAGAAAAGTTACGGATCGGATTCTCTCGGCAGCCGCCAAGGAAAAGATCGAAGTCGAAGTGAGCGCGCGCGCCAAGCACTTCTACTCGATCTACCAGAAAATGAGGAAGAGGGGAAAGAGCCCCGAGGAACTCTACGACCTCTTAGGCATACGCATCATCTGCGGCAGCATCAATGAGTGTTATGCGCTTCTGGGCCTCGTGCACCGCCTCTGGAAGCCCATCGACGGCCGGTTCAAGGATTATATCGCCATGCCGAAATCGAACGGCTATCAGAGCCTCCACACCACGGTCATCGCGTACGGCGGTCAACTGCTCGAGATCCAGATCCGCACTCGGGAGATGCACCTCGTCGCCGAATACGGCATTGCGTCGCACTGGCTCTATAAGCGGGGCACCACATCCGAGTTGCCGCGGTTCGAGGATATCCCCATTATCAACAAGCTCAAGCAGTGGAATCAGTTTATCGCCGAAGGCGACAGCTACCTCGAAGAGATTAAGCGTGAATTGTTGCGCGATTCCATCTTTGTATTCACCCCGAAGGGCGATGTCATAGAGCTGCCCGCAGGTTCGACGCCCATCGATTTTGCCTTTGCGATCCACTCAGACGTTGGTGCTCACTGTCTCGGCGCAAAGGTCAATGGTGCGATAGCCTCCCTCGACTCCGAGCTTCGGAATACGCAGATCGTGGAGATCATAACGTCGCCCAATGCCAGGCCTAACCTCAACTGGCTCAAGATTGCCCACACGAGCAAGGCCAGATCAAAGATACGCCAGCTTCTCGTACAGACCGGGCAGGCCGTGGCGATAGACAAACACATCGTCGCCGCCAGGAAGGGCGAGAAACCCCCTGCAGAATCGGCACAGACAAAAGTCCATGCACAGGATCGCCCTCAAGATGAAGGCTTTCCCTCGGTCGTCGAATTCCACAGCGTAAAACCAGGCCTTGTGCTTCGCAGCGAAAAGGCCGGCCTCTCGGTCGGCGGAATGCGCAACATGATGATCCGCATCGCGGGCTGCTGCAAACCGGTGACCGGAGACCGCATCGTCGGGTATGTTTCTCGAGGACGGGGTATCATCGTTCACCGCGAAGACTGTCGTTCGATCCAGTCGATTGCGGATTTCGAAGAGCGGCGCATCGATGTCAAATGGGAAGATGAGGCGATCAACACGACGGCGCGCTACCGCGTTACCACAAGAAAATCATTCGATATCTTTTCCGAGATCGAATCCACGGTGCGCAAGTGCTCTGGCCGACTCAAGGAGGGCAAGCTCGGTGAGCGCGGCGACGGCACGCTCTCGGGCTTTTTCATCCTCGAAGTCGACTCGCGCGAAGATTTGAAGCGTGTCGCCAAGTCGCTCCGCACGCTTCCTAGTATTCTCTCGATTGAAGAGGAGACGCTGTAGTGACCTCTCCACAGTTCTTCTAGAGGGGGTCATTATTCGGCACGTCCATAGGCTGGTGGCCTGTCCAAAAAGTCCCCGCCCAGGTACAATTCCCCTCGAATCGCCACGGATTGCGCGCAAGAGAAATTCAGCGCCACCAGAGAGCGTTCTGACTGCTCACCGTTTCGAAGCCGTAATTGGAAAAGCTTTTCTTATAAGTCTCATAGAGCGTGGGGTCGATGCGCACCATGACGACCTCGAGGTTCTTTTGCACGTAGGTGTCGACAAACTGCGAGATGTGTTTTTGCCCTGTCTTCATAATGGTGTCGCTCTCCTGCCACAGAAAAGAGGCGATGCCCCAGCTCCAGAATGTCGCCATGCGGGCAGCCGACTGCAGAGGGTCTCCCTGTGCGGCCATCTTCTTTTCGAGAAGAGCTTCACGCGCGCGTTCGTATTCGGTCGATGTGAAGTACGAGGCATTGGCTCGTATCATATAGAGTTCGGTACCGCGCACCGATTCTTTAAAAGAAAAGACAATGTCTGCGGGGTTTTTTCCTGAGGGCACCGCGATCGTCGATTCGATTGCGAGGGAGGAAGCATTCCGCGTCGGTGTATAGACAATATTCAGGTCCTGAAGGTCCGTACCCTTGGGCATATTTTTGCGTACGGTAGTCTGGAATCGGGAGGGTGCGTTGGCGAGCTCCTGGAGCATGAGAGCTGCAATATAGGACTGTGTCTCCTTCGGGTCGGGCCCTCGGTAGCGAATCTCAATCTGCATCTGGCCCGAAGGAATGCTGTTGTCGGGAAATACAAGGAATGTCGGACGGCTGACGCCTGGCTTTGGAAATACCGAAAGTCCCGTCGGCCACGGGTTTGGGCCTTTTGGAAGTTGTCCGAAGCGCTGAGCGACGAGGTCGAGGGTTTCTTCTTTATCGAATCCTCCTGCTATCGTGATGCATGCGTTGTTTGGGACGAACCACGATGAGGCGAGCTTCTGCAATGTGGCGATATCTGCTTTTTCTATGATATAATCGGCTCCAAGCGTGTCCAGCCGATACGGTTCTTTCGAGAATAATTTTTTTATACTCGCCATATTGCTCAGTATATCGTTGTCCGAGAATTGGTTCTGAATAAGCGCTCGCGTGGACTGGCGGGCGTATTCAATGCCGTCCTCCTGAGCGAAGATGAATTCTCTGCGCTCTTGAGAAAAGAGATAGAGAAGCGTATCGAGCGCAGGTATGAGATTCTCTTTTTTCGAGGAAAATCCGAATTCGAATCGATCGATACCTGCGCCGCCTTCGATACCGTCCGGCTCGAGCACATCGATGGCCGACGCGGGTTCGGAGATGCCTGGTTTTGTCGCGGGGCCATTGAATAGGATGTATTCCAGGAATTTGAACAGGCCTGCCGTCGACGCCGTCTGGGCATCGGAGCCTGCATGGAAGGCGAGAACAATGGCAATGTTCTCTGTGCCTTCTATAGGGTCGAGAAGGACGGTTAGTCCATTTTCGAGTGTTTTGATGTCGGGTTCGGCGAAGAGCGGAAGCGGCACTGTCAGACCTATCAGGCTCATGAGCAGAACAGATATGGAAAGACATATACGCTTGAGTTTCACTCTCCCATAGTAAAAAGCTAGACAGGCCTTGTCAATCTTGGTACTGCTCTCAACCTTGTGCCAAGATTGAAGCAGCAAAGGGCTTTTAGTGCGTTTCCTTTCCAGGGGAAGACTTCGATCTCTCCCCTGGAGGTACATCGCAATGCAAATCTTTCCCTTCTGTCCCAATCCACACTGTGTCTGGCATCTCAAGGCACCCGCCCATCCCTGGGCCAGGCCTAAAGGTTTCTATACCACCAAGGCTTTTGGTCGCATCCGACGCTACCAGTGCCCCGCCTGTCATACTACTTTCTCATCCCAAACTTTCTCTCTCGCCTACTATGTCAAGCGTCCTCTCCCCCTGGCCGATATCCTCGCGCGCCTCTCTTCCGGCGAAAGCCTCAGAGCTATGAGCCGCAACCTCTCTGTCTCCCTCAGTCTCCTTTCCAACCGCATCGAACGGCTCGCTCGCCAGGCCCTCGCACTCCACGCCACCTGCCTCGCTGGCCGAATCGGTTATGACGATATCTGTATCGACGGCTTTGTCTCCTTTGATACCTCTCAGTATTTCCCTAGCGAAATCCCCATCGCCCTCACCGCACACTCCCAGTTCATCCTCGACTTCAGCCATGCATCCCGCAAGCGCTCCGGTTCCATGACTCCTTCCCAGAAGGCCAAAGCAGGTATGCTATATCGTCGTACCTGCCTTGAGAGGGGTGCTCTTTCGCGTTCCTTCCGCGAAACCCTTCTTCAAGCCCTCACCCTCCAGCCACCCACACTCCACCACCCCTTTGTCCTCATCACCGATGAAAAACCCGACTACCAGCGCATCCTCTATGCCCTACCTGCCTTCCGCCACCAGACCGAAACACACCGTATCGTCCACTGGACAGTTAACTCAAAACTGCCGCGCACTCTTTCTAATCCCCTGTTCGCCTCCAACTATATCGACCGAGAATTGAGAAAAGACCTGGCCCACCACCATCGCCAAACCGTCTGTTTCAACCGAAACGTCGCCCAAGGAATGCTTAGACTGAGTTTGTATCTGTGTGCCCATAATTACTGTAAGCCATTCCGAATTGGCGTGCGAAAGGTGCAGCAACCACAAAGCCATGCCGAGGCTGCAGGTGTGCCAGCAAGTATGGTCTCATATTTTGTGGAGAATCTCACTGACGGTATACGGGCATTTTTCAGTAGAAGCAAGCTTTCGGTGATGATGCAGCGCACCTGGGAAAAGCGCTGGCCCACCCCAGGGAAAACTACACCCGAATATGTGCCAAAGTATGCGCGTGCGTAGGAATGAGAAAGTGTATGCTATTCCCCCAACCAAGACTCCTTACCGCTTAGCTGGCACAAGGTTAGAAACACTAACG